>CAYPQM010000106.1:0-19196 GCA_964412845.1 uncultured Streptosporangiaceae bacterium
CCTGGTGACGGCCGGGCCTGCTGCTCGCGACCAGGATCACGGCGAGGGAACGACCTGGTTCTGGATGGCCGTGCCCTGCTTGTTGGCGAAAGCGACGATGATGACCAGGATCGCGGCCGCCAGCGCGACCAGCACGGCCGTGATGATGGCCAGTTCGACCGCTGACGCGCCGCGGTCCTGCTGCTGGCGCGCCGACCGCAGCCGGGCGGCGTGCGTTCCGAGAAAGGCCCTCAGGTAGGGGGTGGCCAGGTGGTTACGGGTTCCGAACATATTCATGTCCCTCCTTCGTGGCCCGTCTCCCAGGGCGTTCCCCGGGATCGAGATCGGACGTTGGTCAAGCGCCGAGCAGCGTCTGCGCCGCCGGATAGACGAGGAAAATCAGGAACGCGGCACAGAGCAGCATCTGCGCCACGAGCATGGACTGGGAACGCTCCCCCGCCTGGCCCTGCAGGTCGGCCAGTTCACGACGGCGCAGGCTGGCCGCACGTGTGGTCAGCGATTCGCGTACCTTGGCGCCGTCCTCCGCGACCAGGCTGAGCGCGGCGGACAGGTCGCGCAACTCGTCGATTCTGACCTCTTCCGCGAGCGTGCCGAGCGCCTGCCAGGGCGTCTGCCCGGTGATCCGCGCGTTGACGAGAGCATCCCTGATCCGCCACATGGCCCAGCCGGTGCCGATCTCACTGGCCGCCATCAGCGCCTCCGGCACGCCCCGCCCACCGGACAGGTTCATCGCGACCAGGTCGAGAAACGCGCCGATCGCGTGCCGGAAGTCCCGTCGTCTCTTGTCCACCTTCTGCTTGAGTTCCAGGTCGGGGAGGAAGAAGAAGACCAGGGCCAGCACCAGGCCAAACCACACCGGAATGATGAACGACACGTGGAAACCGGCCAGCGTGCCGAGGGCCACCAGGATCGGCGCGAACAGCAGCCCGAAGACGGCCAGCAGCATCTTCGTCGCCAGGTAGTTCTCGAACGACTTGCCGATCAACGACAGATTCGCCCGCAGCGACGGGAACTGCCAGCCCTGTTCCGCGCAGAACTTCGCCAGCGCGGCGCCCAGCCGTCGGCTGAACTCGCTCTCCTTCTCCGCCGTGGCCCGCGACCCGGCCGGGATCCGGGCCGACCCTCCCGCGTCGAAGGCGGCGAGCTGCCGGGCCAGACTGGCCCGGCGCGGCGTCAGCGCGAAGGCGAAGAGGAACAGGCCCAGGCCTGCCACGGCCCCGAAGATGGTCGCCACCGTCATGGTGGACCTCCCTGCCCGGTGGTAACGGTCTCGCCTGGCACCTGCACGAGGGAGGTGAGCAGCCGCTGCGGCACCTCGAACTTCGCGAGCCTGCGCAGCCAGAGGATGCCAGCCGCGTAAATAGCCACCACGATGACCAGCACGAGCTGGCCGATGACGCTGTTGTAGGGGGCGAGGAATGCCTTGTCCAGCATGGCCAGGCCCAGCGCCATGCCCACCGACACCCCGATCACGATCTGCACGCTGCGCCGGGTGGACCTGCGGTCCGCGGTCACCCGCCGGCGCATGTCGAGTTCCTCGCGCACTGAACCGGACAGCGCGCCCAGCAGGTCGCGCAGCCCAGGACCGCGCAGCCGCGCGTTGATCACCAGCGCGGCGATGATGAGATCCGCCCCGGGGTCATCGAGGTCGTCAGCGAATCGCAGCAGTGCTTCACCCATCGGCACCCGGGTGTGCAGCCGGTCCACCAGGCGGGTGAGCGGCTCCTGGAGCGACGGCGCCGCGACCCGCAGGGAGGCGGGGATCGCCTGCTCCAGGCCGACCGCGCCGGCCACCGTGTCGCGCAGCGATTCGGTCCAGGTGGCGAGTCCTTCCAGCCGGACCAGGGCGCGCCGTTCCCCGGCCGCGCCGCTGAGCCCGCGCCAGCTGAACGCCAGCAACGCCACGCCCACCCCGGCGACGACCCAGCCGGTGACGAGGAGGGTGAGCACGCCAGCCACCAGGGCGACAGCACCGCGGACACCAAGAATCTGGCGGACCACACCCTCGAACCGGTCGGCGCCCTGGCCCGGCGGGCTCGGCGGCAGGCCGCGCAGCGCGACGACGAACAGGAACAGGCCGCCTCCGGCTACCGCGCCGACGACGACCGCGAGGAGCGGCGCCGCTGCGAACAGATTCGTCACCAGCGCCCCCGCGACGGGTCATAGCCGTGCTCGGCCAGTTCGGCCATGCAGGACACTGGCGCGTGCGGCACGGCGCGGCCATCCGGGCCAGCCGAGAACACCTCGCTGGACAGCACCCGCCCGTCGATCCCGGTGACTTCGCGGATGCTGCTGACGAACCGGCGCAGCCGGCCGCCGCGAGAGTACTCGTTGCGTTTCTCGATAAAGATCACGAAATCGATCGCCCCGGCGATCAGCATGTGCGTGGCCTCGACCGGGAGCCGCTCCGCTGACTGGATCGCATAGGTGGCGATGCGGTTGAACACCTCCAGTGAAGAATTGGAGTGGATCGTCGACAGTGAGCCGTCGTTCCCCTGGGTCATCGCGTTCAGCATGGTGACTATCTCGTCGCCGAGCACCTCGCCCACGATCACCCGGCTCGGGTTCATCCGCAGCGACCGGCGGACCAGTTCGGCCATCGAGATCGCCCCATGGCCCTCCATGTTCGGCAGGCGCTCCTCGAAGGCGACCACGTTGGGGTGCAGTTCGGGGAAGTGATCGATGCCAAGTTCCAGCGCCCGCTCCACGGTGATCAGGCGCTCGTTCGATGGAATCTGGTTGGCGATGGCCCGGAGCAGCGTCGTCTTGCCCGCGTTCGTGGCCCCAGCGATCATGATGTTCTTGCGCGCGGCCGTCGCGGCGGCCAGGAAGGCCGCCGCCTCCTGCAGCAGGGTGCCGTTGCCCACCAGGTCGGCCAGGAACACCTTGCCCATCCGGGCCCGCCGGATGGACACCGCCGGCCGGAGCGTCACGTCCATCACCGCGGACAGCCTGGATCCGTCCGGCAGCCGGAGGTCCAGTTGCGGGTTGGCCGTGTCGAACGGGCGGCTGGACAGGCCGGAGTAGGCGGCCAGGGCCTGGATCAGGTCCACCAGTTCGTCGTCGCTCTCGGCCACCGGCTCACCGAGGACCTCGCGGCCGTCGGCGTAGCCCAGGAAGACCCGGTCGCAGCCGTTGATGTCGATGTTCTCGATCTGCTGGTCCTCCAGCAACGGCTGCAACCGGCCGACCCCGAACAGCGCCGCGTGGATGGCAGCGGCGAGTTCCTCTTCCTCCTGCGCGTTGGACGGGGCCCAGCCCGCGGTGATCTCACTCCGGGCGTGTTCCTCCAGCACCTGGGCGATCAGCGCGCGGGCGAACTGCCGCTCGTCCTCGCCGGACATCGGTGGCACAGCGGCCGCCGCGTCCAGCCGCCGCTGCTCAGCCAGCCGGTCGCCAACTACGCTGCGGAGCCGCTTGACAACGCCGTGGTCCATGTCCGGTCACCACCCGCCCGGATCGCCCGGCGGGGCGGCGGGACCGCCCGAGACGGTGGCAGACGGAGGGTCAAGCAGTGACCCGGCGCGATCAGGTGCCTGCCGTCCGGTCCCGGCATGCGGCCGTTCGGTCCCCACGGCCGGTGCCGCCGGCGGCCCGGCGTGCCGCCCGCGCGGCCCCCGTCCGGGCCGCGGGGACGGCTCAGGTAGCGGTGCATCCGGCACCGGTGCCGCATACAGCGGGTCGGCCGCGGGAGTCACCGGCCCCATGGGTTCCGCGAGGCCGGCCCAGGGCATCTCAGGCAGCACCGGATGCTGACCGGTTGCACCAGGCGATCGAGGCGGTGCGGACTCCGGACCCGGCCCGCCTGAGCCAGTGAAGGGCGCCGGATCCCGGCCGGTGAGATCACGACCCGCACCGGGTCCGGGCCGGGACTGCGGAGCGGCACTCCCCTGCGGTGCGGACCCCTGGCCAGTGAACTCCTGGCCAGTGAGCTCCTGGCGGCTGGGCTGGGCCGGCGCCGGCTGGGCGGCAGGCAGCTGGGCCTGCGCCAGCTGGGCGGACAGATACCCGGCAATCTCCCGCGCGGTCCTGATGAGCAGGGACTTGTCGAGCTTGCCGCCCCACTGGCCGCGCAACTGGTCAGCGCTCTTCGGCTCGTAAGCCAGCCCGCCGATGACGCTCGCCGGGCCCTTGCCCTGCCCGATCGCCTGCCCAACCTCGGCGATGTCGGTCTTGAAGTTCCGGTGGTCGGCGATGACTACCACGCCAATGCGAGCCCCAGGCCTGCCCCGTCGGTGCAGGGCGTTCGTCACGGCCATGGCCCGGTCGCGGAGCCGGACCACCTCGGCCAGGCTGGCCCGGGTGATCAGGACGACCGCGTCGGCCTCAGCCAGCAGGTCATAGTGGGATCCGTCCACGCCGATCCGGCCGCAATCCGCGATCACATCGGCGTCCGGGATCCTGGACAGCAAGCCGCCGACCACGGCCCACAGGGCATCCAGTCCTGCGCCCTGCTCGGCGCTGGTCACACCCGCCAGCACATCCAGGCCGCCGTACAGCTTCTGGGTGTGCTCCCATACCTGGTGCGGCCGCAGGCCGTGCCGCGCGGCCACCGCCAGGCTGAGCAGGCCCCGCCTCGGGTCGAGCCGCGTTCCGCCGACCCCGGGGAGCCGGTAGACGATGTCGCCCCCCGCCGGGTCACACTCAGCGAGCAGCACCGGCCGTGGCCACACGGCCGCCAGTGCCACAGATGCAGTCGTGACGCCGGGCGCCCCCTTGTCCGCAGCGACTGCGATCAATGCCATCGATCAGCCGGTCCCGGTGCTAGGTGACGACGAGGCCGTACTCTGTGGGGACCCTGCCCCCCCTGACCCGGCCGGGGGAGCGCCGCGAGCCTGGCCTCGCTGCCCGCCAGCAGGCAGCAAGGCCAAGACGACGTTCTGGGCGGAGGCATTGCAGGCGACCGCGCCCGCGTCCGCCGGGTTGATCGCCACGGTGACATCGGTGGTGACACCCGAGGCTGAGGTGCCCGCGGCGGCACTGCTCGTATAGAGCACGATGGCGTTAGTGGTCAGCGGGGATCCGCCGGTTGCCGGGCAGCCCGCACCTGACGTGCCACTGACCGCGTAGATGGTGACGTGATCGCCGGCCGCCAGCTGGCTGGGCCACTGGCCATCCTTGAGCGCGAGGCCGAGTACCTCCTTGCCGGTCGTCACCTCGTTCGCCCGGACCACCATGGCCGTGGTGAGCAGGGTGCCGGGCGGGATCGCTCCGCCCGCATAGAACTGGGCCACCTGGCTGGCCTCATTCCAGGGCACGTAGTTAAGGCCGGTGCCGGATGCGACCTGGACCTCTTGCATAGCGCTCAGCGGGATCTGCTGGCCCGCCCCTATCTGCTGGGAGATCTCGATCGCCGCCACCCGCTTGCCGCTCTGCAGCACCAGGAAGCCCGCGCCGAGCGCACCACCGAGGATGAGCAGCACCGCGAGGGCGGCCAGGGCCGGCTTGCGCTCTCTGGGCGCGCTCGGCAGGCGCCGTCCGGCCGGGGCGGTCGGCTCCGACCACGTGCCCTGCTGGTCGATGCCGGGTACCGGCCCGCGCTGCATGGTGCCCCGGTCGTTCGACATGGCGGCAGCTTCTCCCTGCTGGCGGTCGCTGCGGATGGCCCCGACGAATCCATACGCGGTGGTGAGGCGACGCTATCCCGCCAGACGGCTCTTTGTAGTCCCATTGCCGCCAATCAGGCCGCAAAGCAACATCGTTGTGACGTCTTCGTCACGCCGTTCGGGCCAGGACAAGCAAGCTGGCCGGGGTCCGGTAAACCGGCCCATTACCGGATAACATGTCGCACTTCCGGCGGGGTCGCCCGGCAAATGGCGGGAGCGGAGGGGGCAGATGCGGATCGCGCTGACAGCTTTGACTCCGCAGGGACCCCGGGACGTGATCGTGCTCGGGGACGACGGGGCGACCGTCGGCGATATCTCCGCCGCGCTGCGCGGCAGCTTGTGGCAGGCAGAACGGCTGGCGGAGGTGATCCGGCTGCCCACCGGGGGCCGCGCCGGGCGGCACTCCCGCCCCCCGGCCCCCGGCCCCGGCCCGGGCGGCACGCTCTGGGTGAACGCACGGCCGCTCGACCCGGGCGCGCCCGCGATCCGCGCGCTGCGCGACGGCGCGCTGGTCGCCGCCGACCCGCGGACCTCCGCCGCCACGGCGCTGGACGAGCCGTCCGGCATGGTCGAGGTGCGCACGGTGGGCGGGCCGTCGGCGGGCAGCGTGCACCGGCTCGGGTTCGGCACCGTCACCCTGGGCGGTTCCCCCGACTGCCACATCCGGCTGACCGGGACCGGCCTGGCCGAGGCCGCGGCCAGGATCACTGTCGGGCCCGGCGGCGGGAATGTCACGGTCACGGTGGAACCGCTGGCCGCGGCGCTGGCCAGCCCGGCCGGGTTGCTGCTCGACGGCGACCCGGTCACCGCCACGCGGACGTGGCCCCTGGCCGCGCTGCTGACGATCGGGACGAACATGCTGGCCGTGAGCGTGCCCGAGCAGCCGGACGCGCACCTGTCCCCCGCTGACAGCGGCGGGCTCGCCTACAACCGGCCACCCCGGCTGCTGCCCTCCGGACGGCCCCGCCGGATCGAGGTGCCCAGCGAGCCGAAACGCGGCGACAAGATCCGCCTGCAACTGCTGAGCGCGCTGCTTCCGCTGTTTATGGGCGTGGCCATGGTTTTCCTGCTGCATTCCCTGGCTTACGCGGCCTTCATGCTGCTCAGCCCAGTCATGATCGTCGGCCAGTGGGTCAGCGACCGCCGAGCGGGCCGGACCTCCCATGCGAAGGCACTGCGGACCTACCGCGAGCGGATGGCCAAGTTTCAGCACGCGGTTGACGCCGAGCGCGCGGCCGACGAGGCCGCCCGCCGTGACGCCGCCCCTGACCCGGCGAGTGTGCTGCTGACCGCCACCGGGCCACGTCGCAGGCTCTGGGAACGTCGTGCTGACGACCCGGACTTCCTCGACCTGCGGATCGGGCTCGCGGATCTCCCGGCGCACATCGAGCTGGTGGCGGAGAAAAGCATCAACCCCGACGACGAACTGCCCGCGGTACCTGATGCGCGGGCGGTTCCCGTGGTGCTGCCGATGCCTGATCTTGGGGTGCTGGGGCTGTCCGGCCCGCGCGCGGCATCGCGCGGGCTGGCCCGGTGGCTGGTCGGCCAGGCCGCCGTCCTGCACAGCCCGCGGGACCTGTCCGTCGTGCTGCTGACCGCCGACCCGGGGGCCGCCGCGGACTGGGACTGGGTCCGGTGGCTGCCGCACTGCGCGCCCCGGGGCGGTGAGGACTGCGTCGCGCTGGTGGGCACGGACACCGGGTCGGCCGCCCGCCGGGTGGCGGAGCTGGCCAGCCTGGTCGCCGAACGGACCGCGCTGGGCCACGGCCCGCAGGGCGGGCTGCTGCGGAGCCTGGACGCGGGCAGCGACCCAGGACACGCGGTCCTCGTCATCCTCGACGGCGCCCGGGCGCTGCGCCGTATCCCGGGCATGCCCCAGATTCTCGGCCAGGGCCGGGCGGTGGGCGTGCATGCCATCTGCATCGACGACTCCCAGCGGCAACTGCCGGAGGAGTGCGCCGCGGCGATCTCCTGGGACGCCGCGCGGCCCGGCCGGGTAACCATGGCGGGCGGTGGGCTCGACGTGCTCGGCGCGGTGCTCGCGGACCAGGTCAGCCCCGCGTGGTCAGACCGGATGGCCCGGGCGCTCGCTCCGGTGCGCGACGTGAGCCGGGACGACGAAGACGCCGCGATCCCGGCCACAGCGCGGCTGCTTGACCTGTTGCGGCTGCCGGATCCCAGTCCGGATGCCATCGCCCGCCGCTGGGAACACGGTGGCCGGACCACCAGAATTCCGATCGGCATCGGGGCGGACGGGCCGTTCGTGGTTGACCTGCGCGCGGACGGGCCGCACGGGCTGGTGGCCGGCACCACCGGGGCCGGCAAGTCCGAGTTGCTGCAGACGCTGATCGCGTCGCTGGCCGTGGCGAACCGGCCGGACGCCATGACGTTCGTGCTCATCGACTACAAGGGGGGCAGCGCGTTCGCCGACTGCGGCCGGCTGCCGCACACCGTGGGCGTCGTCAGCGACCTCGACGGCCACCTGACCGAGCGCGCCCTGGCCTCGCTGTCCGCCGAGCTGAAGCGGCGCGAGGAGATCCTGCTGCGGGCCGGCACCAAGGACATCGAGGACTACTGGGACGCACGCCGCGCCGATCACGGCCTTGAGCCGCTGCCCCGGCTGGTCCTGATCATCGATGAGTTCGCCTCGCTCGTCGCCGAGCTGCCTGACTTCGTCACCGGCCTGGTCGGCATCGCCCAGCGGGGCCGATCCCTCGGCGTGCACCTGATCCTGGCCACGCAGCGCCCGGCGGGCGTGGTGAGCGCCGACATCAGGGCCAACACGAACCTGCGGATCGCGTTGCGGGTCACCGATGCCGAGGAGTCGACCGACGTGATCGACGACCCGAGCGCATCCTGGATCGCGAAGGCGACGCCGGGCCGGTGCTACGTCCGCTCGGGCGCCGCCAGCCCGGTGCAGGTGCAATCGGCCCGGATCGGCGGCCGACGGCCCGGCACCGGCCCAGCGGGAGCATCCGCGCAGGTGATCCCGGTGCCGTGGCCGGGGCTGGGCCGACCGCTGCCCGGGACCGCCGGGGGTGCGGGAGGTGCCCACCCGGACGCCGCGGAAGGCCATCGCGGTTCGGCGGACGAGCCGGACATGACGACCGACCTGTCCGTGCTGGTCGACGCGATCCGCGCCGCGTCGGCGGCGCTCGGCCTGCCGGCCCAGCGCAGCCCGTGGCTGGCGCCACTGCCTGAGCTGGTCACCCAGGACGCGCTGCCGCCCGTGGCGGCCAGCCCGGGGGCAGCCAGCCCCGGGCGCGACATCCCGCCGCTGGCCTACGGCCTGACTGACCGGCCGGCCCGGCAGGCGAGGGAAGCCCTCACCCTGGACCTCGTGCACGGCGGGCATGTGGTGATCGCCGGGGCGGCCCGGTCGGGCCGATCTACCGTGCTGCGCACGATCGCCGGCGCCGCGGCCCAGGAGTCACCCGCCGACCTGCACATCTATGGCATCGACTGCGGCACGGGCGCGCTGCTCCCGCTGACCGGGCTGCCGCACTGCGGCGCGGTCGTCTCGCGTGACCAGCAGGACCGGATGGAACGGCTGCTCGCGACGCTGCGCGGGGAGATCCAGCGCCGCCAGCAGTTGCTCGCGGCGCGCGGTTTCGCCGGGCTCGCCGAGCAGCGGGCCGCCGCGGCCGCGGACGAGAAGCTGCCCTGGATGCTGCTGCTCTTCGATTGGTGGGAGGGATACCTGGCGGCGTTCGACGGATACGACTACGGCCGGCTCATCGAATCGCTGCTGCAGATCCTCCGCGAAGGGCCGGCGGTCGGCTTGCGCTGCGTGCTGACCACCGACCGGGCGGCGCTGATCGGCCAGGTCTCCACGGTCTTCGACCGCCGCCTGGTGCTGCGGCTGACTGACCCGGGCGACGCGGCGTACGCCGGGCTGGTGGCGCGGACCATGCCCGCGCACCAGCCGCCGGGCCGGGTGGTGTTCCTCGCCGGGAGCCGGCCGGTTGAGGCGCAGGTCGCCCTGCTGGACCCGGATCCCTCCGGCCAGTCCCAGGTAGCCGCGATCCGCAGGCTCGGTGACCACGCGCGGGAGAAGTTCGGGGTGCCGCCCCGGGCGCAGCGCCCGCTCCGGGTGGACCCGCTGCCGGTGCGGATCACGGCCGCCGAGACGATGCGCCTCGATCCTGCCTTCAGCCCGCCTTCCCCGCTGTGGGCGCTGGTCGGGGCCGGCGGCGACGAGTTGTCGCCGCAGGGAATCGATCTGCGGGAGGAGGGACCTGGCCTGGTCGTGGCCGGGCCGCCGCGGTCCGGCCGGTCCACCGCGCTGCTGACCATGACCAGGTCACTGCTTGAGGCCGGCACGCCGGTGCTGCTGATCACGCCGCGCCGCTCCCCGCTGCGGGCGCTGGAGGGCGAGGCTGGCGTGCTGGCCGTGCTGGGCGCGGCCTCGGCGGAACAGGAACTGGAGGCGGCGGTCGGCGGCCGGCCGCGGTACGTCGTCGTGGTGGACGATGCCGAGTTGATGGCCGACAGCATGCTGTCAGAGCCGCTGAACCGGGTCCTGGTCACCGGGCGGGACGCGGATCACGGGCTCATCCTGGCGGGCAGCACGGCCGACCTGGGCCGGGCCTACGCGGGCTTCGTGCCGGCCGCGCTGAAATCCCGCTGCGGGGTGCTGGTCGCGGTGGAATCGCCCGGCGACGGCGACTTGTTCGGGGTGCGCCTGCCGCGCGGCGCCGGACCAGGGCCGCTGGGCCGTGGCCTGCTCATCCGGCCGGGTACCGCCGCGCCGGTGCAGATTGCCCTCAGCGAGTAGCTGCCCCCGGGCGCGCCCGGCCGCCGCCGGATCAGCCCATCGAACGGGGCGGTGCCTGCGAAACGGGTTAGGATCATGACGGTTCCGGCGGATCCAGGACCACCACGGGATGGCTGTCATGGGAGTAAACGCGTTCGTCGGCCTTGATCCAGACCAGGTCGGCGCGATGGGCGGCGACACCATCCGGGCGGCCGATTCGCTTTTAACGGCCGCGGGCAGGATCGACCAGATTCTGAGCTCGGTCTCCGACGTGGCCCCGGCGCCGCAGGTGACCGGGACGCTGCGGGGCATCGCACGGGACCTGAACACCGCGGGCACGCAGGCGCGGACCAAGGCGGACAGCTACCGCGAAGACCTCAGCCTCATCGAGGCGGTGTTCCCGCCGGCCCTCTTCGCCGATCCCGACAAGCAACTCTTCAGCCTCTCGAACTTCGTCAACCCGACGTCCGACGAGTTCGGCCAGATACCGATCGGCCTGTCCGGATTCATCTTCGCGCACTACGGCTCGGGCCTGACCCGGCCGCTGTGGCTGCCGGATACCGGCGCGCCACTGCCGACCATCTCGGTGCCATCGCTCTTCGGCCCGGACGGCGAGGTGCTGCTCACCAAAGAGATACCGCTCCTGGAGCGGCAGTTCTCGCTGCAGACGCGCAGCGGCTTCCGGCTGGACCCGGTCAACGTCCCGAAATGGGCCGGTACCGCATCCAAGGGACTCTTCTGGGTGGGCGCCGCGCTCAGCGTCTTCGGCGCGGCGGACAGCCAGTGGCAGCAGGACGCCAAGGAATACCCGCAGATGAGCACGCCAGAACGAGTCGGCAGCGCGGCCCTCACCGGCGTCGCGGTGGGCGGCGGCACCGCCCTGGGCGGCTGGGCGGGCGCCGAGGTCGGCGCCGAGGTCGGCGCGGCCGTGTGCATCGAGACCGGTCCCATCGCCCTGGCCTTCGGCGCCGCGGGCGCCCTGATCGGCGGCTTCATCGGGTCGAAACTGGGCGCGGACGCGGGCGCCGCCGTCGAGTCGGCAGGCAAGGAAGCCTGGCACGGGATCAAGAAGGTGTTCTCATGGCTGTAGCGGCGGCCGGCGGCGCTGCCCGCCCGCGGTCCGGGGGTGGAGCACTTGGCTGAAGCGCTGGGCGGGGTGGTGACGATCGTCATCGGCGCTGTCATCTCCTGGGCTGGCTACCTCACCTACCGCGGGCGCTGGACGCTCCTGGTCACCAGCCGCCAGTTCCCGCCACTGCCCGCGTACTTCGGCTTCCTGCCCGCGTTCGCGGGGCCGGCCCTGCTGGCCGGCGGACTGGGGGAAATTCTCATCGCTACCTCATCGACTCCGGCGAAGTACCTCGGCACCGCCCTGTTCTTCGCCGGCTGCGCCGGGTTGCTGGCCGGCATCGCCTTCGGGTTTCACCTGCCGCGGCGGCTGCGGCCACGCTGGTTCACCGAGTACGCCGACCGCGAGGCGGTCCACGGGCCGCCGGGACAGCAGGAGCAGCGGCACGCCCAGCGGAGCATCGAACTGGCCCGGGAGGTCGAGCAGGCGGCGGCGTCGCCACGGCCGGACCGCCCGGTGCGGCTGGTCCATCACCTTGGCCTGTCCAACCCGAAGAGCAGCGAGCAGGAGGCCAGGGACATCACCGGGGTGACCAAGCCGCGGCTCCTGGTCAGCGGCCGGATCAGCGGGCCGCTGCCGTACGCCACCAAGGTTTCTGAGGTCCCGCGGAACGGCGCACTCTGGGTCGTCCCGGGCCGGATGATCTTCGTCCAGTCGGCCGAGGAGGACCGTCAGCTGGACGAGTCCTACTTCGTCGAGATACCGGCCGACAAGCTCTACGGAATGCGCCCGGGCCGGACGGCTCAGGGGCGCGGTGCGCTCGAACTGGACGTGGACCGCGGCGTGCTCGCGTTCGAGTATGACGGCGACGTGGAGTCGCTGCTGCGGGATGTGCGGGAGGTGCTTGGCCCGTGACGGATGCCGCGACGCCCGAGGGCGGTGACGGGGTGGCCGATGGCGCCCGCCGCCCGGTCGAAGGCTGGGACTTCATCGTCGACGAGGCTACCGGGGCAAGCATTCCCCGGCCGCCCCGGTGGATACGCCGCGATGACACCCCCGCGGTCATCGCTCTGGTGGACCGGTTCGTGTCGGGGGACCGGGCCTTCCGGCCGAACGTGAACGTGATCGTCGAGCAGCCGCACCAGATCCTGACCGACCTGGACGTCTTCACTGTGCGCGCGATCCAGAACATGCAAGGCGGGATGACCGACATGCACCTGGTCGACGTGCAGCCGGTGGCGATCGGCGGGCACCCGGGACGTCACGTGACGTCGGCCTACCGCAGCGGCATCTACGCGCTCGCCCTGGAGCAGTGGTGGACGGTCATCAACGGCATGGCCACGACCCTGTCCGCCACCTGCGCGGTCGAGGACTATGCCCGGCTAGCGGAGATCTTTGACGTGGTGGCGGCGGGGCTGGTGCCCGCACCGGGGCAGACCCCGCCGTGACCCGCGGGACCGCCGAGCGGCACCTGCGCACGGCCCAGGCGATGCGGGACGGGCTGGCCCCGCGGCCCGCGCTGCGCCTGACGATGGAGGGCCTGCTGGTGCTGGCCGCCGCCGCCCGGCGACCGGTCCAGCCGGACGAGCTGACCGACCAGGCCCGCGCGCAGCTGGACATCCTGCGCGGGCACGGCCTCATCGGGAACCTGGGCACGCCCACCGAGCAGGCGGCGCCGGTGACCCGGGCCCTGACCGCGCCGAACGTCCGGCTGAGGGCGGAGATCGGGACCGCTCAGGGGCGCGCGACCTGGTCGGCCTGGCTGGGTGCGGAGCGGGCCGTGGTCGCGGTCCGCGCGGACCCGGGCAGCGACGATCTCGCGGTGTTCATCGTGCCGCCCGGGTGGGCTCCGGTGATGGCCGTCCGCTGGCTGGGTATCGGCCCCCGGCCCAAGGCGCCGCTGGGTGGCGCCGCCCGGCTTCCCCTCGCCCTGCTCCAGCGGCGGCTGGCCGACCCGGCTACGCCGATCCCGGCCGGGTCCTGCGGCGAACTGCGCGCCCTCTGGGGCCAGCCGCTGGTGCTGTGGGGCCTGAAGGCCGAACCCGGTGGATTCGGCCTGCTGGTCCTGGATGCGGGCCAGGCGGGTTTCTGGCAGGCCCTTCCCCGCGGGAACCCAGCGACCGGGACGTCGCCCGCTGGTACCCGCACGGGCGATGCACACACCGGCGATATGCGCACCGGCGATATGCGCACGGGCGATGCGGGCCGCCGACCGCCGGACGACGTCATGCTGTGCCCGCTGCCGCCAGGTGAGGTCTGGCGCCGGGTGGCCCGCTGCGTGGTCGGCGCCGACGCCTGGCGCCGCGCGGCTCACCACGCCGGGTAATCCGGCCGCGGGCCGCGCGGCGGCCAGCACGCGGCGGCGGGCGCAGCCGCTAGGGATGCGGCGGCTGGCTCGCCTTGGTATCCAGTGTGGCCGCGTAATTGTCCAGCTCAGACACGCACCGGCCGATAGCGCTCAGCGCACTGCCGAGGTCACCGTAGAACCGGTCCGCCGCCGGCCCCTTCCAGGTGGAACTCGGCGGGTACGTGCCGGTGAGCTTCGCGACCGGTGCACCCAGCCCGCTGGCCAGCGCGCGCAGTTGCTGCGCGGCCGCCCGGATCTGCGCTGGATCGGCCATGACGTCACCTCACGCGGTGCCGCGGGGCGGCTAGGCGGTGGCAGCCTGGATGTTGTTGGCGTACTTGGTGATGGCGGTGCTGCCATCGTCCAGCGTGGTCGCCATCTTCTCGAACGCGGCGCGGCACTGCTGCCACTCGGCGCGGAACTTGTCGGCTCCGGGCCCCGTCCAGATGGCGGTGCTGTTCGCGGTGGTGCCGTTCAGTGAGGTGGTGAGCTGCCGCAGCTGACCCGCCTGCGCGCTCCACGTCTTGGCCATCTGCTGCATCTCGTCGATCGCGCCGCCGCGCAGTGCCGTCATCGTGAACCCTCCGTCGTTCTGATGGACCGTCGCTGGCCGTTGGGCCTCGACCGTAGGGTAGCGGTCCCGGCGATCGGCGCGAGTGCCATTAAAAGTGATAACACTGAAATCTTTTCCGCGACCGGCCAAGTCGGGCACCCGCCATTCTGGTCAGGGCACTAGCTGACTTTTCCGTTATGTTGACTCCGGCACGGTACGGTGAGACGACCGCGGGCGCGGTATCGCGGGCGGCAGGCCGGCGCGGGATGGCAGCAGGGGTGACAAGGAGCCAGCCATGGGGTACGGCGACCTGATAGCTGAAGCGGTGCGGGACGCCCAAGATGACATGTCCCAGGTCAACGCGGCCGCGCAGGCCATCCTCAGTGCCATCAGGTCCGCTGGCCCGTGGCTCACCGCCCAGACCTGGACCGGGCAGGCCGCCGACACCTGGTGCGGCGACTGGAACTCGTTCTACCGGCAGGTACAGGGCCTGCTGGCGAACCAGCTGCCGGGAGCCGAGACCCAGGTGGTCACCAAGGTGCGCAGCCAGATGGAGCAACTGGCCCGCGAGCACCCCGGCTCGATCACGCCGTCATGAGCAGGTGAGCGGGAATGAGTGACTACGCGGGAGTCGATCCGGACCGGGTCGCCAAGGCCGCATCGGCGCTGGAGAACCTGCGGGACACGCTGGCGGCGCACGTGCCGGCGATCGTTACCACGATGAACTCCTACAGCTCCCCGGTGAGCCTGGCCATCCTGCGGCAGGCCCAGGCCCGTTCCGTGATCGACGCGGCCGACATGCGGGCCCGCAGCCAGCTCGCCTACCGGCTCGCGGCGCTGGACAACCAGATGATGGTGTGCCCGCCCGGCGGCCTGGTGACCATCCCGTGGGACGGCCCGACCGTGGACGCCGCGGCGGCTCAGGCGGACGCCCAGCTGCTGGCGCAGGCCGAGGGCAATCCCGGCGACCCGCAGTCGAAGGCCAACATCCAGGCGGTCGCGCTGGACATCCAGGACCACCTGGGCGACCCCGCCTACCTGGCGGCCTTCTACGATCAGGCGGCCCCGATGGTGGCGAAGCTGGCCACCGTGCTGCACAACATGGACGCCGGCGCTGTCCCGGCCAACTACAACACCCGGTTCGCCGTGCTGACCCCGGCTGACGAGAAGATCCTGGCCACGTTCGGCAGCGGGCTCGCCGCGGCGGACAAGGCCGGGCTGTCACCTCAGGCCGTAGCGCAGATCGTGAACGCCCCCGACCTGTGGTCCGCGTCGATGCTGGTCAAGTTCGGCCCGCCCGGCTCGGCCTACGCCACCCAGGAGGGCACCGGCGCTCAGCCGCAGCCGAGCCTGCTGGCCCAGCTGACCCAGAAGGTCTTCGAGGCCCAGCAGGCCGGGAAGATCGCGCTGCCGCTCGGCGGGTGGAACGTCGGGATGCAGGACCGCGATCAGATCGAGAACGCGCTGGCCGCCTTCGATCCGCTCAGCGCGCTGCTGCAGCGTGACGCGGAGAACAAGGCCGCGGCATGGCAGGTCCTCGGCGGCCCGGACGGCAACGCGCTCGCGAACATGCTGCTGAACAACCCCTACACCAAGTACACCTACAGCAACGAGACCAACCCTCCTGGGTCCGGCAAGTTCCCGGCCACCTTCACCGGGTACGGGCCGACCCAGAAGCTCGACGGCCTCGAGCTGGTCTACCTGAACTGGCTGCCCGATCAGACGGTCGCGAACTTCCTCGACGCCGCCACCTCGGCAGGCCGGGGCACCGGGGATGCCAACGACCCGGTCAACCCGTACAAGCTGTCCGCTCAGGCGGCAGTCAACATCATCGAGAACACCCCGCCCCCGTGGAGTAAGGACGGCCAGGCTCAGCCGTCCTTCTCGCCGGCGGTCACCCACGCGCTGACTGACGCGTTCCTGCGCTACCTGCCCGATATCGCCGCATCCGCCGGGTACAACGGGAAGGACCCGTTCGTCACCCAGTACGCCGGCGGGAAGGGGCCCTGGACACTCAACATCCCGAGTGGCCAGCTCTCGAACTACTTGATGCAGCTCAGCGCCGACCCGAACAACTACGGCTACATCAAGGGCGCCGTGGCGTCCAAGATGGGCGTGGCCTTCGGCCTGAAGGTCCAGGGCATCACGGACGGCACGAACGACGATCCGTACGCCGACCTCGCCTCGCTGTACGGGCGGCTGGTCACCGAGGAAAACAACCTGAACTTCAGCGCCGCGCAGCAGCAGGACGCCGAGAACGCCGAGCTGAACTCGATAGTCTCCTTCGGCGAGAGCTTCATCGGCGACATCCCCGTCATCGGCGGGCCGGCGAACCAACTGCTGAGCTACGACCAGCGTTTCGCGGTCCTCGGCATCCCGCAGGTCCCGCAGTTCAGCACCGACAACGCGAGCCAGGCCCTGCAGGCCGGCCGGCAGAACTTCACCGATGCCCAGCTCAAGGCGATGATCCCGCTCATCCAGGGACTGGCCCAGCAGGGCGTGATCAAACCGCAGCCGTCCTGGTACCAGAACGGGCAGGTCATCCCCAACAATGCGTTCTGGGAGTGGTGGCGGGAGAACAAGGGCATGGGCATCACCAACAAGAGCCTGGCCGGAAACCCGACGAAAGAGCTCGACGAGTGGTACCAGGAGACGTACGAGTGGATGAAGCTGCAGAACGACTCCTACGCCAAGACGCAGTGAGGTAGCGCGGTGTCCATGAGGTGGCCGCGAGGGCTTGTCCTGCTGGCCGGTGTGGCCGGGCTCCTGCTCACGGCCTCCTGCACGTCGTCGGCGGCGAAGCCGAACAGCGTCGCGAGTTCGCAGGCCGCGGAGCAGGCGCGCGCCGCCAGGCTGCAGCCCGTGCTGGTCCAGTGCTTCGCCAGTCACGGCCTGATCCCGGCGAGCGACCTGGCCGGCCAGTCCTGGTACAAGTCCGGCCAGGTGACACTCAGCAACGCGTTCTATGAATGGTGGCGGGAGCACGAAGGGCTGGGCGTGAAGGGCCGCGAGCTCGTCGTGTGGCTGAACGACGCGGCGAGCAACGGCACCTGGCCGACGAGCATCTGCGGGCCGATGCCTTCTTCGTCGTCCTTACGAACGCCCCCTCCCGGTTAGACCGTCATTGGTAGACTCCGCCGTGATATTGGGCCGATGACGCGGAGGACGTGGCATGCGGCGAGAACGCCGGCAATGCCGGGGACGCAGGTTCGGCTGGGCCATGCTGGCCGCCACCGGTGCCTTAACGGTCGCCTGCGGCTCAACATCGGCGGGCACGTTCCACCCGGGCGGCAACGCCGGGACTGACCCGGCGGCGGCTTCGGTGCCGTCCGGCGGGGTCGGCGCGCACGCGCTGGCCTGGCCCCCGTTCGGCTCCGATGTGCACATCGTGATGCCCCCGTGGCTCCCGGCTGACTCCACCGAGATCCCGGCGGTGGTCACCGCCAAGGATTTCCTGCTCGCCTTCCTCTACGCCGAGTACCGGGGAAACCAGGACGACCGGTGGACGGGTTACGCCTCCGGGAGCGTGCTCACCGCGCTCAAATCGACTCTCGCGGCGCCGAGCGTGACCACGGAGTCCTTCACCGGGACGATAGGTTTCTCGCACATGAACGCGGTCCCCGACCCCACCATCCCCGGGGCGGTCGAGGTGTCCGAGTGTTTCGACAACTCGCGGTCGAACAATACCGACCTCGGCACCGGGAAGATCCTGGCCAATCAGGCTCCGGCCAGCCAGCAGCACTACCTCAACACGGATGTCCTGGCCAAGGACCGCAGCGGCCAGTGGCACGTGATCGCGGTGTACCCGGTCGTCTACTATCCCCAGGCACAGGAGTGCAAGCCATGATGAGGCGGCTCGCTATCGCGGGCGTCCTGCTGGCCGGGCTGCTCGCCCCGCTGGCCGCAGCCGGGCCAGCCCGCGCGGGTTCGGGCGTCGGCTGCAACGGCAACGACTGCTCAGTCCTGCTCAGCAACCTGATCACGCTGAAGGGCGATGTGGGCAGCGGCGCTTCACACGTTCCCGTCAACGTGCCTCCCCCGCCGTGCCTGTGGGAGCCGATCGGGAACCAGACCACGGGCAGCCAGAGCATCATCGGCCAGTACCCCAACCCCGACCCGGGGCTCCCGTTCGGGGTTTACGCGTCCGTGCAGCAGGCGAAGAAACTGCTGGCCAACGGCGGCCCGGCCGGCACCTGGTACATGCTGCCGGTGAACCCGGCCGCATCCCCGGCAGCCCAGCAGGAGTGCCTGAAACTGCCGCTGTACTACTTCGCGGTGCCGGGAGCGGCGCTGCCCGCCCTGCCCATCCCGGACACGACGCTGGCCGCCTACGCCTACAACAACATGCTCATTCCCGCGCCGAGGGTCAGGATCAACCCCGCGAACCGGGGCTACGTCAACCTGGCCACCTATGTCTGGGGAACGTGGGCGCCGAGCCCCACCACTGGGCTCCGGGACGCCTACAAGATCACTGCCACCCTGGGCAACGTGACGGTAACCGTCTGGGCGCAGCCGGCCACGGCCCATCCGTTCGCGCTCACCGTGGGCGGCCCCGGGACGGCGTACACGGCAGGCTGTGGGCCGGCCGGCTCGAACCTTCCGGTGGGCCGTGTGCCGGCCACGTCCGGGGCCGGCACGCCACCGGACTGCGGGGTGCTCTGGCAGGCGCCGGCTACCACCGCAAGCGTCAGCGCGACCGTCACCTGGACGGTCAGCTGGGGAGACGGCGACCTGAACGGCCCCGGCCCGAATGGTCTCCCGGCGATCACGATGACCGGGCCGAACCCGCCGCTCGCCTTCCCGGTCGACGAAATCCAGAGCGTCAACGGCGGCTGACCGGAGCGGCCGGCCTGGAGCGGCCGGCC
>CAYPQM010000106.1:19296-24320 GCA_964412845.1 uncultured Streptosporangiaceae bacterium
GCCCCGAGCGCCCGGCCCGGCCCGGAGCGGCCAGACGGGCGCGGCCAGGCGGCAGCGGTCCAGGGCGAGCGCCAGGATACTGGAGCATTGTGCACATAGCGGGCTGGGCGGTGACGGCGATCGCCGCTGCCGCCGGCCTGGTCATCGGCTCGTGGCTGACCACGGCGATCGCCCGGGTGCCGCATCGGCAGAGCGTGCTGCGCCCACGGGCGCGATGCCCCCGGTGCGGCGCCCGGCTGCACGCCGCTGACCTGATCCCGGTCGCAGGCTGGCTGCGCCGCCGTGGCCGGTGCCGGGACTGCGGGGAGGCCTTCGGCGCCTGGTATCTGCTGGCCGAGCTGGGTACCGCCGTGCTGTTCGCCGCCCTGGCGCTGCGGCTCGGTTTCAGCCCGGCGCTGCCCGCGTTCTGCTACCTGGCCGCGGTCGGCCTGGCCCTGGCCATCATCGACATCCAGCATCAGCGGCTGCCCGACGCGCTGACCCTGACGTCCTACCCGGTGGCCCTGCTGCTGCTCGGCCTGGCCGCGCTGGTCACCGCGGACGGCGGCGGCCGCTTCCTGGATGCCCTGATCGGCATGGCCGCCTTCACCCTGTTCTTCCTGCTGCAGGCGCTGATCTACCCGGCCGGGATGGGCTGGGGGGACGTGAAGCTCTCCGGCCTGATCGGCCTGTACCTCGGCTGGTTCGGGCTCACCGTCGCGGTGGCCGGCCTGCTCGCCGGGTACCTGCTGGCCGCGCTGACCGCGATCGCCCTGCTGGTCACCCGGCGGGCGACCCGCAAGTCACAGATCCCGTTCGGCCCGTTCATGCTCGCGGGGGCGCTGCTAGCGATCGTGGCCAGCGGCTTGTAGGTTCCCATTTCTGATGTCCCTTTCCCGTTTCTGATGTCCCCTGTCTGGCCCATCGGGGACACAAGAGTGGGACGACTGGTCTGACCGTTGCTTCTTTGCGTAACTAGCCGCCCTCGTTCTGAACGGAGCTCTATAGTTACGTTCTGTCACAATCGTTAGCTTTTGTCAGGACAGGGTTCGGCTGAGCCCGGCGGTGCGAGAGGCGGCGCGTGAATCCTGAGAGGTAGCCGAGCTGCTGGACGCAGCTCGGCTACCTGCCGGGCGGGGGTTGCCGGACCCCGTTATGGGGTGCAGCCCTGGGTGGACACAGGCGCCGTTGCGCTGGCGGCCGCTTTGGCGTCGGCCTGTATATACGCGGCGGTCAGCGCGAACCCGGTGTCTGGCACCCCGGACTCCACGGCCTGCAGCACGCCGTCAACGGTTCCGCTCGGGCTCAGCAGCGGCCCGCCGGAGTCGCCCGGGACCAGCGCCCGGATTGCCACGCAGAGCCAAGTCGAAGCGGAGCCGCATCGAGGTGGTGCCCGGCCACGATCCGTCGACGAGGTCATCGGCCGTCTACCCCGTCTGGCGAGGAGGCGGAATGCGAGCAAACACGTCGGCGCTGGCAGCCGGGAGGCGTCATTCGGTCGGTCGCCGCCGGGACGGGACTGTTGTCGCCGTGGGGAACGATGCGGCCGGCGAGTGCCGTGTCGGGCGGTGGGAAGACGTCGTCGCCGTGGCAGCGGGCAATGTCCATACCGCGGCCAACACGGGAAGGTCTCACACGGTCGGACTTCGATCGGACGGCACCGTGCTGGCAACGGGGTGGAACGGCGACGGCCAATGCGATGTCGCCGCTTGGCGAGACGTCACAGCCGTGGCCGCGGGCTGGCGCCGCACGCTCGGACTCCTTGCGAATGGCGCCGTGCTGGCGGTCGGCCGAAGCTCAGAAGGACAGTGCGACGTGCAGTCCTGGCGCGAGATGGTGGCCCTCTCCTGCGGCGACTGGCATTCAGTCGGAGTCCGGGCGGACGGTTCAGCATTGGCCGCGGGAAACAATCGCCGAGGACAGTGCGCCGTTGACGACTGGCGCGGTCTCACCGCCGTCGCAGCCGGATATCTGCACACCGTCGCTCTCAGACGCGACGGGCGGGTCCTCGCGGCCGGGGACCGGACCACCGGGGTGTGCGATGTCGATGAGTGGGAAGATGCGGTGGCGCTGGCCGCGGGCAGCTACCACACCGTCGGAGTCACGGCGTCGGGGCGGGTCCTCGCAGCCGGAGACAACAGCCACGGGCAGTGCGACGTCGGCGATTGGCAGGACATCGTCGCGGTGGCGGCGGGTTCCACTCACACCCTCGGCCTGCGCGCCGACGGTACGGTCCTCAGCGCAGGCAACAATGCCAGCTGTCAGTGCAACGTCGACTCCTGGTCGGGAATCCAGGTTCCAAGTGCCAGAGCCTGAGCAGCGGGACAGGAAACCTGGACGGGCCTGGGGACATATCGCGGGACCGTCCGGTTCGCTCCTGCTCACCCGCTCCTGCGGGGACACCAGAAATGGGACCTACCGCGCCGTCCGGCTGCGCTGGCCCGGCCCGGCGCTGACCGCGGACGGTCAGAGGCGGTCGCCGACCAGGACCGGCTCGTGGGCGAGCTCGACCCCGAAGACGTCCCGCACGCCGTCCCTGACCTCCCGGGCCAGGCCCAGCAGGCTGGCGGCGGTAGCGCCACCTGGATTGACCAGGGCCAGCGTGTGCTTGGCCGAGATCCTGGCTCCGGGCCGGCCGGTTCCCCGCGCACCGGCCGAGGCGCCGTCCTGGGCCGCGTACCCCTTCTGGAAACCGGCCTGCTCGATCAGCCACGCGGCGGAGACCTTCACCTGGCCCTGGTCCGCCCCCTGGCCGGCCGGGTAGCGCGGGATGCCGGCGTCCGGGCCGCAGCGCGCCGCGACCACCTCCTGCAGCGCGGCGAACTGCCGGGCATCCAGGATCGGGTTGGTGAAGAACGAGCCCGCGCTGCGGGTGTCCGGATCAGCCGGGTCCAGCACCATGCCCTTGCCCCGGCGCAGCGCGAGCACCGCGGCGCGCACGTCCGCGAGCGGTGCCCGGCCGCCTTCCGGCACGCCAAGCCGGTGGGCCAGTTCCCGGTAGCGCACGGGCTGGGACAAGGGCTGACGGCTCAGCGCGAACACCACATTTAGCACCACGAAAGTTCCGGTGAACTCACCCATCCCGCCCAGCGCCGGCATCAGCCGGGCGCTGCGCTTGAAGGCGCTGGTCCGGTAGCCGAAACCGCAGTCGCGGGCAGCTAGCTCGACCACCTCGCCGCGCGCCCGGTCATACGCGCGGACCACGGTGATCGTGTCGGCCACCTCCTGTCCGTAGGCGCCGACGTTCTGGATGGGCGTGGCTCCGGCCCGGCCAGGGATGCCGGACAGGCACTCGATCCCGGCCAGGCCGCCGGCCACGCAGGACGCCACGACCGTGTCCCAGTCCTCCCCGGCCGCCACGGTCACGCTCACCCCGCCACTGGCCCGGGCGCCGTCGGGCCGGCCGTCCTGCTCACCGCCGCTGGCCCGGGCACCAGCCCGGCCGTCGCCCAGTCCGCTGCCGGGGCCGGTGTCCCCGCGGTGGATGCCCTTGCTGGCGACGTGGATCACCGTGCCGGGGAACCCGCCGTCGGAGATCACCAGGTTGCTCCCGCCGCCGAGGATCAGCAGCGGCTCGCCCCGCTGGTCGGCGGCGCGGACCTCGGCGATGATCTCGTCATCGGTGGCGGCCTCGACGAACCTGCGGGCCGGGCCGCCGAGCCGGAGCGTGGTGAACTCCGAGAGCGCTACCTGCTCACGGACTGTCACCATCGGCCCTGTCTTCGTCGTTGGCTTCGCCCGCAGGCAGGGGCAGGTCTCCGGATCAGGCGAGACGCACGACAGCCCGGGCGCGGGTGAGCACCTTGGCCTCAGCTGAGCGGGCGGTCAGGGCCAGCACGACGCGGTTGCCGTCCAGCTTCTCCTCGATCTTGGCACTGACCTCGATGGTGGCGCCTGCGTCATCATCGGGCACCGGGACCATGGCCGAGAAGCGGACACCGAAATCCTCGACCGCCCCCGGGTCACCGGCCCAGTCGGTGACGTACCGGCCGGCCTGGGCCATGGTGAACATGCCGTGCGCGATCACGTTGGGAAGTCCCACGGACCGGGCGATCCGCTCGTTCCAGTGGATCACGTTGAAATCGCCGGACGCGCCGCAGTACTTGACCAGGCTGAGCCGGGTCACCGGGTAGCTGACCGGGGCCAGTTCATCCCCGGCCGCGACATCCGCGTACTTGATCGTCGCGGTCACTCGCCACCTCCCGCCGCGCCACGCTCCACGATCGTCGCGAAGGCGGTGCAGACATGCTCGCCCGCCACGGTGGAGATCTCGGTCCGGGTGGTCATCAGCACGTTCCGGCCGACCTCCCGGATCGTCTCGATGGTGGACTGCGCGGTCACCACGTCGCCGGCCCGCAGCGGGCGGGCGTACTCAAAGCGCTGGTCTCCGTGCACGACCATGGCGTAGTTGATGCCAAGCCCAGGATCCCCGATGGCCTGGCCGCTCGCGGCCATGCTGACCACGATGGCGAACGTGGGGGGCGCTATGACGTCCGGGTATCCGGCCGACTGCGCGGCGGCCCGGTCCCGGTACACCTGGTTCGGGTCGCCGATCGCCTCGGCGAACTCCGCGATCTTGACCCTGCTGACCTCGTAGGGCCGTGTCGCGGGGAACGTCCGGCCGGCGTAGTCGTGGTTGACGGCCACGGCGGCAGCCGTTAGCGCGTCTCGCGGTGCGGCTGGTGCTTACGGCAGTTCGGGCAGTACTTCTTCAGCTCCACCCGGTCCGGGTCGTTACGCCGGTTCTTGCGCGTGATGTAGTTACGGTGCTTGCACTCCTGGCAGGCCAGGGTGATCTTGGGCCTGACGTCGGTGGCAGCCACTATGGAGTGCCTTTCTGTCGAACGGATAGATCTGCACGGCGGATCAGCCGTACGGCACAGTCAACCGTCCGCGGCCAGGTGTTGATTCCCGGCTGCTGGACGGCAGCAGCGCTGGCCGCCACAGCGGACTCGCAGTGAGACCCCTGGGACGGCTGGCGTGCTGGTAGCGGAGGCCGGACTTGAACCGGCGACACAGCGATTATGAGCCGCTTGCTCTGCCTG
>CAYPQM010000107.1:0-24218 GCA_964412845.1 uncultured Streptosporangiaceae bacterium
CGGCGTGGGACAAGGTGATGAACCTCGACCGGTTCGACCTCGTCTGATCATGACGTCCAGGTCGGCCCGCGCCGGCCGACCTGGACGCCCTCAGTCCGAAGGATCTCGACATCGTGCCGCGGCGAGGACCTCGCCGGTGGTGGTCATCGGGCGCGCTTTCCCGCGGCCAGGGCGGACAGCAGCTCGTAGCCGGTGTGCGCGGCGGCGATCCCGGTGATCTGGGCGTGGTCGTAGGCGGGCGCGACCTCTACGATGTCTGCGCCGATGAGGTTCAGCTGGGCGAATGACCGGAGGGTGGCCAGCAGTTCCCGGCTGGACAGGCCGCCCGCCTCCGGGGTGCCGGTGCCGGGCGCGTGCGCAGGGTCCAGCACGTCGATGTCCACCGAGACGTACACTGGGCGGTCTCCGACCCGCTGCCGGATGCGTTCCACCATGCCGGCCACGCCGAGCCGTTCGACGTCGGGCGCCGAGATCACCTGGAAGCCCAGCTCGGTGTCCTGGCTGAGGTCGCTGTCGGAGTACAGGGGGCCGCGGATCCCTATGTGCAGGCACCCGGTCCGGTCCAGGAGACCTTCCTCCGAGGCCCGCCGGAATGGCGTGCCATGGGTGTAGGCGGCGCCGAAGTAGGTGTCCCAGGTATCGAGGTGGGCATCGAAGTGGACGACGGCCAGCGGGCCGTGCACCGCCGACACCGCCCGGAGCATCGGCAGCACCACCGTGTGGTCGCCGCCGAGCGTCAGCACGAACCGCGCGCGTTCCAGCAGGGCACGCGCCCCCCGCTCGATGGCGGCGATCGCGTCCTCGATACTGAACGGGTTGACCGCGAGATCCCCCGCGTCGGCCACCTGCTGGGCGGCGAACGGCGATACCTGCAGGGCCGGGTTGTAGGGGCGGAGCAGCCGGGACGACTCCCGGATGTGGGACGGGCCGAAGCGGGCACCCGGCCGGTAGCTGACCCCGCTGTCAAATGGCACGCCCAGCACCGCGACATCGGCCTGCGGCACCTCATCCATGCGCGGCAGGCGGGCGAAAGTGGCCTCCCCGGCGTAGCGGGGTATCACGGTGGCGTCCACCGGCCCGATAGTGCCGCCGGCGACGATCCGCGGAACAGGCTCGGTCATGTCATTCCCCATCCCAGCATCCCGCCCGGCACACGCCAGGCCAGCATCTGGCATCAGTTGTCACGGGCGGGCTTGACCCGGATCGATGGTCTCGCTGCCGTCTCCTGGCCCAGGTTGCCATAACGGGCTAGGGTGCCTGCCCGTCGGGACGGCCTGGCCCGGTGATTGCCGCTTCCGCATCGATGTCGATTGCCTTTAGTTCCCGCTCGCTGGCGTCGATGGCTGACTGCTCGGCGGCCACGTCGAGTGAGCGTGACAGCAGCAGGTACACGAGGCCGGAAACGGCCAGGCCGACCAGCCAGGCGTAGTCCACACCGTTGGTCAGGTGACTCGGGAAGTAGCCCGTGTAAGAGAGGCCGGCGATGGGCGGGAGCACCATGAACGGGATCTCGGCGGCGAAGCCGGCGAAATAAGCTGTCAGGCCGCGCCAGCCCCACGCGCCGTAGACGCCATCGACGCGGAAGATGTCGGTGATCGCATAATGCCCGTGCCGGACGAAGAAGTAATCGACCAGGTTGAGCGCGGTCCACGGCACCAGCAGGTACAGCATCAGGGTCAGCGAGTCGAGGACTGCGGACACGGCGCTGGTACTCGAGGAGATGCTGGCCCCGATCGCGTACCACACGATGGCCAGCGCGATGACCGTCACGGCGCGCAGCACCCGGCTGGTCTTGATCGTCTTGAACGAGTCGATCCCGGTCAGGACGGTCAGCATTCCCCCGTAGGCGTTCATCCCCATCGTGGCCAGCAGCGCCGTCGCGGAGAGGACCGCCGTGATCGAGCCGAGCGGCGCGGCCACCTTGTCCCCGACGACCTGCAGTCCGACGAGGCCGTCGTTGATGCCGAGGCGGGTGGCGAGCCATGCACCGAGTGCGATCAGCCAGATCGCCGAGCTGGAGGCGCCGAAGAACACGGCGGTGATGATTCCGCGGGCCGGCGTCTTCCGCGGCATGTAACGCGAGTAGTCCGAGACGTACGGCGCGTAGGTGATGTTGTAGGCGGCGGCTACCGAGAACTGCGCCATGAACGCCGCGAACAGGAAGCCTCCCGGGTGATGGGGCGCGGCGCCGCCGGCGTGCCCGATGAGAATGGCGATCGAGATGATCGCGTAGCACGGGAACGAGATGACCAGCAGGAACCGGAAAACCCGGTGCACCCAGTCGTAGCCGAAGATCGCCAGCAGCGCCGCGAGCACCGCGGTGGCGGCGGCCACCACGCTGGCGTTCCAGCCGAATGCGCCGTGCAGCCCGGTGCTCATCAGCACCTGATCGGCGACATTGAATGCCATGTAGGTGAACAGCACGGCGAACAGGGCGACGACCACGCCACGGTAGCCAAGCTGCGCCCGGGTCTGGATCATCTGCGGCAGGCCGAAAACCGGGCCCTGGGTGGCGTGAAAGGCCATGAACAGCGTGCCGAACCAGATGCCCAGCGCGCCAGCCAGGATCGACCAGCCCAGCGACAAGCCCAGCGCGGGGCCCACGAAGCCGATCGGGATCGTGAAGTACTGGAAGTTCCCCAGGAACCACAGCATGGTCTGCTGCCAGACCTTGCCGTGCCGCTCTGGGTCCGGGATCCAGTCGATCGAGTGCACCTCGATCTGGCCGAGCAGGCCCCGCTCCAGCTCCTCCTCAACCGCAGGCTCCCGGGACCGTGTGGCCATGCCGCCTCCCAGCTAGATGTGACCTGTTTCACAAGTTATAATCACTAGGCGTTTCCTGGCTGTCAACCTTTGTTTCATAGAGCCCTGATGCGTCACAGAGATGCCGCGGGGTCTGCCGCCCGGCGCGCCCAGCACGGGAGGAGGACTGGTGCCCATCTCCAGCAGCGGGAACGGCACGCCCCTTGCCGGCCCTGACGGCACGCGGATCGGCGCGCAGCTGAAGGCGGCGCGGCTCGCCGCCCGCAAGAGCATGACCGAAGTGGCCGAGCAGAGCGGGCTGACCAAGGGATTCGTGTCCAAGCTGGAGCGGGATCTCGCGAACGTCTCGGTGGCCTCGCTCATCCGGCTCTGCCAGGCACTGGACGTGTCCGTCGGCTCCCTGTTCCAGGCGTCGAAGGGAGAGGTGGTCCGCCGGGCCGACTACCCGCCGATCAACTTCGGCGGCAGAGGCGTCAAGGAGTACCTGCTCACGCCGTCCGGCGAGAAGCGGATGCAAGCCATCCTCAGCAACATCGACCCGGGGGGCGGCAGCGGGGACGAGCCCTACTCACTGCCGGCGGACGTTGAATTCGTCTTCGTCCTCGCCGGTCAGCTGCAGATCACCGTCGCCGGGGAGCAAACCACCCTCGACCAGGGTGACGCCTTCACCTTCCCGGCCAATACCCAGCACACTTTCCGCGTGACCCCGCCAGCTGGCCGCACCCAGGTGCTCTGGGTGTTTACGCCCGCCTTGCCCGACACCGACGTGCACCGGCCAGCCGACCGGCCGGCACATTCGGCGGCAGGTTCAAACCCACCCGACCGGACAGGGCGGGTCGCCGGTGGATCAGGAGACGTTCGACCCGGAGGTAACGCGTGAAACCGTTTGTGATCAACCGGCACGGTCGTCTGGTGTTCCCGGCGAACTTCTTTGGTGAGCTGGACTTCTCGGTCCTGAGGACGATCGAGCAGTTCAGCGCCGTGATCGAGCGGGATTTCGAGGCGAAGGCACCTACTGGGACCGACATCTTGGCCCGCGTCGAGTCCGGAGCCTACCCGGGGCGCTTTGAGCTGCTGCGCGACCTGGCCCAGAACCTGTTCTGGGCCAACCGGTACTCGGTCACGATGTTCGAGAAGCGGCCGACGCGCTGGCGCGACCTGGCGAAGCATCGCGATGACGTTTTCCTGCCGGTACTGACCCCGTGGGAAGACAGCGGGCGCAAGGTGGCAGCGGTCGAGCGCGCCTTCCGTGAGCTGCCCGCAACGTGGGACGCCGACACCGAGGACAAGGTGTTCGGCCTGCTGTTCGACCTGTTCCGCAACAAGCTGCACCATGCCACCGAGCTGCCACCGATCAAGCCAACGGTCGCTGAGTTTCTGGATCAGCCCGACGCGCTGACGTTCGTGATACCCGATCACGACCCGGACTACCCGGTTTTCCGGACCGACGAGATCTTTGACGCTGACGAGAGCGTCCCCGAGCTGGAAGCGCTGATCCGCTGGGCGATGGTGCTGCACAACCAGTACCCGTGGAACCGCTCGCGCACCACGCTGCGGGAGCCTGCCCGGATCGGCAACGACGACTTCGTGGTCGCGTTCCATCCCCGCAACCGGGACGTGCTGGCCTTCATCGACCGGGTCAAGAGCACCGGTGCCACCGGCCGCAACGCCGCCGCCAAGAACGCTGCTGTCCCGGCCCGGCGCGCGCCATTGGAGGCCGTGCCGCCTGCTGCCCCTTACCCGCCGGTGCGGGTGAGGGAGGCATTCGCGATCCAGCCGAGGCTGGCGGCGCTGGCGGTGGTGCGCGGCGAGCACGTCTGCGACAACACCGACGTGATCCGGAACGCGAGCTTCTCCTGGTCGCCGATGAGCGCCGCCGACATCAGCGCGAAGACCGGCATCGAGCAGCGCCGCTACACCAGCCGTGAGCCGGAGCAGTTGGCCCTGCACGCCGCCCGCTCCGCGCTGGCGAAGTCCGGCCGGGCGCCCGCGGATATCGGGGCGGTGCTGGTCAGTACCTGCACCAGCAACCGGCAGATCCCATCGGTCGCGTGCTGGCTGTCCGGCGAGCTGGGCCTGCTGCAGACACACGCCTCAGTTGACCTGGTGGCGGCCTGCGCGGGGCTGCCCTACGGGCTGGCCGAGGCCATCCGGCAGTTGCAGGAAGTCAAGCGGCCGGTCCTGCTGGTCTGCGTGGAGAAGTTCTCCGACAAGATCGGCAGCTCCCGTCCCTCGCGGATGATCTTCGGGGATGGCGCCGCGGCGATGGTCATCGCTCCGGCCGCCCCGGGAACCACCGGCGATGTGGAGGTCGTGCAGACCTACGCGAGCGGGCCGAGAAGTGAGGTCAACTCGATCATCTGGCCGAACCCGGAGTTCGACAACGACATCACCGTATACGGTCCTGAGGTGAAGTCCCTGGTACAGCGCTACCTGGCCCAGATGATCGGCGAGCTCGGTGCCCAGAGCGATCCGGACGACCCAGGCCGGACGTTGCTGCAGAGCATCGAGCTGATCGTCCCGCACCAGGCCAACAAGACGATGATCCTCAACCTGGCCCGGAAGGCCGGGCTGTCCGCCGACCAGCTGTACTTCAACGTCGAGACGATGGGCAACGTATCGTCGGCGAGCATCCCGATCGCGGTGCACGATGCCGTCCGTGACGGGGTAATTACCCGGCCGACCCGGGTCTTCACACCGGGCTTCGGAGCCGGCGCCGTCGGCGGTTACGCGGTGCTGCGCATCGACCCCGCCATCGTCGCCGACGAAATGGTGCTGGACATCATCGGCGGCATCAATCGCGGCTCCGTGCCCGTCGCACGGGCGACCGGGACGACGACCGATGACGTGCGCGTCGCGTTCGGCGAGTGACCGGATGACTAGCCAGGGAACCCGGCCTGCCTTCCGGCGCGTCGCGATCATCAACCGGGGCGAGCCCGCGATGCGGCTGATCAACGCCGTCCGGGAGTGGAACGCCGAAGGGCGGCGGACGCTGCGCGTCATCGCCCTGTACACCGCCGCCGACCGGCGGGCGATGTTCGTCCGCGAGGCCGACGAGGCGGTGCTCATCGGCCCGGCCGACCTCGTCGGCGACGGGCCCGCGTGCGACGCCAGCCCTTATCTCGACTACGCCGAGCTGGAGCGGGCACTGCGCGAGTGCCGGGCCGACGCGGCCTGGCCAGGCTGGGGGTTCGTCTCGGGGAAGGCCGAGTTCGCGGAGCTGTGTGACCGGCTGGGGATCACCTTCATCGGCCCGCCGGCCGGGGTCATGCGCCAGCTCGGCGACAAAATCGAGTCCAAGCGGCTAGCCGGGCATGTCGGCGTGCCGCTCGCGGCGTGGAGCGGCGGTGCGGTGGCCGACCTGGAGCAGGCCCGCGCCCAGGCCAAGACGATCGGTTACCCGCTGATGGTCAAGACCACCGCGGGCGGTGGCGGGCGAGGCACCCGGCTAGCCAGATCCCCCGCAGAACTCGCCGCGGCCTTCGATCGGGCGAGATCGGAAGCATCGAAGACGGCCGGGGACTCGGCGGTGTTCCTGGAGCGGGCAATCCGTGGCGGCCGCCACGTCGAGGTGCAGGTCGTCGCCGACGCCGACGGCGCCGTGTGGACGCTGGGTGTCCGGGACGGCAGCGTGCAACGGGGCAACCAGAAGGTGATCGGGGAGTCTTCCTCGACTGTGCTGGACGCCGGGCAGGAGCACATGCTGCGTTCCAGTGCCGCCAAGCTGATCCGGGCGGCAGGCTACGTCAACGCCGGGACTGTGGAGTTCCTCTACGAACCCAGGGAGCGGCTGCTGTCGTTCCTGGAGGTCAACACCCGGCTGCAGGCCGAGCACCCCATCACCGAGGCAACCACCGGAGCCGACATCGTTAAGCTGCAACTGCACATCGCTTCCGGCGGCACACTGGCTGACATCTCGGCCGCCGCACCGTCCGAGCACGGGCAGGCGATCGAGGCCCGGCTGAGCGCCGAGGACCCGGAGCACGGGTTCGCGCCCGCGCCGGGCCTGATCGAGCACTTGGTGCTGCCTACCGGCCCGGGCATCCGGGTCGACACCGGGGTGGCCGCGGGCGACGTCATCCCGCCGCAGTTCGACCTCACGATCGCCAAGGTGATCGCCTGGGGCCGGAACCGCCGCGAGGCCCGCGCCCGGCTCGTGCGCGCACTCAGGCAGACCGCTGTGGTGATCCACGGCGGCACCACGAACAAGACGTTCCTGCTCGACCTCCTGGACCGGCCGGAGTTCGCGCGCGGAGAGGCCGACACGACCTGGCTCGACGCGTTGATGGCCGACGGCTACGCCCCGCCGCGGCGGCTCGACATCGCCCTGCTGGCCACCGCCGTCGAGGCGTACGATGCCCACGCGCAGCGCCAGGAAGGCCGGCTGTTCGCATCCGCCGAGCGCGGGCGTCCCGAGGTCGGGCACGAGACCTGGCATCAGGTCGACGTCCGCGCAGACGGTGCCGCCTACCGGCTGCGGGTGTCCCGGTGCCGTCCGATCCGCTACCGGGTGGAGCTGGACGGCCATGCGGTAGACGCCGATGTCGAGCGGTACGGCCGGTTCGAGCGCAGGCTCACCGTCGGCGGCCAGGCGTTCGCCGTGCTCTCGGTCGCGCAGGGCCCGGACTACCTCATCGAAGTCGACGGCGCGACGCACCAGATGTCCGGCGGTGAGGCGAGGCTGGTGCGCGCCCCGGCGCCGGCCATGGTGGTGGCCATCCCGGTCGAGGCCGGTGACGCGGTGGCGGAGGGCGACGTGGTGGCCGTCGTGGAGAGCATGAAGCTGGAGACGGCGCTGCACGCGCCGACCGCGGGCCGGGTCGCCGAAGTACTCGTCGACGTCAACACCCAGGTCGAGAGCGGCACCAAGCTGGTCCGGATAGAACAGGACCCGGAACTGGACGGGATCGGGGGTCCGGCGTCAGGCACCCGGGCCGATCTGAGCGCGCTGGGGGCCGCGGCCACGGTTGACCGCGGCCCGGCCGCCACGGCCGCCGACGCGCTGGCCGCACTGCGCTCGCTCGTTCTGGGCTTCGATATCGAGGACCGCGAGACCCGCCAGCTACTGCTGGCGCTGGCTACCGCCCGGGCCGAGTTGCCCGACGGCGACCCGCAGGTGCTCGCCGGGGAGATCGAGGTCCTGCGGATCTTCGCTGACCTGTGCGCGCTGTCGCGCAATCGCCGGGTGTCCGGCGGGGCCGCAGCCGACGACGAGTCCGCCGTAGACGCCGAGGCCACCCGCAACCCGCAGGAGTACCTCTACGCCTACCTGCGCTCCAGAGACGCCGACGCCGAAGGACTGCCAGAATCCTTCCGGATCAAGCTGCGCCGCGCGCTGGCCCACTACGGGATCACTGACCTCGACCCCTCACCCGACCTGGACCCCGTGCTCTACCGGATGTTCCTCGCGCACCGCCGCGCGACCGCGCACGTGCCGGTCGTGTCAGAGCTGCTGCAGTGGCGGCTGAACCGCCCGGAGTCGCTGCCCGAGCCTGCCCGCGACGGCTACCGGCGGGTCCTTGACCAGCTGGTGTCGGCCACCCAGCTGCGCCATCCGGTGATCGGCGACCTGGCCCGGCAGGTCGTGTACCGCTGCTTCGATGCCGCGCTGATCGCCGGCGAGCGGGCGAAGGCGCAGGCGCAGGTGCGCGCGGAACTCGACCGTCTCTCCCCCGATCCCGAGGCCCGGGCGGCCCAGATCGACGCCATGGTCGCCTCTGGTGAGCCGATCCTGGGAGCCTTCGCCGAGCGGCATCACGCCGTGATGCTCGAGGTGATGACCCGGCGGTACTACCGGATCCGGCCGCTGGAGCAAGTCAAGGTCATCGAGCACCACGACCGCCCGCTGCTGACCACCGGATACGTCCACGACGGGCACGGCTACCTGCTGGTCGCCACCGTGGCCAGCGCAACGGACACCGATGGCACGACCGACCTGCGCCGGCTCGTGGATGCACTCCCACCCGGCCGCACGGCGCTGATAGATCTGTACGTCACCTCCGAGACGCCCGAAGTCGGCGGCGACCCGGACGCCCGCGCGGCCAGGATCCGCGACAAGCTCGGCATCATCCCGCGCACAGTCGGGCGGGTCGCCGTCGCGGTGCGCCGGCCCGATGGCGCGGAAAGCGGCGGGCCGACCTGGTTCACCTTCCGCGGCGCGCCGGAGACCGGGACTGCGGTGGAGGACCGGACGCTGCGCGGCCTGCACCCGATGGTCGCCGAGCGGCTGGGCCTGTGGCGGCTGTCGGGATTCGCGCTGACCCGGTTGCCCTCGGCCACCGGCGTGCACCTGTTCCGCGCGCAGGGCCGCGAGGTCCCCGACGATCAGCGGCTGATCGCCCTCGCCGACGTCCGCGACCTGACTGTCCTGCGTGACGAGGACGGCCGGATCAGCGGCCTGCCACAGCTTGAGCGCATCCTTGACGCCTGCCTGGACAGCCTGCGCGCGGCCCGCTCCGCGGACCGCGCCGCGGCGAAACTGGAATGGAACCGCGTCCAGCTCTACGTCTGGCCGGTCGTGGACGTGCCGCTCACCGAGCTCGACCCGGTCGTCCGGTCATTCGCCCCGCGCACCGAGGCGCTGGGCCTGGAGCAGGTGCTGGTACAGCTGCGGATGGCCGATGCCGGTGACCGGGACGCCGAGCCGCGGGAGCTGATGTTGCGGTTGTCCCGCCCGCCGGGGGCCGGGCTGACGCTGCGCATCACCGACCCGCCGCCGAACCCGCTGCGCGAGATGAATTCCTACACGCAAAAGGTGATCCGGGCCCGTCGCCGCGGTGCCGTTTACCCATATGAACTCATCCCGCTGATCACCCGCTCGCCCGACCGCGGCGGCCCCCCGGGCACGTTCGCCGAATACGACCTCGGCGAGACGGGTGCTCCCGCCCCGGTCGAGCGGGCGCCGGGTTCGAACACCGCGAACATAGTGCTCGGCGTGCTCACCACAGCCACGAAGCGGTACCCCGAGGGGATGCGCCGCGTCGTGCTGCTGGGCGATCCAACCAACGCGCTCGGCGCGATCGCCGAGCCGGAGTGCCGCCGGGTCCTCGCAGCTATCGAGCTGGCCCGGCGGTTGCACGCCCCGGTGGAGTGGTTCGCCATCTCCGCAGGCGCGAAGATCGCAATGGACTCCGGCACCGAGACCATGGACTGGGTCTCCCGGGTGCTGCGCGGGATCATCGAGTTCACCCAGGACGGCGGCGAGATCAATGTCGTGGTCACCGGCATCAACGTCGGCGCCCAGCCGTACTGGAACGCCGAGGCCACGATGCTCATGCATACCAAGGGCATCCTGGTCATGACCCCGGACTCGGCGATGGTGCTCACTGGCAAGCAGTCGCTGGACTACTCCGGCGGGGTCTCTGCCGAGGACAACTTCGGCATCGGCGGCTACGACCGGATCATGGGCCCGAACGGCCAGGCCCAGTACTGGGCGCCCGACCTGTCCACAGCCGTGGATGTGCTGCTCGCACACTACGAACACACCTACACTGCGCCGGGCGAGCGCTTCCCCCGGCCCGCCCCGACGACTGATCCCGCCGACCGGGACATCTCCGCGTCGCCGCACGCCGGGCCAGGCTGCGACTTCAGCACGCTCGGCGAGATATTCGATCCCGCGATCAACGGTGAACGCAAGAAGCCCTTCGACGTGCGCTCGCTGCTGCGCGGCGTGGCCGATGCCGACCATCCGCCGCTGGAACGCTGGGCCGACATGCACGACGCCGAGTCGGTCGTGGTGCTCGACGCGCACCTGGGCGGGCAGCCGGTCGCGCTGATCGGCATCGAGTCACGCCCGCTGCCACGACACGGGCCCTCCCCGGTGGACGGCCCGTCACAATGGACGGCCGGCACACTGTTCCCGCGCTCGTCGAAGAAGACCGCACGAGCCATCAACGCCGCCAGCGGGAACCGTCCACTCGTCGTGCTGGCCAACTTGTCGGGTTTCGATGGCTCCCCGGAGTCGCTGCGCGGGCTGCAGCTGGAGTACGGCGCGGAGATCGGCCGCGCGGTAGTCAACTTCGACGGCCCGATCGTATTCTGCGTGGTCTCCCGCTACCACGGCGGCGCATTCGTCGTGTTCTCCGGGACTCTCAACGAGAACATGGAGATCGCCGCCGTCGAGGGCTCCTACGCCTCGGTGATCGGCGGGGCGCCCGCAGCAGCGGTCGTCTTCGCCGGCGAAGTGAACAAACGCACCGCGGCCGATCCGCGGGTGGCTGACCTGCAGGCCAGCATCGCCGAGGCCGTCGAGAACGGCGCCCACGCCGACGCCGCCCGGTTGCGCGCCGAACTGACGTCGGTCCGCCCCACCGTGCGCTCGGAGAAGCTCGGCCAGGTCGCCGACGAGTTCGACAACCGGCACAGCATCGAACGGGCCCGCAGCATGGGCTCGGTCCACACCATCGTCCCCGCCACCAGGCTGCGGCCCTACCTGGCCGACGCCGTGCAGCGCGGGATTCACCGCACGCTCACCGCACTCGCCGAGCGGCACGGCGGGCACGGATGGTCCGAGATGAAGCGATGAAGGCCTTCAGCGTGCTGTTGCGGGGCCAAGGGCCATCAGGTGCCGGGCCGGCTGCGGCCGGCCGGCCGTGATGACGCGAGGGACGCGAATACAACAGTGGAACTGAGATAATTGCCGGTGGCGTAGTCGAATGCGCCGCCGCACGTTATCAGGTGCAGGGCCGCGAAGTCGGTCGCGCCGTAAATGGTTTTCGCCGGGAAATTGGATTTCGGGTACTGGCGCACGCCGGTGACGCGGAAAACAGCGGTGATCCCGTCGGCGAGCGTGACGTCAACGCTGTCCCCGGGGCGGAGGGCGGCTAGGCGGAAGAAGACAGCAGGCCCCTGATGGCTGTCGACGTGACCTTCGATGACCGACGCCCCGATCTGGCCGGGCGTCGCCGAGTACTTGTACCATGCCGCCTCACTGGGCCTCGCGTGAAGCGACGGTACCTGGATCGTGCCGTCGGAGTTGACTCCCAGGTGCAGCAGTTTCGACTTCACGCCAATGGCCGGGATATCGACGGACACCGGCAGTGAGCGCTGCAGCGATGGCCCTTGTGCCCGGCCTGCGGATGGCCCGGTAGCGCCCGCTGCCCCCTGGGATGGCTGCGGCGCATGTTCCTGGGCACTGACCGCGACGCCGACGGCGGCGGCCCCGCCTATGAGGAGAAGGACGCCGGCCACCCCGGCAAGGCGGTCACGGGGGCTTCTTGACGTCCTGGGCGGGGGGGCGTACTCACTGTTCCGCCAAGACACGACCACACGAAACCCGGCTACACGCCGCCGCTCCACCTCCCCCAATGCCGTCCCTCCCCCGTCTTCCCCAGGGTGTTCTACTCGCGTAGCCTAATATCTCAGTGATGAACAAGCCATTGCATGTCCGTGCCGCCCATGGGCCTTACTCTTATGGCCGGGCGCTTTCTGGGACCTGCCCTCGGCCCGCGCGGGCAGCGCCCGAGCCGGCCACGCAATTTCCCTTCCGAAGCCGGTTTCTGATGCCGGGACGGGGAAACGGACCAGCCACCTGCCGGACGCATGAGGAGGTCTCATAAAGGTGCGCGCAACCATCGCGGGGACGGGGCTCAGCGTGAGGTTAACCGCCATCGGCTGCGCCACCTTGGCCATACTCGCTTCCGTGTCAGTCTCGGCCTGCGCAGCATCCTCGCCCACGGCGACACCGACTACATTCTCACCCGCAAGAACCGGCTCGGCAACACCGACTACCTTGGCTAGCGGCACGGCTAGTGCCAATACGCCGAGCGCCAGCGCTAGCCCTCCGGCCAGCCCGGCCCCGAGCCCGTCACCGACGACGAGCCTGTCGGCCAGCCCGTTCCCCACCGCTGCCCCGCCCACTGGCGGCGGTGGCACGGCCGGATTCCAGGACGCCCTGCTCCTCAGCCTTGGCGGAGCGGCGATGCTGGCCGGAGCCGGGAGCATCGCCTACCGCAGAAAGGTCATCAGGAACCGCTGACACTCGTGGCCGCGGCTTCACCCAGGCTCATGCCGTGCTGCCTGTGTCGCGGACCGCGCCGCGAGCGGGCGGGGTAAAGATGCTGCCGGCCCGTTCCACCAGCATCGTCATCTCGTACCCGACTAGGTCGAGGTCGGCTGCGGCGGTGGTGAGCACAGCGAGGCTGGATCCGTCATCGATCGCCATGATCACGAGGGTGGCCCGTTCCATGGTGACCAGGGCCTGGGTGACGGCACCGTCGTCGGATATCCGGGCTGCGGCACAGGCCAAGCTGATCAAGCCGCAGGTGATCGCGGAGATCTGCTCCAGATGATCGGGCTGTATCCGGTTGGACACGGCCACCGGGACGCCGTCCGAGGCCACCACGATGGCGTGCAGCACGTCGGGAACACGCTCGGTGAAATCAGTGATAAGCCGGTCGAGGTCTTGCGGATGGAGGGCCGGAGCCATCTGCTCCCCTCTCAGCGATCCTGGGTCGGCTGCTTCGCGTCGCGGTCCATCCGGACCACTGCCCGAGCCCGGCGGGAGCCCCGCTGGAAGCTAGCCAGCCGTCCCCGCGTGATCTCCGCCGATTCGGCCGCCGTGGTTTGCCGGGCCGCCTGGTCAACCGCGGCGCCGCGGACGAGGCTGGCCTGCGGAATCCGCTGCGGCAGCCCGGTACGGGCCAGGTCGGATTCGACGGACTCGAAGATGGGCAGCACGCCGCCCGGCTCCGCACCCTCCGGCTCAGGCACGGTCACGGCGAAGGAAGCGGCTGGGGCCGGGGACGGCAACGGCGCGCCCAGCGTCAGCGGGACGCCATCGGGCGTGACGCTCTCCGGTCCTGGGCCAGGCTCTGGCCCGGTGACGAACCGGGGAGCTGAGAAGAGCGGGTCCGCCACCGCTGCCCCGGCGTGGGCTCCCCCGCCGGCCCCAGCCCGGGGGACTTCGCCCGCCTGTCCCAGCCAGCCGCCGGGCTTGGCGTCCGGCGAGATCAGTGCGGCAGGAAGGTGCACCTCGGCGATGGTTCCGCCGTCCGGCGGCTGCCCCAGCGCCACCTTGATGCCGTGCCGCGCCGCTAGGTGCGCGACCGCGAACAAGCCCATGTGCCGGGTGACCGCCACGTCCGCGGGATGCGGGTGGCCCAGCTGCCAGTTGAGCTGCCTCAGATGCTCCTCGGGCATGCCCATTCCGCCGTCGGTAATCTTGATCAGCGAGCCGCCGCCGCGTGCTCGGTAACCGGACACGGTTACCTGGGTCGTTTCAGGCGAGAACGTGGTGGCGTTCTCCAGCAGCTCGGCGAGCAGGTGCACGGTGTCGGCCACAGCGCTCCCGTTGACCGAGACACCCGGCTGGACGTCCAGAATGACCCGGTTGTACTGCTCGATCTCGGATACTGCGGCCCGGAGCAAGTCCACCAGGGTGACCGGCTCGGTCCAGTGGCGTGATGTCTCGTGGCCCGCGAGGACGAGCGCGCTGTCTGAGTTGCGCCGCATCCGGGTGGCCAGATGATCCATCTGGAACAGGCTGGCCAGCCGTCCCGGATCATCCTCACTGAGTTCCAAGCTGTCGATCAGCCGCAGCAACCGTTCCAGCAGGGAATGGCTGCGCCGGAAGAAACCGGCGGATATGGCACTGATACTGCCGTGCCGCCGGGCCTCTTCCCCCGCCAGTCGCACCGCTTCCCGGTGCACCCGGTCGAAGGCGCGGGCGACCTGGCCAATCTCGTCGGTGGACAGCACGTCGATCGGCGTTACCGGGAGAGGGTGCCCGGAGTTCCCAGCCTCATCCAGCGCGCGGACTTCCGCGGGCAGGCGTGCCCCGGCGACATCCAGGGCGGCCGCTTCAAGCCGTCGCAGCGGGCGCACCACAGACCTGGCAATGATCATGGTGACCAGCAAGATGAGGGCGATGACGGCCAGCGCCGCGCCGCCGGTGATTATCGCGGACCGCATCGCGGACCGCTGTAGGGCCCGGGCGTAGGCCCTGATCCAGCTCATCAGCTGCTGCTCGGCATGGCCCATCCAGCCGACCGTGTAGGACATCCCGGCCCACCACTGCTGGCTGGCATGCGCGCCGAGGGCCAGCGCACCATCGCCGGCCGCTGTCGCGCGCTGTTCCACCGCCCGGGCCTGCCCGGCCAGCGGGCCGGCCAAGGTGACGGTGAGCGCCCAGCTCTCCTGGGGGGTCGCCGAACTCCGGAACGATACGAGGTCACTGGCCTGCTGCGCCTGGGCGGTGATCAGCGCGGTGCGCGCCCCGGGCCCGAAGTGGCCCTCGGCGAGCGCCAGACCGAGGATGACCTGCTGCTCCGAGGCTTGGTTCTTCATCCTGGACAGCGAGCCGAGCGCGCGCACGCTAGTGATCAGCGCGGAGTTGCCGCTCAGATCGGCGATGCCGTCGTTGATCGGGAACAGGCCAGCTGTCGCCACGGAATAGCCGTTGATCACGGCCAGCACGGGAGCCTGGCTCTGCGCCGCGTGCCTGCGCAGGCCAGGCAGTTCGGCGATGCTGGCCAGAACCGTGGCCGCGCCGGCCCGCGTCCGGGGCGGGTAGCCGCGGCCAAGCTGGTGAACCAGCCGACGCACTATGGCCGCCCAGCCATTGGTGATCACATACTGCCGGTCCAGAGCCAGGAGGCCCGCGGCCGGGCGCCCGGCCCTGATGAACGCGGCCGTGCCGGCCCGCTCGTCCTCCATCGCCTGCGCTAAGCCGGTGACCTGCTGGCCGAGCACCGCGAGTCGGCCGACCTGGCCATACGTCTTCGCGCTGCGCGTCGCGTCAGTGACGCGCAGCCCGGTGAGCGCCAGGACCAGCACCGTCGGAATGGCTACCAGGACGACCAGGCGCAAGGCCACCCGCCAGTTCCGTGGAGCCAGCGCCGAGCCGGCGCCACGCTGGGCAGGCAGGACGCCGGGCGGGGCGGCATCGGCAGAACGGGACTGGCTCATTGCACGTCCTCGCTAATCCGGCCAACTGCTTTCGAGGCAACGGCAACTCTCCAGGCCACCTTAGACAAGAGACGCGAGCAGGTCACCTTTCCCCCCGTTCTTCCCCAAGACAATACCTCTGTGCCTGTCTGCCGGGATACGGTCCGGCTGGGCCGTCTGTTCCTGTGGCGCGGCCATGGCGGGACCGACGCGCTCAGGCGGATGCTGGGAGCCGAGCCGTAGATCTCGAATCGGTGCACCGCGGGGGCGGGTAACGTGCTCGCATCCAGGAGGCCACACTGATCAGCGTTCTTGAGGAGAACGGCATGGCGGATAACACCCCGGCTGCGGCGTTCGGCGGTTTCCAGAATGAGATCTATCTGGCTGGTCTAAGCGGGGTGCTGCCGGACTTTCCGATGGAGTACGCGGGTTGGGAGGCGCGGGCAGCGCAGGCTTTGCCGCCGTCGGTACTGTCCTATGTGGCTGGTGGCGCGGGAGACGAGAACACGCAGCAGGCGAACGTTACGGCGTTCCAGCGGTGGGGATTGATTCCGCGAATGTTCGTCGGTGCCACCCAACGGGACATGTCGATCGAGCTGTTCGGTCAGGTGTTGCCATCACCGCTGTTCATGGCGCCCGTGGGCGTGATCGGACTGTGCGCCCAGGATGGGCACGGTGATCTCGCGACCGCACGGGCGGCGGCGCGCACTGGTGTGCCGATGTTCGCCTCCACCCTGACCGTGGATCCGATGGAAGACGTGGCCGCGGAGTTCGGCGGCACCCCTGGCTTCTTCCAGCTGTACACACCCACCGACCGTGAACTGGCCGAAAGCCTGGTCAAACGCGCAGAGACGGCCGGTTTCAAGGGCATCGTGGTCACGTTGGACACCTGGATCACAGGCTGGCGTCCCCGTGACCTCGCCGCCAGCAATTTTCCCCAACTGCGCGGGCACTGCCTAGCCAACTACTTCACCGACCCGGTCTTCCGTGAGCGGCTGGGCATGGATCCCGAGGAGGACCGTACCGCAGCGATCCTGAAATGGGTCCAACTGTTCGGCAACCCGCTCACCTGGGATGATCTGTCCTGGCTGCGGTCGATCACCACGCTTCCCCTGGTAGTCAAGGGAATCTGCCACCCCGACGACGCGCGACGCGCCAAAGATGGCGGCGTGGACGGCATCTACTGCTCCAACCACGGCGGACGCCAAGCCAACGGCGGATTGCCAGCCCTGGACATGCTGCCCGAAGTCGCCAGGGCCGCCGACGGCCTCCCCGTGCTCTTCGACTCCGGCGTCCGTTCTGGTGCTGATGTCATCAAGGCGCTGGCCCTCGGCGCTACCGCCGTCGGTATCGGCCGCCCCTACGCCTATGGCCTGGCTATCGGTGGTACCGCTGGCATCGCCCATGTCCTGCGCACGATCCTCGCCGAGGCAGACTTGATCATGGCCGTCGATGGCTACCCCCGGCTGGCCGATCTCACTCCGCAGACCCTCCGTCGCGTGCTGTAGGGACAGAGGGATCGGCGTGCGTCCGGCTCCGGTGCAGATCTGCCTTGCTATGAGTAGTCGGCGAAAACCCGGCGCGCGGCGCCGTCAACAGTGATTGCGCCGCCGTGCGGGATGATCCATTGTGGGCGCGTGTGCCCAAAGGGAATGCCGACGCATATGACGGCTTCAGGGTTGTAACGGCCGACGAGCTCGACGGCTACGTCACGCTGCTCAGCACGCAGCCGGGCCCGTTCCTGGGCAGATGGCTGGCGGGTGAAGTCGGATACCGGCGGACGGGCGACGAGGACCGCATCGACCGCCGCGAGGATGCCGCGTTCGCCCAGTGAACGGACAATCCATCCAGCGTTGCGCGCCGGGAGGAGTTCCTCTGAGGTTTCGATGATGAGCACGCTGGCCTCGAGGACGTCCGGATTGAATGGGAATCGCCCTGCGGTAAGGATCCATTCGATGACCTCGAGGCAACCGCCCCAGGTGCGGCCGGTCACTGAACGCGCCGGGCCGTGCCAGCTCCACGGTTCGGTCGCCGCACGCTCACCGAAGGAGTTCAGGGCGCGCGGTTCGCCCCAGTCGATACCGACATCCTCCGACTCGCCCGGGTCGGTGATCTCGAGCGTCCCGCCGGTGATCAGCGCGGCTCGCAGCGACCGCGCGTGGACGTCGTCGACACCGGGGCCGGGGCCCAGGTGCACCTGGGACGACCCGCCGTAAAAGCTCGTGACGCCATTGGCCCATAGCCAGTGATGCAGGTTGGTGTTGTCGCTCGTCCCGAGGAATGGCTTGGGGTCGCGCCGGGCGAGCCCGGCATCCAGATGCGGGATGACAGTGATCTGATCCTCCCCGCCGACGACCGTAAGGATGCCGCGGATCGCCGGGTCAGCGAAGGCGGCGTTGATATCGGCGGCACGTGCCAGCGGGGTCGCTCCTACCTTGCGGGTCGTCGGGTACTCGACCGGGATAAGGCCGGTCACTTCGGTGAGCCGGCGCATTGCCTGCTCGTGCACCGCAGGAAAGGCGCCGGGCGCTGCGAACGAGGGTGAGAGGACGGCAATCTGGTCGCCGCGACGCGCCTTGGGCGGGTGGACAAGGTCGTGCGCCATGTGCGCCATCGAAGCACATCACCAGCACCCTCACACCAGACTCCTCTCGCAGAGCGTGAGCTTGGAGCGCCTCCCACCGTGGCGCCCGCTGTGCCGGCGTTGGCGCGGGCTGATGCCGGCCGGAACGGTAACGTGCGGCCATGGAACATACCCGACTAGGCCGGACCGGCCTCCAGGTCTCGAGGCTCTGCCTGGGGACGATGACCTTCGGGCTGCAGCGCGACGAGCCCACCGCTGTCGCCATTCTGGACCGGGCGGCCGAGGGCGGTATTGACTTCCTCGACACCTCCGATGCCTACCCGCTGGGCGGGGATCTCACCACCCGGGGGGTTACCGAGGAGATCCTCGGCCGCTGGCTCCAGGGGAAGCGGGACCGTTTCATCGTTGCCACCAAGTGCTTCGCCCCGACGGGACCAGCGCCTTTCGACGCAGGCAACTCCCGTAAGCACATCCTGGCCGCTGTCGACGCCTCCCTGCGGCGCTTGCAGACCGACTACATCGACCTGTACCAGCTGCACGGATATGACCCGGAAACGCCGATCGACGAGACGCTGGGCGCCCTCGACGACCTTGTCCACCAGGGGAAGGTCCGCTACGTCGGCTGCTCAAACTTCCTGACCTATCAGCTGGTACGGGCCATCGGCCGGAGCGAGACGCTCCACCTGGCCCGCTTCGACTCCGTCCAGCCCCGGTACAACCTGCTTTTCCGCCAGATAGAGCGGGAGATGCTCCCGTTCTGCGGCGAGGAGGGCGTCGGCGTCATTCCCTACAATCCCATTGCTGGCGGGCTGCTGTCAGGCAAGCACTCCCGGGCTGCGCCGCCTCCAGAAGGCACCCGTTTCACCCTCGGCAACGCCGCGGAGGCCTACCAGGACCGCTACTGGCACGATCGCGAGTTCGACACGGTCGAAGTGCTCCGCCATCTGGCGCAGGAAGCTGGGGTGAGCCTCGTGACCCTCTCGGTCGCCTGGGTCCTGGCGAACAAAGCGATCACCGCGCCCATCATCGGGGCAAGCCGCCCCGAGCAACTCGACTCCAGCCTGGCCGCCGCCGGGTTCATGCTCGATGACGACCTGAAACGCACGCTGGACGAGTGCACCCACCAGTACCGCATGGGTGATGCGCCCCGATGAGTACTTGGCCGTCTCCGGGAAAGCCGAGGCCCTCTACGGCCAGCCCGCACCTGGACCCGGCGAGCAGCCGGACGAGTTCCGCCTGCCGCCCGCCTCCACCGCGCCAGACCTGGGCCACTACTTCCCCGCTGGTACGCGACGGGCAGCCGACCATGCGCTCCCGCTTCGCCAGCGCCACCACATCCCGGTCACCACGTTCCACCGCCACAAACGCTCCGGCATCCAGGACCAGCATCATCTGCAGAAGGGCACAGGGACGCCGCACATCGGTAGCCTTGCTGCCTTCACGTCGCGCGAGAGCTGCAGCACAGGCGCATATGAGATCGTATTCTGGTGCCGTGTTTCTTTTGCTGGTGGTATTCGGGGCTCTCTCAAGAGCGTCGAAGAATTCCTTCCTGAGTGCTCCCGATCCGGCCGGTCCGCGTGTGTTAAACAGCGAATTTGCGATATCCACCCGGTGACTAACCTCGATTGCCGGGTCCGTCAGCATCCGGGCCAGCGCCTCTTCGTACGATCCGGTTGCCGCACTTTGCTGCTGCACTGGGTCACCAGGTTCGGATCTGGCAATTAGCGCAGCCAGTACCGCGGGCTTAACCCTCAGCTGAGCCTCAGAGCTAAGCCTCAGCCTGTGCCGGCCAACCTCTCGGCAGCCTTCCGGGTTGCTTCCATCGCAGTTCCAGTGTCGGCTGCCACTCTCAGATCTAGGCCATCGACGAAGGAGCTCGACCATGGTTTCCCGCAAACTCACCAGGTCCATCATGGCCGGCGCCGCGGTCATCGCGGTCGCGGGCGGTTCCTACGGGATCGTCAGCGCAACCTCCAGCAGCAGCCCAGCCGCTGCCACCAGCAGCTCAGCCGCTGCTGGCAATGGCTCCCCTGGCGGTCCCGGATCCGACGGCGGGGGATCCAACGCCCGGTCTGGACCGGCCGCAGGGGGGGCATCCGGCACGGTCGCCAGCGTGTCCACGCCGGGCTTCACAATGACGACATCAGCGGGTCAGAGGGTGACCGTCGGCGAGGCGTCCTCCACGACATACCAGACGGGAACGAGCCCGGCCTCGGCGAGTGCCATCACAACCGGCGAGCCCGTCCTCGTACTGGGGACGACCAGCGGAACGACCATCACGGCCACGCAGGTCATCGTGCAACCGGCTAGCGGCGGATCTGCGGCTTCCCCGGCGGCAAAGGTGATCCCCTTCCAGCGCGGTGCACCGACCACGTCAAAGCAGGTCGGCCAGATCCCGGCGAATTACAGTCAGGGGTCGGGGACGATCGTCAGCGGAACGGCGGCGAATAAGGCGACGGAAGCCGCGCTGGCCGCCTACCCGGGGGGCATCGTCGACCGTGTTGTGAAGCTGAGCAACGGCGAGTACGAGGTCCACTACATCGGCGTCAACTGGCCGCACCACATCTTCGTCAACCAGGACTTCAAGGTCATCGGCGCCAATTAGGGCGCCCTGGCCGCTTCTGCCCCTCCTCCCGGTGACCGCAGACTCCGGGACTGCGGGCAGGTCCTTCAAGAGTCCGGTGCCCTGGGCCGGATCGGCCCCGCCGACCCCGTCGTCACGGACGCACAGGCGAACGGCACGGCCGACCGCCTCCGCGTTGACGTGAATGACCGAGGCGTGCGCGTGCTTGGCGACATTCGTCAGAGCCTCTGCGACCACATAGTAGGCGGCGACTTCCACCCGCTCCCGCAGCCGCGCCTCAGCCTGCATGTCGAGCTCGACCGGAACCGTGCCGCGCCGCCCGAGCGTCTTCAGCGCCGGTCCCAGGGCGCCCCGGGCCCGGATTCGCGGGATGGATGCCGCGCCATCTCCTGCAGGTCCTCCAGCACGCTCGCCAGCCCCTCGGCAACGTGCGCTAGCTCGCCGTCGAGTTCGCCGAGCTGCGCCGGGACTGTAGTCCGCACGGCTTGCAGCGCGAGGCTGAGGGAGACGACGCCCCGCTCGTGGGCCAATGCGAGCCCGGCCGCAGCGCCGACCTGCTGGGCGGTGACGAACAGGCTGCCCGCTACGCCTTGCTGGCGGGCAGGTACGTCCGCGGTGGCGGCAATGGATACGGTCGGGAACGCGATGCCCCGCCCGAACGCCGTCAGCACGTTGACCTGATAGCTGCCGCTCGCGGTGATCTGGGACAGCCAGGCCGGGCCGAGGCCGATGGCGGTCAGGCCGAGCAGCAGCATCCGCTTGACGCCCAGCCGGGGGAGCAGCCGCCTGGTGAGGAAGATGGAGGTGGCCATGACGGTCGCGGTCGCCGGGACCAGCGCCAGGCCCGCCGTCAGCGCGCTGGCGGGCGCGGCCCTGGCCAGCGTCGCGCGGAAAGGTGCTCCTCTCGGCTTCCTCTCGCTCGGTCGCCCGCGTTCCTAGCCCTGGCGGCTCGAGCGGCCCAGGGCCAGGCGGGCGGCGCTGATGTCCTGGCGGCCGTGCCCGGCGGCCACGGCCGCATGCCACTGGCCGGACAGGGCGGTCAGCAGCGGCAGCGTGTCACCGTTCGCGGCCGTAATCGCAAGGTCGACGTCCTTCAGCGCCCACTCGAGGGGGAACTCCGCGGCATAGTCCTGCCGGTCCATTTTGTGGAGCTTTGCCCCGGCGAGCGGTGCGTCCAGCGGGCCGCCCTCGATGACTTCCGCGAGCTGCTGGTGACTGATGCCGAGGCGGTCGGCGAGCTCCATGGTCTCCGCCACGCCCTCGATGAGGATGGACAGGTAGGCGTTGACGACCAGCTTCACCTGGCTGCCCTGGCCGACCTCTCCCAGCCACACGGTCTTGCGGCCGATGGCGTCGAACACCGGGCGCACCGCCTCGGCCGCCGCGGCGGGCCCTGACGCCAGGATCAGCAGCTGGCCCTGCTCGGCCGGTCCCTTGCTGCCCGACACCGGGGCGTCCAGAAAGGTGACGCCGGGGAGCGTCGCGGCCAGCCGGTCCCTGATGCGCAGGGTCGCCTCGACGCCGATCGTGCCCATCTGCGCCCACACACATCCGTCGGCGAACGCGTCGGCCGCACCGCCGCCGAAGATCACCGACTCCACGGCATCCGCCGTGGGCAGCATGGTGATCACCACCCCCGCGCCCTGGACCGCGTCCCGCGCCGACGCCGCGACCACCGCACCCGCCTCGGCCAGCGGGCCGGTCTCCGACACCGACCGGTCCCACACCCTCGTGGCCTGGCCCGCGGCCACCAGATTGCGGGCCATCGCCGACCCCATGATGCCGGCACCGATCACTGCAACCGTCGCCTGGGCCGCCCTGCCGTCCATTCCTGCCATCACAGATCCTTTCTCTTCTCTTTTGTGGCCCGCCCCGCCGCCGGCGAGGGCCATGTCACTGGCTCCAGCCTCGCGGCAGGGCCACGGAAACACATTGCAGCTAGCCGGGACCCGGCCGGCCGCTGGCCGGGGCGCGTGTTGCCACTGACAACGGCAACCGTGACCGCCTACCCCTTAGGCATGTCTCATACCCGGCCTGCGACTGGCTGAGCAGTGGTGCCGGCTATTGAACTGCCCGGGAGGCCGAGATCGCGTTCGATATCTTGCAGGCTGCGGTTCCTGGTCTCGGGAACCTGCCGCTGGAAGTAGATGAGCAGCCCGGCGATCGCGATGTAGGCGGCACCCCCATGCAGGTGGCCGCCGCCGATGAGGAAGGTCAGGGCAACCACGATCATCCCGGCCGCCATCCCCGTGGTACCACTGAGCAGCAGCGGGCGGCGGCCCGTGCGGCCCAGGAGCCGGATCGCGACGATCGTCATCAAGACGTTCACGGCACCGTTGACGACATTGGCCAGCAGCGCCGCCGAGGTGCCGAGCCCAGTCGACGCCAGCAGGGTAGGCGCGAAGTAAATGACCGTGTCGCCGCGCCGAGCAGGACATGGCGGCGGATGGCCGCGGGGGACAGCGGTACGGCTGACGTGTGCTCCTGGATCCTAGACATGGTTCCGCACCGGCCCCGCGAGCATTTTCCTTTGATTGTGCGGGTCACGCCGAGGCGCAGGCGCTGCGCCGTAAGCACGCCGGACGACGGCGAAGGCCGCTAGCACGATGGCTCGGCGAGCCGGTTGATCTCACTCAGGCCGCTGCGGAAGATGAGCCCCACGGCCGCGCGGGCACCGCCTGGCTGACCGCCGCGACGATGAAGATCAGGAAGGACGCCGCCCCGATCAGCGCCAGGTCGCCGTGGCGAGGATTCCGTGCAGGAAGGCGGCCTGGCGGTCCCCGTGCGGCTGGAGGTCCGCCAGTGCGGCTGTCGCGGTCCCGGTGGCAAATCCGGCCGCCAGGCCGCTGACGATGCAATGTCGCGGGCATCTCCCCCGCCATGCCGCTGGCCAGCATCACCGCCGCGGATTTCGACCTCGTCATGCACGTGAATTGCCTCGGCCAACTGCTGGCCATCCAGGCGGCTGCCGTCCATGCGCGCGGCAGGCGGCGGGTCGATCATCAACATGTCCTCGGTCGGCGCCCTCGTGGCGCTCCCCAGCCTGGCCGCCTACTCCGCTTCCAAGGCGGCCGTGCTCGGTCTCACCCGGGGCGCCGCCTACGAACTGGCCGAGCTGGGGATCAGGTGCAACGCCATCTGCCCCGGCGGCATCGACACCCCGATGGCGGAGGCGGTGGTGGCCTCCTTCCCCGACCGCGACGATGCGCTGAGCCGCCTCACCGGACGGCAGCTCTTCAAGCGGTTCGCTGCCCCCAGCGAGGTGGCCAGCCTGGTGCTCTACCTGGCCAGTGACGAATCCTCGTTCGTCACGGGCGCAGTGCTCAGCGCTGATGGCGGGCACACCGCCTGGTAGCGGGCTGCTGGAGTATTACCTGGGCGGGCCGCCGCCACTGCCACTGG
>CAYPQM010000108.1:0-24008 GCA_964412845.1 uncultured Streptosporangiaceae bacterium
TGACGTCAGCCTTCGCGGTGTCCGCCTTAGCATCCGCCTTGGCGGTGTCCGCCTTAGCGTCAGCCTTCGCGGTGTCCGCCTTGACGTCGGCCTTCGCGGAGTCCGCCTTCGCGTCAGCCTTCGCGGTGTCCGCCTTGACGTCAGCCTTCGCGGTGTCCGCCTTAGCATCCGCCTTGGCGGTGTCCGCCTTGACGTCAGCCTTCGCGGTGTCCGCCTTGACGTCGGCCTTCGCGGAGTCCGCCTTGACGTCGGCCTTCGCGGTCTCCGCCTTCGCGGTCTCCGCCTTGGCCGCGCCCGCGGGCTTGCCCTGCCGGCCGGCCGCAGCCTTCGCCGGGCACGCTTCAGGCTGGTCGCCGTCGGCAGCCTTGGCGCCCGGCCTCTTGGCCTTGCCCTTCGGGCTGGCGGTGCCCGATCCCAGGGTCTCCGCGACCACGGCTGCGAACAGTTCCTTCTTGTTCGCCTTGGGCTCGGCGGTGCGCAGGGTGCCCTCGGCCCCCGGCAGGCCCTTGAACTTCTGCCAGTCGCCGGTGATCTCGAGAATCTTGCGGACCGGGTCGGTTGGCTGTGCCCCGACAGAAAGCCAGTGCTGCGCCCGCACCGAATCAACCTCGATGAACGAGGGCTCGGACTTGGGGTGGTACTTGCCGATCTCCTCGATCGCCCGGCCATCCCGCTTGGTGCGGGCGTCGGCGACGATGATCCGGTAGTACGGCGCATGGATCTTGCCCATGCGCTTTAGCTTGATCTTGACAGCCACGGGTGTGGTCTTCTCCCCAGAAAGTTCGGGTTCGGGTCACGCACATACCGGAGTGGGGACCGATGCTGTGCGGCCCTGATGGCCCCGGGCCAGCGAGCGTGAGAGGGCGTCGCCGGACCAGGGTGTGACTGACACAGTCTGCCAGACACCTAGCCGTGCTGTGTAATCGCCGGCCGTCCCACCCCGTGGAACGCATCGACTGCCCCCAGACGCTCCCGGACCCACTATGACGCTCCCGGACCCGCCATCGGCTGGTGCTGGCGTCGGGGTTCCGGTCGGCGCGGTGCATCGTGACCCGTACGCGCACACAATGGACCGCGCTGACCCGGAGGCTGGAGACCGGGAGCTAGTCGTCGTCTTTCTTGGGGCGGTTGCGGCGGCGCAGGACACCGAAGCCAGCCGGGAGATTCGAGGGAGACGCGGGCGCCCCGGGCGGCTTGTCCGGTCCCGGCACCCGGAAGGCCGGGTTCGAGGCAGCCAGCGCCTCCAGGCTCGCCGCGTAGTCCTCCGGGCTGCCGGTGAGCGCGCCCAGGCCCGCGGGAACCGCGCCCGCCTGACCGGGGACCGCTCCGGGGAGACCCCCGACGCCGGGAACACCGCCGCCGACCCGGCCACCGGGGATGCCGCCGCCAGCGTGACCGCTGGGCAGCCCCCCATCGATCCGTCCGCCGGGGACACCTCCGCCGCTCTTGCCACCCGGCCCGCTACCACCGGGCCCGCCACCACCCGGCCCGCTGCCGGCCGACACCTTGCCCGCCGCGGCGGGGTTGCCGCCCGGGCGGCCACCCTTGGGCTTCTTCTTCGGCTTCTTGCCCCGGACACTCTTCTGGGCCGCGCGCCGCATCCCCGGAATGGCCGGCATGCCCGGCATGCCGCCGCCACCGAGCATCTGGCGCATCATCTTCTGGCCTTCGAGGAACCGCACGACGAGGTTGTTGACCTCGCCCACGGTGACCCCGGAGCCTGCGGCGATGCGAGCCCGCCGGGATCCGTTGAGAATCTTTGGGTTTTTTCTTTCCTGCGGGGTCATCGAGTTGACGATGGCCGCGGCCCGGTCCAGGTCGCTGTCGTTGACCTGGCTGAGCAGTTCCCGGTTCTGCGCGGCGCCGGGGAGCATGCCGAGCAGGTTCCCGATCGGCCCCAGCTTGCGCACCATGGCCAGCTGCTCGACGAAGTCCTCCAGGGTGAAACCCTCGCCGGAGGCGAGCTTGCCCGCCATCGAGGCGGCCTGATCCTCGTCGAAGGCCCGCTCCGCCTGCTCGATCAGGGTGAGCATGTCCCCCATGTCGAGGATCCGCGAGGCCATCCGGTCGGGATGGAAGATGTCGAAGTCTTCGAGCTTCTCCCCGGAGGACGCGAACATCACCGGCCGGCCGGTGAGCTGGGCGATCGACAGGGCCGCGCCGCCTCGGGCGTCACCGTCCAGCTTGGTGAGCACCACACCGTCGTAACCGACGCCGTCGAGGAACGCCTGGGCGGTGAGCACGGCATCCTGGCCGATCATCGCGTCCACCACGAACAGGATCTCGTCCGGATCGACGGCGTCCCTGATGTCGGCGGCCTGGCGCATCATCTCCTCATCGATGCCCAGCCGCCCGGCGGTGTCCACGATCACGATGTTGTGCAGCTTGCGGGTGGCTTCCTCCAGGGACTGGCGGGCCACCTCCACCGGGTCGCCCACGCCATTGCCCGGCTGCGGGGCGAAAACCGGCACGCCCGCGCGCTCTCCGACGACCTGAAGCTGCTGGACGGCGTTGGGCCGCTGCAGGTCCGCCGCGACGAGCAGCGGCGTGTTGCCCTGCTCACGGAGCCAGAGCCCCAGCTTCGCGGCCAGCGTGGTCTTACCGGAACCCTGCAGGCCAGCCAGCATGATCACGGTCGGCGGCACCTTGGCGAACCGCAGCCTGCGCGTCTCGCCGCCGAGGATGCCCACGAGTTCCTCGTGGACGATCTTGATGACCTGCTGCGCCGGGTTGAGCGCCGCGGAGACCTCCTCACCGGAGGCGCGCTCCTTCACCCGGGCGATGAACTCCCGGACCACCGGGAGCGCGACGTCCGCCTCCAGCAGCGCGATGCGGATCTCGCGGGCGGTCGCGTCGATGTCAGCAGCGGACAGCCGGCCATGCCCGCGGAGCGACGAAAAGACCTGGGTCAACCGGTCGGAGAGTGTCTCGAACACGTGTCCCAGGCTATCTGCTCGGCGGTACCCGGTCTGCTAGCCAGTCAGCGCGGCCAGGACCTGGGCGGCGATCTTCCCGCGGATCCGGGAGCCGCCGACCGGCCCGCCCGAGGCATCCACCACGTAGAAGACGTCCACGGCCTCCGCGCCGAGGGTCTCCACCCGGGCCGCCCGCACGTCCAGGCCGCAGTCACCGAGGGCCCGGCCGATCCGCCAGAGCAGCCCGGGACGGTCGTGGGCCCGCACTTCGATCACGGTCGCGGTGCTCGACGCGTCATCCACCAGGGTGACCTTGGGCGGCGCGACCGGGACCGGGGACTCGCGGTGCGCCCGCATCCGGCGCTCCAGCCGTTCCGCCACGTCCAGCCGCCCCTCCAGGGCCCGGCGCAGATCGCTGGTGACCAGATCCGCGTCGGGCGGGTCGCCGTACTCGGGGGCCACGGTGAACGCGGCCACCGCCATCGGACCGCGGGACATGGCGTTCGCTGAACGCACCGCCAGCCGGTGCGAGGCGAGCACCCCCGCGGCCTGCCAGAGCAGCCCCGGCCGGTCTGGAGCGACGACAGTCACTTCCGAGCCTTTCACCCGGGCCGCGGGGACACCCAGGTCAGCGAGCGCCTGCTGATCGGGGCTCAGCGGCAGCGGTTCCGGCGGAGGCTCGCCGGCCAGCACCGAGCCGACCCGCCGGACGAGGTCGCCGACCAGGTTCTCCTTCCAGTCATTCCACGCGGCCGGGCCGGTCGCCAGGCCGTCCGCGATCGCGATCGCATGCAGCAACTCCAGCAGCGGCCGCCCACCCACGGCCTCCGCGACCTGCGCCACGGTGACCGGGTCGTCCAGGTCGCGCCGGGTCGCGGTCTGCGGGAGGAGCAGGTGGTGCCGGACGGCTCCGGCGACAAGCTCGGCGTCCGACGGCCCGAGCCCGACCCGGCGGGCCACGTCACGGGCCACCACCTCGCCGGTCACCCGGTGATCACCGGGCCAGCCCTTGCCGATGTCGTGCAGCAGCGCGGACAGCAGCAGCAGGTCGGGGCGGGCCACGTCACGGGTGAGCGCCGCGGCCCGGGCCGCGGCCTCGACGAGATGACGGTCCACCGTGTAGGTGTGCAGCGGATTACGCTGCGGGCGGTTACGCACCCGCTCCCAGTCCGGCAGCAGGATGGCCACCAGGCCTTCCTGGTCGAGGGCTTCCCAGACCGGGATGGCTGACGGCCCGGCGCCCAGCAGCGCGACCAGGGCGTCCCGCGCCTCCGGGGGCCACGGCACCGGCAGCGGCAGGCAGCCGGCCAGCCTGGTGAGTGTCCGCGGCGGCAGGGTCAGCCCGGCCTGGGCCGCGGCCGCGGCCGCCCGCAGCAGGAGCACCGGGTCGGTGGCCGGATTGGCCGCCCGGGCCAGCACCACCTCGCCGTCCTGCTCGACAAGCCCGTCGGCGAGCGGGCGGCGCTGCGCCTTGCCCCGGCGCCTGCCGCCGCCCCGGCTCCGCTCGGCCTGGCGGAATGCCTGATCCACCGAGTACGCGATGGTGCGACCGGCGCCGGCCAGGTGGCGCATCAGCGCGTCCGCGTCCAGCAGTCCGAGCACCCTGGCCACCTCGTCCTGCTCCTGCAGCACGAGCCGGTCGGTAGGCCGGCCGGTGACCTCGTGCAGCGCGTGCCGCGCGTCCATCACGGACTCGTACGCGGCGCGGACCCGGGGTCCGGGACCTGGGGCGACCCAGGCGGCGGCGACCGCCTGGATGGCGTGCACATCGCGGAGCCCGCCCCTGGCCTCCTTGAGGTCAGGTTCGAGGAGGAAGGCAAGCTCACCACTGCTCTGCGCCCGTGCCACATGCATGGCCTGCAGGTCGGCCAGCCGGGTGCCGGCCGCAGCGCGCCAGTCTTCCAGCGCGCCGAGCCGGAGCGTGCTGGTCAGTTCGGGGTCGCCCGCCACGTGCCGGGCGTGCAGCAGGCCGAGGGCAACCTTGAGATCGCCGCGGGCCACCCGGCGCGCCTCCACGATCGTGCGGACCGCGTGATCGAGGCGGGTGCCCGAATCCCAGATCGGGTACCAGATCCGGTCGGCCATGGCCGCGATGCCGGCCCGCCCGTCGTGCAGCAGGAGCACATCCAGGTCACTGCCGGGGAGCAGTTCACGGCGCCCGTAGCCACCCAGCGCGACGAGAGCCACCCCGGGCTCCGCGCCCAGCAGGGACGCCAGCCAGCGATCGGTGTCCGCGCTGCGGCGAGCACGATCCGCCGCGAAGGACGTCAAGGGGGGCCCGTCAGGCTGCGAACGGGGCGGGGGAGCCGATGTCACACGTATCCGCTCCCCTGGCCCGTCCACAGCATTGACAGCCAGGCCTTAGATAGCGCCCGACCCGCGCTCCCCGGTGCGGACACGGACGACCGATTCCACCGGGACGGCCCAAACCTTGCCGTCGCCGATGCGACCCGTCTGCGCCGCCTTGACGATCACGCCGATCAGGTCATCGGCGTCCTCATCGTCGGTGAGCACTTCCAGCCGGACCTTGGGTACCAGGTCAACCTGGTACTCCGCACCCCGGTATACCTCTGTGTGGCCGCGCTGCCGGCCATAGCCGCTTGCCTCGCTCACGGTCATCCCGTTCACGCCGAAGGCCTGCAGCGCAGCCTTCACTTCATCCAGTTTGAAGGGTTTGATCACGGCGGTGATGAGCTTCATGCAACCCACCTCTCGGGCACCCTGTCCTGTGCCGACCCTCTGCCAACGGCGTTTCGCCCGCTGTCATGGAGTGTTTCGGCGGCGTGAAAGACGTGCGCATCGTGTTACGTACGTGTTTCATCATGGCATGGCCAGTGATCAGGGCCTGGATGCGGGCCGGGCAGGTCGCGATCGTGCCGGACGTAGCTGGGCCGGAGATCACCCTGCTGGTAGTAACGGTGGAACACCTCGGTGGCCGAACCGGAGATCGGCGGGACGATCCAGGACCAGTCAGCCGGGCACACCCGGTGCGCGCGCTCCTCCCGGGCGAGGTGGGTCAGGAAGCGGTGCGACTCGGTGTGGTGATCGGTGATCGCCACCCCCGCCGCGTCGAACGAGTGCAGGACGGCCACGTTCAGCTCGACCAGGGCCCGGTCCCGCCACAGGGACCGGTCCCGGCTCCGGTCCAGGCCCATCCGCGCGGCGATCTCCGGCAGCTGGTTGTAGCGGTCGCAGTCGGCCAGGTTGCGCGCGCCGATCTCGGTGCCCATGTACCAGCCGTTGAAGGGCGCCGCCGGGTAGCAGATGCCGCCAATCTCCAGGCACATGTCCGAGATGACCGGCACGGCATGCCAGCGCAGGCCGAGCTCCGCGAACCAGTCGTAGCAGGGGTGCGCGAAGGGGACCTCCAGCACCTCCTCAGCGGGCAGTCCGAACATGCGGGGCGGGCCGCCGGCCACGGAGATGACCAGCGGCAGGATGTCGAACCTGCCGCCGCTACCGCGCCAGCCCAGGCTCGTGGCCAGGCTGGTCAGGCGGATGTTGCGCGGATCTCCGGTGACCGTGCCGTCGGGACGCTGATAGCCCGCGTACCGGACGATCTGCTCGTTCCAGATGCGCGGGCCGCGGCGGGCCGGGCTGTCCGGGGCGAACACCGTGATCGTGGGCCGGATCCGGCCGCTGTTCGTGGCCACGCGCAGGTGGGCGGCGCACTCAGCGGCGACGTCGGCCGCCGATTCCACGTTCCGGCGGTCCCGCACCTGCAGGCTCCGCCAGTACAGCCGCCCGATGCAGCGACTGCTGTTCCGCCAGGCCACCCGGGCACCGAAGGCCAGCTCTGCGGGCGTGTGCTGATAGCTGCCGGTCAGCTCGATCTGGCGGCGGATCTCGCGCAGCCGGGGGGCGGCCTCGCCGGCCTCAGGGCACTCATGCCGGTGCAGCCGGATGAACTCCGCGGCGGCGTCCATGTCAGCCGGCCGGGCCAGCGTTGCGCCCGCTTCCCGGTCTGTGCCGGTGCCTGGCTCTGTGCCGGTGAATGCGGCTGTCCCGGGGCCCTGCGCGATGCCCCGGGACGCCGCAGGCGCCGGCGCGAAGCCGACCGCCGGGCACATGACGCCGACACCCAGACCTGCCGCCGCGCCGCGCCGGTCCATTGGCCGTGCCATAGTTCCTATTGCCGCGGTGGCCATATCAACCGGCTGCGCCCCGGCCTGCGCCGGCCCGGGCGGGCCCGGCGCCGAACCAGATCGCGCTAAGCGTCCCCGGCTGAACAGTGTCCTCATAGCCCCGCCATGTCTTGTAGCTCTGCGGTATCAGTCTGCCTCGCTGCGGTTATCCCACCATGGCAGCGTAATTCGGTACGCAGAATGAGGCAATACCAAAGCCATATATTTAAGAGCTATAATCACCATTTGCTGTGAATACCCTGCCGACTCCGGGCGAGATTCAAAGAAAGGACCAGCAAGCGTCCGGGTGCGGTATGGCGCGATCAGCGCGCCCGTTCGTAATCCGCAATGTCGTTGCTGCCCTCGGTCACTCCTTGTGCGCCGAGATCATCCGCCAGGTCGGCGTGGATGCGCCATTTGCGTATTCCGTTCACGCTCAGTGCCTGGATGCTCTTCTGCACCATCCTGGATGGCCCGCTGATGTAGACGTCGTCGCCTGGCCGGGGCCGGTGCCGGGCGATGACATCGGGAAGCAGTCCCCTGATGCCGCTGTATCCGCTCTCGGCTGAGACAGCCGGGGTAATCCGCAGCCATGGGTAGGCCGTCTCCAGCTTCCACAAATCGGGCAGATCATAGAATTCAGACTGCCTGCGTGCGCCGAGGAACAACCGGATCTTCCGGCGCCGGGTCGGGGTGCTGTCCTTGATGGCCTGCTCGATAAGCGCCTTGATCGGGGCCAGGCCGGTCCCCCCCGCGACGCAGAACAGGCCGCTGCCCGATCCTGCGGCGAGCGTCATGGTGCCCTGCGCTGGCCCGAGATTGACCAGGTCACCGACCTGGGTATGGTGCACGAGCGCGCTGCTCACCCAGCCTCCGGGGATGGCCCGTATGTGGAACGAGAGCGTGCCATCCGGGCGGGGCGCGTTGGCCACGGAGAACGGCCGCCAGATCCGGTGCCAGCGAGTCGACTGGATGCTGACGTACTGGCCCGCGAGATAGGGAAACGGCTTGTCCGTCCGCACCGTCAGCGCGGCCAGGGTCGGCGTGCGCAATTCATGCCCGATGATCTCGCCCGTCCACCAGGGCGGAGAATGCTTGGCGGCCTCGGCCGCGGCCGAGGCCATCAGCCCCGCTGCCCGGTGATAAGCGGCGATCCAGGCTTCTTCCGCGGTGACAGTCCACGCTTCGCCGGTGAACTTGCGGAGCGTCGCGATGAGCGCCCGGCCGACCGCCGGGTAGTGCTCGGCTTGCACCCCGTACTTGCGGTGGTCCTGCCCGAGCTGGCAGACAAACGGTTCCATCTCTTCCGGCCTGCTCAGCGCGTACACAATCTTGGTCAATGCCCGGAAGAGGCGGTCTCGCTGGAAGTCCATGGCGGCGGGGAACAGCACACGAAGCCGCGGGTTCTCCGCGAACAGCCGCCCGTAGAAATAAGCGACAGCCTTGTCGCCTGAGCGCGATACGGCCTCGAATGTCTCTTCTATCGCGGTTAAACTCGACAGCACCGGCGGCGCGGACACCTCATCGAGCGCACTGTCGGTGGCGGTGACACCGCCATTCAGTGCACCGGCATCGCTATCGCCTAGCAGGGTAGCCATCTCCCGAAGTGTGCCACACCGGCCAGCTAATCACAACCAGATCTCGGGCATGTACGGACTGATACCGCTTTCGCCGATAAATGCTAAGATCCTTAGTTATTGACTCTGAAGATCCTTAGTTAATTGGACCAGCATGATAATAAATGCTGGTCGGGGGCTGGGACGAGGAAGCAGCGCCCAACCAGGTCAAAGGCGGCGCTAGCGCCGCATGAACGAAGTTCTCTTACCTGGGTGGCAGTGCGGGAGTAGTTCGTCGGCTGTTGGTCCAGGTGAAGGCTGGCAGCGTTCGTTCCATCCGTCAATGAGGGTTCCGATTGCGGTGATCAGGTCGCGGACCTCCAGCGTCCGCAGCACGATCCCGGGCCCGCTGGGCCAGCCCGGCCCTGATCGACGACGACCGGCACCACGAGGAAAGCGCCTCACAGTCGCGCGGCGGAACCTCCACGCTCACAGTCAACGGCATCATTCATGATCCCTAACGGCAATCATGGGTCAAGGTAATTCACTCACACCCGCGATCAAGATCATCTAACCACTGCAAGACCTGCCATGATGATTGCTGACCGCCCGCCGGGATCTTGAATCAGCCGGGAGAGCCAAGTGCTGGAGCGCAGTGCCTTGATTGGCTTCGTCGGAGTATCCGACCTTGACCGGGCCAGGCAGTTTTACGGAGACACGCTCGGGCTGCCCATCACTGAGGAGAGTCCGTTCGCGCTCGTCGCGAACGCCAACGGGACCATGCTGCGTCTGACTCCCGTAGAGCAGCCGGTGGCTGCTCCCTACACGATCCTGGGGTGGAGCGTTGCGGACATCGTGTCGATGATTGACCAGCTCACCGCGCGCGGGGTGCACTTCACGCGTTACGAGGGAATGGGCCAGGACGAGCGTGGCATGTGGACAGCGCCAGGAGGCGCGAAGATCGCGTGGTTCCCCGACCCCGACGGCAACAATCTGTCCCTGACTCAGTTCGAGACATCCGAGTAAGAAACCTTCGCCCACGGCGACACTAGTGGCCTGGCCGGCCATGAGCGCTACCCGCCCAGGATCGCGTCGACGAAGGTGGCTGGCTCGAACGGCGCCAGGTCGTCCGGGCCCTCGCCCAGGCCGACCAGCTTGACCGGCACCCCCAGTTCGCGCTGGACCGCGATGACGATGCCGCCTTTGGCCGTGCCGTCGAGCTTGGTCAGGATGATCCCGGTGATGTCGACCACCTCAGCGAACACCCGCGCCTGGCGCAGCCCGTTCTGGCCGGTGGTGGCGTCCAGCACGAGCAGGACCTCGTCCACGGTGGCCCGCTTCTCGATGACCCGCTTGATCTTGCCGAGCTCGTCCATCAGGCCGGTCTTGGTGTGCAGCCGCCCGGCGGTGTCCACGATGACCGTGTCCACTCGCTCCGCGATGCCCTCGCTCACCGCCTCGAACGCGACGCTCGCCGGGTCCGCGCCTTCCCGGTCCGATCGCACCACCCGGGCGCCGACCCGGCCGCCCCACGTCTCAAGCTGGTCGGCGGCGGCGGCCCGGAATGTGTCGGCGGCACCGAGCAGCACGCTGCGGCCATCACCGATGAGGGCACGGGCGAGCTTGCCGCAGGCGGTGGTCTTGCCGGTGCCGTTCACTCCCACCACCAGCAGCACGGCAGGCCGGTCGCCGTGCGGCCGGGCGTGCAACGTCCGGTCCATGTCCGGGCCGATGGCCCGGATCAGCTCTCCGCGCAGCATGGCCCGCACCTCGTCCGGGCTGCGGGTGCCAGTCACCCGGACCTGGGTTTTGAGCTCCTCAACGATCTGCCGGGACGGACCCACCCCCATGTCGGCGGTCAGCAGGGTGTCCTCGATCTCCTCCCAGGCCTGCTCATCCAGGACGCTGCGGGAGAGCAGGCCGAGCAGTACCGAACCGAACGCGGTCTGGGACCGGGCGAGACGGCCGCGCAGCCGGATCAGCCGGCCGGCCAGCGGCGGTGGCTGGTCGGCTGGGGCGGCCGGCGGCGGCACGGTGCCGGTGACGGCGGCCGCCGCGGCGGAATCGTCCTGGCCGCCGCCACGGCCAGCAGGCTGCGGCCCGGACGGCGGGCGCGCCGCGGGCGGCGGTCCCGGACGGCGGCGGCGCGGCCGGAGCAGCAACGCCCCGCCGGTCACGACCACGAGCACGGCAACAAGGGCAACGATGATGATCAGGTATTCCATAACCGTCCCAGTCTGGCAGACCCCACCGCGGTCAGGCGCTCTCGCGCTCCCGCAGGCGCTGGCTCACCACGGACGACACGCCATCACCCTGCATGCTGATCCCATACAGCGCGTCCGCGATCTCCATGGTCCGTTTCTGGTGGGTGACGATGATCAGCTGGGAGCTGGCCCGCAGCTCCTCGAAGATATGCAGCAGGCGCTGCAGGTTCGTGTCATCCAGCGCGGCCTCGACCTCGTCGAGCACGTAGAACGGGGACGGCCGGGCCTTGAAGATCGCCACCAGGAAGGCGATCGCGGTGAGCGACCGCTCACCGCCGGACAGCAGCGACAGCCGCTTGACCTTCTTGCCTGGCGGCCTGGCCTCGAAGTCGATCCCCGTCGCCAGCATGTCATCGGGCTCGGTCAGCACCAGCCGGCCTTGGCCGCCGGGGAACAGCCGCCCGAAGATGTCCTCGAACTCCCTGGCGGTGTCCTCGAAGGCGGCCTCGAACACTTGCAGTACCCGGTCGTCGACTTCCTTCACGACGATCAGCAGGTCACGACGGGTCTTCTTGAGGTCCTCCAGCTGGGTGGCGAGGAATGTGTGCCGCTCCTCCAGGGCCGCGAACTCTTCCAGGGCCAGCGGGTTCACCTTGCCCAGCAGGTCGAGCTGGCGCTGCGCGGCCGCGGCGCGGCGCTCCTGCTCGGCCCGGATATACGGGGTCGGCGGGCGCTCCGGCACGGCCGCGGCTGACACCTCAGCCCCGGGGACCGGGCCCGCGCCATTGCCCGCCAGCGCCGGCTCCGCAGTGTGGCCGTTCTCACCTGCTGTGGTAACGGTGCTGCCCGGGCTGGCTGCGGCGGCCGGTTCCACGGCGGCCGGAATGAGGATGTCGGGCCCGTACTCGGCGACGAGCGCCTCGGTGTCCACGCCGAACTCCTCGGCGGCCCGCGTGACGAGCTGCTCCAGCCGCATCCGGTGCTCGGCCCGGGCGATCTCGGTGCCGTGCGCGCTGTCCACCACCGTGTCAAGTTCGGCGGCCATCTGCCGGACCTGCCCGCGGATCTCTTTGAGCGCCTCGGCCCGTCCCTTGCTCGCCTGCTCCGCCGCCTGGCGGTACTCAGCCGCCGCGGCCAGCGACTCGGTCAGCCTGGCCAGCGCCAGCCTGGCCCCCTCGGCCACGGCCCTGGCCACCACGGCCTGCTGGGCCCGCAGCGCACGCCGGGAGACAGCCGCCGCGGCGGCCTGACGCTCAGCCGACGCGGCGGCCGTGAGGGCGTCCGCGCGGCCCGCGATGCCGGCCAGCCGCTCCTCGGCCGTCCGGACTTCCAGCCGGGCTTCCATCTCGGTGTTCCGGGCGGCCGTCGCGGCCCGCGACAGGGCATCCGGATCAAGGACGGCAGCGGGCGCTTCGGCTCCCCGCGGCCCGGTCCCCCCGGACGCACCGCCTCCGGACGCACCGCCTCCGGACACACTGTTCCCGGTCACGCCGTTCCCGGCGGCCGCGTCCGGCCCGTCCTGATTCTCGGCTTCAGCCGCAGCGAGCCGGTTCTGGAGTTCGGCCAGCGCGGTCAAGCCGGTGTCACGCGCCTGCTGGGCGGCGGCGATGGCCGCCTCACGCCGCTCCGCCTCGTCGCGAGCGGCCCGCGCCGCTCCGGCCAGCCTGCCGAGCCGGCCGGATATCTCCGCGGCCGCCGCATCAGCCTGCTGGGTCCTGGCCAGTGCCTGGGCCACCGCCTGCCGCGCCCGCTCCTCGGCCGCGACGGCCGCTGACAGCTCGCCTGCGATCTGCTGGCAATGCCGCTCCGCCCGGACCAGCCCCGCGGCCGCGTCGTCCGCCGCACCGCGCAGCGCGAGCATGCTGGGCGGCCTGGCCGAGCCCCCGACGGCCCAGTGCGCACCGAGCAGGTCACCATCGCGGGTGACCACCCGCAGCGCCGGATGCGCGCGCAGCACGCCGCGGGCCTGGCCGAGGTCCGCGACGACGACCACTCCGGCCAGCAGGGCCGAGACGGCCCCGGCCAGTTCGGCTGGGGCCTGCACGCAGTCAGCCGCGACCCTGGCACCCTCCGGCAGTGCTACATCCCCCAGCAGTGCCATGCCCTCCGGCAGTGCCATGCCCTCCGGCAGCCCTTCGCCGGGCCCGCTGCCGGGGGCCCCGGTGCTGAATGCACCGGCGGGACGGCCGGCGATCACCAGCCCGGCACTCCCGCCGTCCTCGCTCTTGAGTGCCTCCAGGATGGCCACGGCCGCTTCCAGGTCGGCCACTGCCACCGCGTCGGCCGCGCCGCCGAGCGCGGCGGCTATGGCGTCCTGCGCGCCGTCCTGCACAGTGATCAGAGCCGCCACAGCGCCCAGGACGCCGCTGAACCGTCCCGGGTCGGCCAGCAGCGCCGCCGAAGCGTCCTGGCCGCTGCGCAGCGCTCTCAGGCCCTCCTCCAACGCCTCCCCACGGGCGCGCAGGGCGGCGCGCTGGCCGCTGGCCTCCCGCTCGGCGGCACGCAGTGCGGTGACCGTGGTGGCGGCGTCAGCAAGCTCCGCAGCGGTCCGTTCCTGCTCGGCGGTCAGCTCGGTTCTGTCGTCGTCCCGGTCGCCGCATTCATCCTGAAGGTCCTGGTACTCCCGCTCGGCCTGGAGCGCACGGGACCGTGCCTGTTCCAGCGCCTCAGCCAGGCGGCCGGCCTCCTCCTGCGCTGCGGTCGCCTTGCTGCGTGCCTGCCCGACCTGCCCGCGCAGCCGGGCCAGCCGCTCGGCCCGGGCCGCGGCGGCCCGGGCGCTGGCGGCCAGCCGCCGCTCCGCTTCCTGAAAGGCTGTCTCGGCGGCGGCCCGCTGCCCGGTGGCGGCGGCCAGCTGCTCGCGCGCGGTCTCCAGCCGCTCACCCAGGTCTGCTTCCTGCTCGCGCAGGCTCGCGGCCTCGCGGTCCAGCTCGTCCGGGTCGCGGCCGGGCCGCGGTGGCTCCGGCCGGGCCGCCAGGTGCGTGTGCCGCTCGGTGGCCAGGTTGGCCACTCCGCGCAGCCGCTCGGCCACGGCGGACAGCTCGAACCACGTCTCCTGCGCCCGGGCCAGCCGGGGCGCGTGCTGCTGCTCGTCCGCGTCGAGCGTGGACTCGCGCTGCCGGGCGCGCGCCAGGGTGGCTTCCAGCGCGGCGCGCCGGGCCAACGTGGCGGCTTCGTCGTGCTCGTTCCGTTCCAGTTCGGCGGCGGCCCGGACGTAATCGTCCGCGAGCAGGCGCAGCCGGGCGTCCCGCAGGTCGGCCTGGATGAACGCGGCCCGGCGGGCGATCTCGGCCTGGCGGCCGAGCGGCTTGAGGCGGCGGCGCAGCTCCGCGGTGAGGTCCACCAGCCTGGTCAGGTTGGCCTGCATCGCCTCCAGCTTGCGCAGCGCCTTCTCCTTGCGCCTGCGGTGCTTGAGGACCCCCGCGGCCTCCTCGATCAGCGCGCGCCTGGCCTCCGGGCCGGCGTGCAGCACCTGGTCGAGCTGGCCCTGGCCGACGATCACGTGCATCTCGCGGCCCAGGCCCGAGTCGGAGAGCAGTTCCTGGACGTCCAGCAGGCGGCAGTGGTCACCGTTGATCGAGTACTCGCTCTGGCCCGACCGGAACAGCAGCCGGCTGATCGTCACCTCGGCGTACTCGATGGGCAGGGCACCGTCGCTGTTGTCGATGGTGACCGTGACCTCGGCCCGGCCCAGCGGGGCCCGGGACGCGGTCCCGGCGAAGACCACGTCCTCCATCTTGCCGCCACGCAGGTTCTTCACGCCCTGCTCGCCCATCACCCAGGAGAACGCGTCAACGACGTTGGATTTGCCGGACCCGTTGGGGCCCACGACGCAGGTGATGCCGGGTTCGAACCGCATCGAAGTGGCCGAGGCGAACGACTTGAACCCGCGCAAAGTGAGGGTTTTCAGATACACCCGCGGGCTCTCCTCCCCGTCCGGCCGCCCAGCAAGCCTGACCGCACCCTACCGCGCCCGGCGGCCGAACCCGGGGATTCGCGGGTCTACGAGGGATACGCGGCGGCCTCGCGGGCGGCCTCGCCACCGCAGGAACGAAAGAGGGACGCCCTAAGGACGTCCCTGTTCGTTGTGGCCGCCCCGAAGGACGTCCAGTATCCGTGGTGCACAGACTCAGGCGCGTCAGGTAAGCGCCGGTTCGCGCTCCCGTTCCGCGACGAGCAATTCGTGGCCTACCTCAGCGGCCAGCGCGTCGTTCTCGTCCTGGAGCCGCACCAGCGCGGCTTCCAGGTCACGCACTCGCTGCTGCAGGCGGCGCATCTCAGAGACCACGCGGGGATCAAACCCGCCGACGTGGCCGAGCAGAGCCTTCGCCATTGTAGTGGGTCCTCCACAATGAGTGACCAGATTGGGCGCACACGCGGAGACTCGCATGAGTGCGCGCAGGTTACGTCTCTAAGGGTCCCACCCCGCGGGTATCCGGTCAAGTTGAGCGATCGCGCAGGTCACGACCGCCCGCTGCGGGACCGTGGACGGGGCTGGCAGCGCGGGCAACTGTAGGCGGACCGATTCATGAACGGATCCCGCCGAACAGGAGTACCACACCTGTCGCACGGCTGCCCGGCACGCCCGTATACAGCGAGTGACCGGCCGAAGTAGCCGCTCTCGCCATTGACGTTCACATACATGCTGTCGAACGAGGTGCCCCCGGCATCCAGCGCCTCGCCCAGAACCTCGTGCACGGCCGCCAGGACCCTGACCGTTTCCGGCCGGGTCAGCGTGTCCGTGCTGCGGGCCCAGTGCAGCCGGGCGCGCCACAGCGCCTCGTCGGCGTAAATGTTCCCGATCCCGCTCACCAGGGATTGATCGAGCAGAGCGCGCTTGATGCCGGTACGGCGGACCCGGAGCCGGCCGATGAACGTCTCGGCGTCGAAGGCTTCCTCCAGCGGATCGGGCGCGATGTGCGCGATCAGCGGGGGCAGCACCGCCCCGCCGGCGGCCAGGACCAGATGGCCGAACGTCCGCTGGTCGCTGAAACGCAGGTCCGGCCCGGAATCAGTAAAGGTGAACCTGGCCCGGACATGCGGCGACAGCGGCGCCGCCGGATCACAGATCAGGAACTGCCCGCTCATCCCGAGGTGCGCCAGCAGGGCGTCCGGCCCGACTGGGAGCCACAGGTACTTTCCTCGCCTGCGGGCGGCCGCGACGGTTCGCCCGCGGATCGCCGCGGCGAAGTCATCCGGGCCCGCCAGGTGCCGCCGGACCGCGCGCGGGTGCAGCACCTGCACATCGCTGATGGTGCGGCCGACCACATGGCGTTCCAGGCCCTTACGGACGGTCTCGACCTCGGGCAGTTCCGGCACGGGTGCTGGTCCCGGTCAGTCCCCGGCGTCCGGGGCCGCTGCGCCAGCAGCGTCCCCGGAGGGCGCCTTCGCTGACGCCTGATCCCCGGCCGGCGCCCGATCCCCGGCCGCGTGCCCGTTGCTGATCGCGGTCCAGGCCGCCTCCGCCGCCTGCTGCTCGGCCTCTTTCTTCGAGTGCCCTTGCCCCGCGCCGTAGCTGCGCCCGCCGACCCAGACTGAGGCGCGGAAGAACTTCTGGTGGTCAGGCCCGCTCTCCTCGACGTGGTACTCAGGCACGCCGAGGAACCCGGAGGCGGTGAGTTCCTGCAGCGACGTTTTCCAGTCCAGGCCGGCGCCGAGCCTCGCGGAGCGGGCAATCACCGGGTCGAACAGCCGGTGCACGAGGCTGCCTGCCTCATCGAGGCCCCGCTCGTAGTAGACCGCGCCGATCACGGCCTCCAGCGTGTCAGCCAGGATCGAGGACTTGTCCCGCCCCCCGGTGCCCTCCTCGCCCCGGCCCAGGCGCACATAGGAACCCAGCTTGAGCTCGCGGGCGACACCGGCCAGCGCGCGCATGTTGACCACCGCCGCCCGCAGCTTGGCCAGCTGGCCTTCCGGCAGGTCGGGGTACTTACGGAACAGCGTGTCCGTGACGACGAGGCCGAGCACCGAATCACCCAGGAACTCCAGCCGCTCGTTGGTGGGCAGCCCGCCGTTCTCGTAGGCGAAGGACCGGTGCGTCAGGGCACGTTCCAGCAACGCCGGGCTGAGCCCGGCGTTGAGGGCACGCAACAGCTCCGGACGCTCCGGCTCGGTCGCGTCCATGCCGCCCGCTCCGCCTTTCACGCTGGTCCCTTAGCGGATCAGGACGGTGTGATCACCTGACGACGGTTGTACGTTCCGCACGTCGGGCAGGCAGTATGGGGCAGCTTGGGATCGCGGCATTGCGGGCACGCCACGAGCGCGGGCGCCGTGGCCTTCCACTGGGACCGCCGCGACCTCGTGTTGCTCCGCGACATCCGCCGCTTGGGGACAGCCACGTCACTTCTCCTTAGTCAATTCATGTCCTGATAGTCAGTTCATCTGGTCAGTTCATGCTCGGGCCGGAACCGGCCGACAGGTCGGTTCCGGTCTCGTACCGCGCCTCAGGCTGAGGCAGCACTGCCTCCTGCAACCCAGCCCACCGCGGGTCGATGGCCGGGCCGTGCGAGTGCTCAGGGCCTTCCTTCGCGAGTTGCGCCCCGCACTCAACGCAGAGGCCGGGGCAATCGGGCCGGCACAGCGGCGCCAGCGGGAGCGCGAGGACCAGAGCGTCACGGAGGGCCGGCTCAAGATCGAGCAGGTCCCCGTCCAGAGAGTACCCGTCAGCGGCGTCCGGGCCGACGCCCGGCGAATATTCGAAAAGTTCCTGGAAGGAGACGTCCATCTGCTGCGCCAGCGGTTCCAGGCATCGCGCGCACTCCCCGGTCACCGGCACGTCCGCGGCGGCGGTGACGAGCACTCCCTCGGTAACCGCCTCCAGCCGGACGGTCAGCTCGAACTCGGCTCCCTCGGGCACGCCCGCGAGGCCCACGCGCAGGTCCGCGGGGGCGGCCACGGTGCGGGTCTGGGTGTGCTCGGATCCGGCGCCGCGGCCGAGGGCACGCGCGCTGAAGACCAGCGGCCTGCGGGGATCGAGGCGCGGCGAGGAATTCCTGCGTAGCTGTGGCATGGGTCAATACGTTGTCAGGCGAAGTAGGGGGCACAGCTTACCCGCGGGTCAGCGGGAATCCCAACTCGCGCGGCGTTCAGCAGGCCGCCAGGCGCTCCTGGAGTTGCTCGACGACCGGCGACGGCACCAGGGACGAGACGTCTCCCCCGTACCTGGCGATCTCCTTGACCAGGCTGGACCGCAGGAACGAGTAGAGCGGGTTGGCCGTCATGAACAGCGTCTCGATCTCCGCGAGACGGTAGTTCATCTGCGCCATCTCCATCTCGTACTCGAAGTCGCTGACCGCGCGCAGGCCCTTCACGATGGCCGAGATTTCGTGCGTCTTGCAGAACTCCACCAGCAGGCCGCGGAATTTGTCCACCCGGACGTTGGGCTGGCCGCGGGTCACCTCGCGCAGCATCGCGAGGCGTTCGTCGACGGTGAACAGTCCCTCTTTGGCCATATTTGCGCCAACGACCACGTAGACCTCGTCATGGAGCCGGGCGGCCCGGACAATGATGTCGAGGTGCCCATTGGTCACCGGGTCGAACGAGCCTGGGTAGACGACACGACGCACCGGGACACGCCCTTCCGTCACAACACTCGCCACCTCACAGCGCCTCTGCCGCGTGGTTACCTGCGGCGAGACCGTACCAGAAGGTTGCCTCGCCGTATCGACGGGACCGGTCCGGTTCGTATCCAGGCGGCCAGCGCACCGGCGCAGACCGGGTCGCCCGCTCCACCGCGACGACCGCCCCGGCGGCGAGCCAGGACCCGTCCCGCAGCGCGGTCAGCACCGCCGTCACGTCGTCGTCACTGAGCGCGTACGGGGGGTCAGCGACCACCAGGTCATAGCCCGGGCCGCCGCCGGGGCCGCGGCCGAGCACCCGTTCCACCCGGCCGATGACGAGCTCACCGCCGGGCAGGCCGACGGCCGCCAGGTTGCCCCGGATCACCTGCGCCGCCCGGGCCTCCGCCTCGACGAACAAGACCCGGGCCGCGCCGCGGGAGAGCGCTTCGAGGCCCACCGCCCCTGACCCGGCGTACAGGTCCAGGACCCGCGCCCCGTCGACCGGGCCGCGGATGGCGGTCAGCGTGCTGAACAGGCCTTCCCTGGCCCGGTCACTGGTCGGCCGGGTGAGCCGCCCCGGTGGCACCGCCAGCCGCCGGCCCCGCGCCGATCCGGCGATGACCCGCGTCACCGCCTCACGCCTTCTCCAGGAACTCGGCCTGCTCGTCGTCGAGCATGGCGGCAATCGCGGCGGCCAGGGCCGGGTGGCTGGCCAGTATCGGGTCACCGTCCACCACGGCCGTGGCCTCCTGCCTGGCCTCGCCGATCAGTTCCTCATCGGCCAGCAGGGTGAGCAGCTTCAGGCTCTTTTTCCGGCCCGCCTGGGACGCGCCGAGCACGTCACCTTCCCGGCGCTGCGCCAGGTCCAGCCGGGACAACTCGAACCCGTCCAGGGTCGCGGCGACCGCGTCGAGCCGGTCGCGCGCCGCGCTGCCCTCCGGCGCCTCGGTGACCAGCAGGCACAGCCCCGGCTCGCGGCCCCGGCCGACCCGCCCGCGCAGCTGGTGCAGCTGGGAGACGCCGAACCGCTCCGCGTCCAGGATGACCATAACCGTGGCGTTGGGCACGTCCACGCCCACCTCGACGACGGTGGTCGCGATCAGCACGTCGGCCGAGCCGTCGGCGAACGCGCGCATCGCCGCGTCCTTCTCGTCGGGGTGCATCCGGCCGTGCAGGACCCGCAGCCGGAGCCCGGCCAGCGGCCCCTGCTCCAGCATGGGCGCGATGTCCAGCACGGCGAGCGGCGAGCGCCGCGGGCTCCCGTCCTCGTCAGCGTCGCTGGCATCCTCGCCGTCGCCCGCACCGGTGCCGGCGCCGTCACGATCGCCGGCACCGGGGGAACGGCGCGTGTGGCTGGAAGGGTCTGCGGGTTCGTCGCCCGGCGCGGCGGGCTCCTCGCCGATCCGGGGGCACACCACGTACGCCTGGCGGCCCCGGCCGACCTCCTCCCTGAGCCGTTCCCAGGTGCGCTCCAGGTAGCGGGGCTTATCGAGGGCGGGCACCACATGCGTGGCGATGGCCTCACGGCCCGCCGGAAGCTCGGTGAGCGTAGAGGTGTCCAGGTCGCCGTAGACCGTCATGGCGACCGTGCGCGGAATCGGGGTGGCCGTCATCACCAGCACGTGCGGCCGGGCATCGCGGGCCTTCTCCCGCAGCGCATCGCGCTGCTCCACGCCGAACCGGTGCTGCTCGTCGATCACCACCAGCCCGAGGTCGGCGAACTGCACATGCTCCTGGAGCAGGGCATGGGTGCCGATGACGATCCCGGCGGCACCAGACGCGGCGGCCAGCAGGGCCGCCCGGCGCGGCTTGGCCCCCTGTGACCCGGTGAGCAGGGTCACCTGGGTCGCGATCTCGGCGCCGTCGAGCTGCCCGGCGCGGCTGAACGGGCCGAGCAGATCGCTGATCGACCGGTAGTGCTGCTGGGCGAGCACCTCGGTCGGCGCGAGCAGCGCGGCCTGGCCGCCGGCGTCGATGACTTGCAGCATGGCCCGGATGGCGATGACCGTCTTGCCGGACCCGACCTCACCTTGCAGCAGCCGGTGCATGGGATGATCGCGGGCCAGTTCCGCGGCGATCGTCGCGCCCGCGTCGCGCTGGCCCGCGGTGAGCGCGAACGGCAGCCGGGCGTCGAACGCCGCCAGCAGGCCATCATCGCGCAGCTGGCGCTCGGTCGCCGGGAGCGCGGCCGCGTAGAACCGGCGCTGGGCCAGCGCGGCCTGCAGCACGAATGCCTCGTCCCACTTCAGCCGGTGCCGCGCCCACTTCCAGTCCTGCTCATCGAGCGGCCGGTGGATCGCCCGCAGCGCCGCGTCCAGGCCGCGCAGGCCACGGCGCTGCCGGACGTCAGCGGGCAGCGGATCCTCGACGTCAAGGGTGTCGAGCACCGTCCGGATCGCCTTGGCGATCTTCCACGAGGCGAGCTTCGCGGTGGCCGGGTAGACCGGGATGAGGTCGGCGACGTACTCGGCGGCGAGCTCGGCGCCCGCATCGGTTTCACCGATCAGCTCGTAATCCGGGTGGATGAGCTGACGGCGCCGGCCGTAGCTGGACACCTGGCCCGCGAACAGGCCGTGCAGCCCGGGGCGCAGAGTGCGTTCCTGCCAGGCCTGCCGGAAGAACGCCAGGGTGAGGGTGCCATGGCCGTCGGTCACCGTCACCTCGGTCAGCTTGCCGCCGTTGCTCTTCATCCGCCGGGTGGTGACCGCGGCGATCTTGGCCAGCACGGTCACCTGCTCGCCATCGCGGAGCGAGGCGAGATCGGTCAGCTCGCCGTGCCGCTCGTACCGGCGCGGGTAATGGCGCAGCAAGTCCCCGACGGTGTGCAAGTCAAGGCCGCCGGTGAGGACTTTCGCCGTCTTCGGGTCGAACACCCGGTCGAGCCGCTCGTCAAGCCTGGCCATGGCCCCCCAGAATAAGGGTCGTTGGCCAGCAGCGGGGCGCAGCCAGCGGCCGCGCCCGCCTCCGGCGGGCACGGGTTCGCGCGATTGGCTGTTAGTCGGTTATCCTTCGACGACTGCCCGGCCGAGTCCGGGTTGTTCGATGTTTCTTTGATCAACCATCCTCGATCACACTTGGAGCGATCCCGTGGCTTCTGTCTGCGACGTCTGCGGCAAGGGGCCGGGTTTCGGCAACAGGGTCTCCCACTCACACCGCCGCACCCCGCGCCGCTGGAATCCCAACATCCAGGTCGTGCGGGCCAAGGTCGGCGGTACCCGCACGCGCCTGCGGGTCTGCACGTCTTGCATCAAGGCAGGCAAAGTCACCCGCTGACGCTCACCCGCTGACGCCGGTGCCGCCGGTGGCCTCGCCACCTGCGCCGCTGCTGGTGTGGCGCATCCGCCAGGCGTGATCCACCGGCCCGATCCCCGCGCCCAGCGGGAAAGCGGCCTGGATCGCGCCGGTCACATACTCTTTCCCGTGCACCACCGCCGTCGGCACATCTTCGCCGAGCGCGAGGAACGACGCGATGGCCGACGCCAGCGTGCAGCCCGTTCCGTGGGTGTGCTGATCGGGCAGCCGCGGGCCGGTGAAGCGGTGCATCTGCTCCCCGTCGAACAGCACGTCCACCGGGTGCCCGGGCAGGTGGCCGCCCTTCACCAGGACCCATTGCGGGCCGAGGTCGCGCAGCGCCTCGGCCGCCTTGATCATCCCCGCCTCGTCGGCTACCCGCACCCCGGTGAGCAGCGCTGCCTCGTCCAGGTTCGGGGTGATCACGGTGGCCAGCGGGAGCAGTCGTTCCCGGATGGCGTCCAGCGCACCCGGCGAGAGCAGCGAGTCCCCGTGCGAGGACACCGCCACCGGGTCGACCACCAGCGGCGCGCCCACCCCGGCGCGCGCCGTGGCCCGGCCGGCGGCGACCGCATCGGCGACCGCCTCGACCGCCGCCGCCGAGGCCAGCATCCCGGTCTTCACCGCGTCCACGCCTATATCAGTCAGGATCGCGTCGAGCTGGGCGCGGACCGCTTCCGCGGGCAGTTCCCAGTACCCGTGCACGCCGAGTGAATTCTGCGCGGTGACCGCGCAGATCACGCTCATCCCGTAGACGCCTAGCGCCATCATGGTCTTCAGGTCGGCTTGGATCCCGGCTCCTCCTGAGGAGTCCGAGCCGGCCACGGTGAGCACACGAGGCGGGGTCGCTGGCATGAGCCTCAGGGTAAGCGCCCGCCGGCCCTCCGCCGTGTCCCGGCTCAGCGGAAGGAGCAGGGGGTGTTGTTGAGGCGGCAGTGGGCCGGGCTGCTCGGCGGCCCTGACGCCGTGATGGTGATCACCACTGCGCGCTGCGGGTCGTCCTGACCGGCCTGGTCCTGGCTGGACCCGCCGGGATTCCCGCTGCTGGGGCTGGGCGTATCGGGGCTGCTGCTGCCGGAGGGGGCCGCGTCGCTGGGACTGCTGTTGCTCTGGCTGCCCGCGGGAGCGGCTTCCGCCACGCCGGAATCCTGACCGGTGGGCTGCCACCGTGCGCCTTGCACGCCGACGATGCTCGTCCCCGGGTAATCGAACTCCAGGCGCCAGGTGGCCAGCGATGAAGCTGGCAGCCCGGAGATCCTGATCTGACCGTTGAATCCCCACGAGAATCGTTGCGTTGTCTGGTAGTCGATGACCACCTGACCAGCAGCGGGCTGATGGCTGCCCGGGCTGCTTTGGCCGCCGGTGAATGACGGACTGGGCTGGGCCGAGCCATCCGGGCCGACCGTGGCGGGCAGGAACTTGATGCCGGGCTTGGCCGAGGCCAGCGTCCCAGCGCCGCCCGGCAGATCGGGCCCGTTGGTGCAGCCCCGGACGGCGCAGGGCTTGCCCTGGCTCGGGCCGCTGAACTGGAGGACCGTCCTGGCGGTCATGCTGACCGCGAGCCCGGCGGCGACCACCACACCCAGCCCGGCCGCGAACGTCGGTGTGACCATCAGCCTGCGCAGCGCCGGGCCGACATGGCCGCCGGCCGGCCGGGGCCCAGCCGGCTCGGCCCGGGATGACTCGGCCGGAGACGGCCCCAGGTCAGATTGCCCGGTTTCGGCCCGGTTTGCCCGCGCATCCTGAGGGCGGGCAGCACCGGACGGCGCACGGTGACGTGGCGCTGGCTTCCTGCGGGGCGGTCGCATGGCGGGGTAGTCCAAGCATGGCCGTAGGGGCTAGTGAGGCGAGTCTAGTCATTTTCACATCTTCGCCGGGGCATACCTGCTCAGCGAAAATGATTCCACCCGGACAGCCGCCGGGACGGCTGTCCGTCCAGCCGGACGCCGCTGCCTTCGGTGGCCTGCCCGATCACCACCCAGCGCGCGGGGAGATCGGTGCCCGGCGGGAAGGTGGCGGCCAGGCAGTGGTCCTCGCCGCCGGCCAGCATCCAGTCCAGCGGGTCCAGCCCGCCCAGCGCATCCGCGGCGGCGCGCAGGGCCTGACCGGGATCCAGCCGGGCCGATTCGATGTCAATGAGCACCCCGCTCGCCGCGGCCACGTGCCCCAGGTCCTGGCCCAGCCCGTCACTGATGTCGATCATCGACGTGGCGCCGAGCCGGGCTGCTTCCGGCCCCGCGTCGTAGGGGGGCTGCGGCCAGCGGTAGGCGGCCAGCAGCGCCGCCGGTCCCGGCCGCCCGGCCTGCAGGAGGGCCAGGCCCCCGGCCGAGCGGCCCAGGCGGCCCGCGACGGCCACCAGGTC
>CAYPQM010000109.1:0-18911 GCA_964412845.1 uncultured Streptosporangiaceae bacterium
CCCCTTGTTCGTCGCCACCTTGTACAAGGGAGAACGCCCGCTCCACGTCTACCAGTACTACTACAACTTCTATAACGTCCGTTTCGGGCTGGTGATGATCTTGCCGGCTTGCATCATGATTGGTTTTCTGGCGGCAGAACTGGCCAAGCTACTCGGGAAGAAGCTGCATTCTCCCCGGTGGGCGGCTCTACGCTGCACGCCGGCCATCGCGGTGACTCTCACAGTCCTGCTCATGGCCGTCGGTTCGCTCCGGAGCGGCAACATCGTCGACCTCGCGGAACCGCTGGCGGCGCAGGCAACGCCCACCGCCTTGCATGCCAAGGCTGCCGCCCGGTGGATTAGGGGGCACTACACCGGAGGCCTCCTGCTCATGGAGTCCTACGGCAACGAAGAAGTCGCTTTCGCATCCCACGTGCCCGCCCAGGATCAGGTATACGAGGGCAGCTACCGGCTATGGCAGCCGGCGTTGGCGAACCCCAGTGGTCACCGCATCGCCTGGATCGTGATGCGGACCGAGAAGAACGACAGAGATCTGGTGTACAAAGACCTGTTCGGGTCAAGCCTGATAGATGGCTATCGACGGGTCTGGAGCAATCCAGATTACGTCATCTACGCGTCGCCGCCGACCATCGTGCGGATGCTCGCGAAACCACCGGTCAGCAGATAACTCAGCTGCACCGGGCAGTCGGCCCGGCACGGTTGTCAGGAGGGAACGAAAATGCCGACACGCTCCAGGAACGTGCGGGCAGTCAAGCGGGATACGGCTGCCGTTGTCCTATCGTGGCAGCAAAGGGCAGTCCTTGCCGCGCTCGTGGTGGCGTCTGGGTTTCAGGCCTACCAGTGGGGCTGGCGGCCGAGCCTCATCACGATAGTGGCTGCCTGCGAGGTCTTCTATTTCGTCTTCGTGGGTTTCAAGGTGATCCTCGCCATCGCCTCGTACATGCAACCGCCCGGGGGCCGCGGAACGCTCCCCAGCATCGACGACCCGGACTTGCCGACCTTTACGATACTGCTGCCGAATGCCAAAGAAAAGCTGCACGTCCTGCGTGCGCTGCTGGAATCGATGGCTGAGATGCAGTATCCGAAGGAAAGGCTGCAGATTCTGCTGCCCGTTGAGCATTGGGATATGCAGACCCAGCAGATGCTCGGGCTGACCGGCGGTGCGGCTGATGCCGAAAAGCTTGACCTACCCTCGTATGCCAGCGCAGTCCTGACCGTCCCGGGGGCGCCGGGGACCAAGCCAAGCGCCTGCGACTTCGGCCTGCATCACGCCCGGGGCAAGTACACCGTCATTTTCGACAGCGAGGACAGCCCTGACCCGTGGATGCTCCTCAAGGCCATCCGCGACTTCCGGAGCGCACCGGCCGAGGTGGCGTGCCTGCAAGCCCGCCTGCTGTTCTGGAACATACTCACGGGAAATCTGCGGTCGCGCAAAGAGTGGCAAGCGGCGATCGTCACGCGGATGTACTTCGCGGAATACTCCGTGCATTTCGAGTTCGTCCTGCGTGGGATGGCCCGGCTGGGCCTGGTTCCACCGCTCGGCGGCACCTCGAACATATTCATCACCGACGTTCTCCGGGAGATCGCCATCCCAACTGACGAACTCGTCCGGGGCGGCATCCCGCGCGATGTCGCCGAGAAGATGGTGGCGGCCTGGGACCCATGGTGCGTTGCCGAGGACGCCGATATCGCCGGCTGGCTGGCGCGCTTCGGCTACCTCGTGGCCATGATCGGCGACTCCTGGACGCTCGAGGAGGCGCCGATCAGCCTGTCCAAGGCAGCCAGGCAGCGGGCACGCTGGGGGAAGGGCTACGCCCAGGCCGGCGCTGTCCAGGCGCGCCACCCGATCCGGGCGGCACGTCAGATGGGAGTGAAGCCCTTCGTCGCCTACACGCTGATGACGATAGGCACGCCGCTATCGCTGATGATCAACCCGATCTTCTGGGGCCTGACCATCGGGTACTTCTGCACGGGTTCCACGTTCATCGAGTCCCTGTTCCCGCCGCTCGTCTTCTACCTCGGTGGCGCAACAGCCATCCTGGGGAACTTCCTGCTGTTCTACGTGCAGCTAGCGGCCTGCCTGAGAGACCGGGAACCGGGGCTGGTGAAATATATGCTGGCTCTCGGCCCATGGTGGCTGTTCACGAGCTACTCGATGTGGAAGGGCATCATCGAACTGTTCATTCCCAAGCTCCGATTCCATTGGCACCTCACCGAGCATGGCATTGAGGATCCGGAAACAGCGAAGGAAGAGATAAAGCGGCGGCACGGGCTGATGTCGGCCAGGGATCTGGCGCCAAGTCCTGAGAGCAGCGCGTGAATCGCAGCCGGACAGCATCAGGCCACACCAGAGAAGGTAATTCTGTGCAAGCAGATAAGTGGTCACCCAAGGGTCATGGCTCGGGCCTGGCCGCGGCTGTCCGCTTCACGGCAGCATCCATCGCGCTGCTTGCCGCATCCGTGATCGGTGTTGGGTCGCGTTCAATTTCGGCGCAGGCAGCAACCACCGATAGCTGGCCTACCTCGCTGCACGACAACGCGCGAACCGGGGCGAGCGCCGATACCTCCCTATCGACCAGTCAGGCACCAGGCCTGGTCAAACTCTGGTCATATTCCACCGGGAGCCCCATCGCGTCACAGCCGACCATCGTCGGAGGCGTGGCGTATGTGGGTTCGTGGGACGGTTATGAATACGCTTTGAACGCTGCTACGGGCGCGGTTATATGGAAGGCGTTCCTTGGCGTCACGAACGGAGAGTCAGATTGCAATCCGCAGACCGCAGGTGTGTCGTCGGCCGCGGCGGTGCTCAACGGCGTGGTATACGTCGGCGGGGGGGACTCAAATTGGTACGCGCTCGATGCAAGCACTGGCAACGTCCTCTGGGACGTTTATACTGGTGACAACAGTGCAAGCGGCGGTCATTACAACTGGTCGAGCCCGCTTATTGTTAATGGATATGCGTATATAGGAGTGGCCAGCCTCGGCGATTGCCCGCTGGTGCAGGGGCAATTGATCCAGGTCGACCTATCCACACATCAGGTCGTCAACACACTTAACCTGGTCCCGGACGGATCGACAGGAGGAGGTATCTGGACGTCGCCCGCGTACGACCCAAGCTTGAATGAGATCTTCGCGGTCACGGGCACCGAGACATCGGACTCCGAAACCTATGCACAGGCCGTAGTCGGAATTAACGCAACGTCAATGACAGTTGTCGATTACTGGCATTTGCCGGAGTCCGAGGCCGTTGCTGACTCCGACTGGACCACATCGACTGGCCTGTATACCGCCACTGACGGTACGCCGATGCTCGTGACAACTAACAAGAACGGGTTTACCTACGCGTTTAACCGGACGGACCTGGCCGCCGGGCCTGTCTGGCAAGATCAGATAGCTCTCGGGAACGACTGTGCCGCCTGCGGCTACAGCACCGTCGCGAGCGCTGCGATTGGACAAGGCCTGGTGTTCCAGGCCGGCGGCGTAACGACTATCAACGGAGTGGGCTACGGCGGCTCGGTGCAGGCATTCAATGAGACGACCGGGGCGGTTGTCTGGCAGCACCCGGAGGCTGGGCCGGTCATCGGGGCCATAACGTACGTGAACGGCATGGTGATCGCCGGGGCGGGGAGCGGCCTCGAGGTGCTCGACGCGTCGACCGGCGAACGCCTGTACAGCTACGACACAGGTCTGGGGAACTGGATATACGCGGCCCCCTCGGTGGCCAGCGGAACGATCATGACCGGCAACACCGCCGGAATGATTTACGCGTTCGGCCTGCCGGCCACTCCACCGCCATCAGTGCCGGCCGATCCTCAGTGCCCGACGTCGTTTACCTGCCAGGACATCGGAAGCCCGAGTCCGGCCGGGGCGGAGACAGTATCAATTGGGACCTGGGCGGTCTCCGCGGGTGGGGCGGGCGTCCATGGAGCAAGCGACTCGTTCCGGCTGATGAGCGAGGCATCGTCGGGTGACGTGCAAATTAGCGCCCGGCTGACGGGCCAAGCGGGCGGTTCGAGCACGGGTGCCGAGGCCGGCATCATGCTCAGGCAGAACAACGATCCCGGCTCGCCCTACTACGGGATATTCGTCACGCCCCAAGGACTAACCGTCCAGTATCGCCATACGTTCGGTGGCGCCACCACAGTCGCCAACTCGGTCGCCCTGAGCAGCCTGCCGGTCTATCTGGAAATCCAGCGCGCTGGCGACGTGCTACAGGCGGCAACGTCAACTGATGGCGTGACTTACACGATGGTGCCTGGATCGACTGCGACCGTGCTGATGCCTTACGGGTCACTCGCTGGCCTGGCGGTGAGTTCGGGGCAGAGCGGCACGGCGGGAACGGCTGCGTTCGACACCGTACGTGTGGGGTCAATCACTAGCACGCCACAAGACAGTCCGCCAGCGTCTGGATGCCCGGCTGGCTGGAGTTGCGGAGACGTTGGTGACCCGCTGGTGGTCGGCAGCCAGTCGCTGTCGGGAGCCAACTGGACGTTCAAGGGCGCCGGCGGCGGGGTTGGTAATGGCGGTATGACCGATCAATTCCATTACGTCTGGACAACCACGACTGGCGATACCACCGTGAGTACCCACATTACCGCACAGAGCGACACGAATGCCGGGGCCACAGCAGGCGTCATGATGAGAGCCGATACCAGTGCCAACGCAGCGTATTATGGCGCCTTTGTCACGCCTGGTAGCGGCATCGAAGTGATGTCCCGCGATACAAAGGGGGTGCCGGCCGTGACCCTTGAGACTGTTGATGGCGTGGCGCCTGCCTACATACGCCTGACCCGTTCAGGAGACACGTTCGCCACCTACACGTCTTCAGATGGTGCCACCTGGACGCCGGTCACCGGCGCTGCGGAGACCATTCCGCACCTAGGCGGGACCATGCTGGACGGCGAGGCCGTGAGTTCGGCCTCGGCGGCGACCACGAGCACCGTCACCGCAGACGTGCTGAGCGTAGCCAATTCAGCGCCGCCTTCGCCGACCACGTGCCCGGCCAACTGGACCTGCGCGGACGTCGGCACGCCTATTCCGCAGGGATCCAATTACCTGATGAATGGCGAGTGGTCGGTGCTTGGTGGAGGCAAGGATATATGGGGAGCCAAGGACGAATTCCATTACACGGCCCAGACTATGCCAGGCGATGGCACGATAAGCGCCAAGATAACTAGCCAGCAAAACACCGACCCGTGGGCGAAGTCGGGTATCATGCTCCGGGCCAGCACGGATCCAGGGGCGCCGTATTACGCGATATTCGCGACTCCAGGAAACGGGACAGTAGTTCAGTACCGCACAAGTGCGGGAGATTCGACAACGCAGGTGACCGGCGTTAGTGCCGGGGCGCCGATCTACGTTCAGGTCATCCGTACTGGTGATTCCTATACTGCCTATACCTCAGCGGACGGCGCAAACTGGATCGCCTACCCGAACTCAACAGTCACCATACCGAATCTCACCGGAAGCATCTTCGGTGGCATGGCCGACAGTTCTCATAGTCAATTTGTCACGAACACCACGGTATTCGATCACTTTACGTTCACCGCCGGAACCTCCAGCTTGCCGGTTCCCTGGGCGGATTCGGAGGTGGGCAGTCCTACTCCGGCCGGGTCTGCGTCCTACGCGGGCGGGGTTTTCACGGTCAGTGGTGGTGGCAACGACATCTGGGGGGATCTGGACCAGTCCAACTACGTGTCGCAGGGCCTGGCCGGTGACGGCAGCATCGTGGCCCGGGTGACTGCCCAGTCCAATACTGATCCGTGGGCGAAGTCAGGCATCATGATCAAGCAGTCGACGGCCAGCGGTTCCTCGTATGCACTGCTGGCGGTGACGCCGGGCAACGGCATCGCCTTCCAGTACGGTTATAACGCTGACGTGGCAGGAGGAAGCTACAGCTTCCCGAACGCGTGGCTTGAGCTGACCCGGTCCGGGACCACCATCAAGGCGTACTCGTCGCCAGACGGCACTGACTGGACGCTGGTTGGTTCTACCACGATTGCCATGACTGATCCGGTGACGGTCGGGCTGTTTGTGACCTCGCATAATGCTGGCGCCCTCAATACGTCAAAGTTCGACAACGTGAGCGTAGCCTCCGGAACTTCTACATCCTTGCCGGTTCCCTGGGCGGATTCGGAGGTGGGCAGTCCTACTCCGGCCGGGTCTGCGTCCTACGCGGGCGGGGTTTTCACGGTCAGTGGTGGTGGCAACGACATCTGGGGGGATCTGGACCAGTCCAACTACGTGTCGCAGGGCCTGGCCGGTGACGGCAGCATCGTGGCCCGGGTGACTGCCCAGTCCAATACTGATCCGTGGGCGAAGTCAGGCATCATGATCAAGCAGTCGACGGCCAGCGGTTCCTCGTATGCACTGCTGGCGGTGACGCCGGGCAACGGCATCGCCTTCCAGTACGGTTATAACGCTGACGTGGCAGGAGGAAGCTACAGCTTCCCGAACGCCTGGCTCAAGCTGACCCGGTCCGGGAATGTCATCACCGCGTACGCATCACCAGACGGGACTAACTGGACGCTGGTTGGTTCTACCACAATTGCCATGACTGATCCGGTGACAATGGGGCTGTTTGTCTGCTCACATTCTGCTGGCGTGCTCAATACGTCAAAGTTCGACAATGTGAGCGTAACGGCGTCATAGCCAGAGCAGCCGCTGCGCGCAGACGATCGCAAGCGGCTTACTCTGCGACGAGCAGCGCCTCGGCGCCGACCGGAGTGAAGCCGGCGGCGAGGAAGGCGCGCACACTCGCCGCGTTGCCGGGGGCGATTTGGGCCCAGAGCGGGACGCCGCCCGGGGCGAGATGCCTGGCCGCGATGGCGAGCTTCCGGCCCAGTCCCTCGTTCCTGCGTTCGCTATCGACCTCGACCGCCGCCTCCCAGCGGCCGGTCACTCCCCGGCCGAGCAGGACGACCCCGCCATCGGCATCCCACGCGCAGACCTCATCCCGGTAGCGTCGGGCGCGGGCCACCCGGGGGTGCTGGGTCGCGTTCGCGGGAGTGAGGTCAATCGGTGGCGGGCCGGGCAACGGGCGCGTCACGCACAGCATGTCAATGCTGCCTATCCGGCGGCCCGTTCGCTCACACAAGGCGGTCAGGAAGCGGGGACCCAGCGGTGCGGCCAGGTCGCCGTCCGGTAGCTGATCCCGTACCCATCCTGGATCCACGTTCGCGGCGATCACCGTGTGGGCGGTGAACCCGAAGACTCCGGCGAGCCGGGCGGATGGTTGCGGCAGTACCGTCACGGAGCCGTCCGGCGCCGGATAACGGCCCGATGCGACGTCGTTGAGGAGTGCCAGCAGGGGTTCGGCCATGAGGTATCCAATAATGCACCGGCCCGGGCCGCCTCCGTGGGGTCAGGCCGCGCGGTGTCCGGCGAGGATGCGGCGGATGTCCGCGGTCTCTTCTTCGCTGTGCCGGGCGAGGATTGCGTCCAGGTCGTTCAAGTCGGCTGGTGAGGTATAGCTCTCCAGGTCGCGTTCCAGGGACTTGCGTGCACTGCGCTCCGCGCGCCTGCGCTCCCGCTCGGCGGTTCTGCGGGAGGTGCGGATCGCGCGCATGCCGCGGAACCCGTCCCGGATCTCAGCCAGCAGCGGGCGCGGTTCGTATGGGGTGTTCTCCATGTGCCTTTCCTTCGGGTCGGAACTGTCTTGCATTACTAGTCTCCCTGGGCAGGACTCATGCGTCCAATGACTGGAATACATGTAACTCATGAGGTGAGGTCATGTGTTCTGAGAGAGTTCGTTGTGCTGGGTTCAGATAGCGGCTGCAGGTGGCTGGACGCCAGGTGAGCAACGGGCTGGTCCGGGCGGGAGCCTTGCTGGCCGTCGGCGCGTCCCCGCACATGGCATCGTGGTCGGGTACCCCGTAACACAGCGACTCTGCAGGCGGTGATGACCGGATGGCGGCACTCAAACGGGTCAACGAGGTGAGCACAGCGGTTTCCAGCGGCGGCAGTTCCGCTGCGTGCACGGTCTCCGCTGCGTGCACGGTCTCCGGCGCGTGCAGAGTCTCCGGCGCGGGCGCGGGCGCGGTCAACGCGGTCAAGGAGCGTAACCAGCGGCGAGCGTCCTGATGGCGGTCGAGCTGGATGGCGCGGTCGTCCTCGTCACGGGCGGCGCCAACGGCATTGGCGCGGCGGCCGCACGGCGGCTCGCCAGCCGGGGGGCACATGTCGTCGTGGCTGATGTCGACGAGCGGGGGGCGGATGTCGCAGCCGAGATCGGCGGGCTGTTCGCGCACTGCGACGTCCGGGAACCTGCGGACAGCGAGGCGGCGGTATCAGCCGCGGTAACTGCCTTCGGCGGACTGGACGTTGCCTTCCTCAACGCGGGCGTGTCCACGACGAGCGTCAGGCTTGGCCGCCCCGCGTGGGATCTCGCCGCGTACCGGCGGGCTTTTGCGATCAACGTCGATGGCGTCTTCTTCGGCGTGAACGCCGCGCTGCCCGCCCTGCGGGACCGCGGTCGCGGAGCTATGGTCCTCACCGCCAGCCTGGCCGGGCTGACCGCGGTGCCGGCCGATCCGATCTACGCCGCTACCAAGCATGCCGTCGTCGGCCTGGCCCGTTCGCTCGGTCCGGTGCTCGCTGCTGACAACGTGACCGTGAACGCGCTGTGCCCTGGCTTTGCCGACACCGCGATCAACGATCCGGTCCGGCACCTGATCAGTGCGGCGGGCATCCCGATGATGACACCCGGCGACGTGGCCGATGCGCTGCTCACCATCCTGGCCAGCGATCAGACCGGCCAGGCCTGGTTTGTCCAGCCTGGCCGGGCGAGCGAGCCGTTCAATTTCCGCAGTGTGCCCGGTGCGCGCGCTGCGGACGGCTCACCGGCAGGCGGAGTGCTGGGGATGCCATGACCGGCCGCGCCGGGACTGGGCGCAGCAGGCCGACGTCGTCAGCCGTGATCGATGGCGAGGATGAGCTTGCCGGTGTTCTCACCCGCGAAGAGCATCAGCAGGGCGTCGCGGAAGTCACTGACGCTGCCGTGCACGATGTGCTCCCGTGAGACGAGCTGGCCGTCGCGGAACCACTGGGCCAGCTCAGCCATCGCCTGCGGGTACCGGTCCTGGTAATCGAAGACCAGCATGCCGGTCATGGAAGCCCGCGCCACCAGCAGCGCCAGGTAGTTAGCCGGGCCCTGCACCTGCTCCGCGTTGTACTGCGAAATCGCGCCGCAGATGATGATCCTGGCTCCCCGGGCCAGCCGGGTCAGCACGGCGTCGAGGACATCTCCGCCCACGTTGTCGAGGTACACGTCGACGCCGGCTGGCGCGTGCTCACGCAATGCTGCCCGCAGGTTCTCGGTCTTGTAGTCGATCGCGACGTCGAAGCCGAACTCCTCCAGCAGCATGCGGCACTTATCCGGGCCGCCGGCGATGCCGATGACACGGCAGCCTTTGAGCTTCGCGATCTGGCCGGCGACGCTGCCCACGGCCCCGGCGGCACCGGAGATGACGACCGTGTCCCCCGCCCGGATCCGGCCCACGTCCAGGAGGGCGAAGTAGGCCGTGAGCCCGGTCATCCCGAGCGCGCCCAGGTACGTCGTCGGCTCCGCCAGTGAGGTGTCGAGCTTGATGACGCCCCGGCCGTCGGACAAGGCGTATTCCTGGACGCCGAAGATGCCGTAGACGTGATCGCCCACGGCGAAGCCGTCATGCTCGGACGCCGTGACCTGCCCGATCCCGCCAGCACGCATGACCGCGCCCAGCTCTACCGGCGCGATGTAGGAGGCGGCGGCGTTCATCCAGCCCCGCATCGCGGGGTCGATGGACAGATGCGAGATCGCCACGACGAACTGCCCAGGGCCCGCCGTCGGCACCGGCTCGCTCGTCACCTCGCAGTCGGATGCCTTGGGCAGCCCCGACGGGCGGGCCGCCAGTCGTACCTGGCGGTTGATCGAGGTCACTGTGCGGCTCCCGGGCGAGGACTCCAGCGTGTTATCGGAAAATAGCGCTTGCCGAATCGGCAAGGCAACTGAAATCAGCATGTCGCCGCAGGCCTGCCGGCCGTACGGCATGTGCCTGTGAGCTCTAGGACTCGATGGCGGCTCGGCAGCTAAATCGCTCGACTCCGGAGCAGTGTGGCCGCGGCATGCTGGCATGGCCGTGACTCGGGGATTTCGTGATAGTGACGCACCGGTGCTGTGGACCCTGGCCACGCTCTCGAACATCGGCGCGACGGCCGACCCGGGGATGGCGGTGGCGCTACCCCCGGCCGCAGCGCCCCCGTGGTGCCGGGACGGCTTTGCCGTCGTATTGGCACTACTTCCTCAGACGGCACATGCGTCCAACCTGTCACTAAATTCACTTTTGCATTTATGGTTCCGGAGAGGCGGGTTTCTTGGTGTAGCTGACTACATGGATATACGCTTAGGGTCGATTTTCCACTCGTTTTGGGTCTGTGCTGATCGTCTGTCTCCCGGGCATGCGATCGAGTAGGCCGTGTTCGGGGGAACAGGCTGCTGGCCTGGGCATACTCACGAGCGCAGTTTCGATGACGGGAGTCGAGTGGACAATCAGACCGTCGGCCAGCTCGCAGCGGCTTGACTACCCGGGAGGTCAGGCCAGGCTGGAGCGCTCCCGTGGTCATCGTCGCGGTCGCGGCGGTTTTCGCTGCGTCATCTCTGTTTAGCTGGATTGCTTATCTACGGTTTTGCCGATGGTTGGTCGGGCAGAGCAAAGATTCTTCGAGCCTTCGCTACGCCGCGATTGCTGCGAGAGCTTTCCGGACGGCAAGTCGGCATGACCGGCACCGGTGACATTCGTATTGCCGTATTGCCGGGCAACGGCCGCCTGGGCAGAGGGTCGTCGTCAGTCGTCAGTCGTCAGTCGTCGGTGGACCGGCGGAGGCGTTTGATCTGTGACCGCCGTTGCTTGGCGGCTAGCCGCCGTTCCTTGGACCCGCGGGTCGGCTTGGTCGCGCGGCGGGCGGCGGGCGGCGGTGCGGTCGCCGCGGTCAGCAGCGCGATGAGGCGGCTGATGGCCGCCTCCCGGTTGCGCCACTGGGAACGGTGCTCGGAGGCGGCGACGGTGATCACCCCGCCGACCAGCCGGCTGGCCAGCGCCTGCATGGCACGTTCCTTGAGCGCCGGGCTGAAGGCGGAGGAGGCCGCGAGGTCGTAGGAGAGTTCCACGCGACTGTCGGTGGTGTTCACCGACTGCCCGCCAGGGCCAGAGGACCTGGAGAACCGCCACGCCAGTTCGTCGGCAGGGATCACCCTGCCCCTGACCACGATCGGCTCCGCCACGCCCCTATGATCGGCCGTCCACCCACGCCACGTCGAACCGGTTCTGGCCCCCGGCGCTGCGCCGCTGGGTCGAGCCCGCCTGCGCGGTGCTTTGTGGCCCCTACGCGCGCACGATGGACCGCGTTGATGTGTGCCGACATGGTCATCAGGCGTGCGCGGTACATAGTGCCCCTGATTTGCGCACGATGCACCGCACTGCCTCCGGCGGGCGCGCAGCAGGCTGAAGATCTACGAGACACGCCCTAGTTGCGGCTGATTACCCGGGCGACACCGGCGGCGATGGTGGTGGCCAGCAACCAGCCCGCCGCGATGAGGACGTAGGACAACCACTGCTCCGCGCCGCCTGGGTTGAAGGCATGCTTCTGGCCGAGATCGACCACGGGCAGCAGCAGGTCCAGAGCGTAGATGACCGGGATGAAGTGGGGCGTCGCGCCGTGCTGCAGCGCAGGTGGCGGGGCAGCAGCGAACACAATGCTGCCCACGGCCAGCAGGACGATCAGCCAGAGTGCCGCCCGCCACGGCTGGTATCCATACCCGACCGTGACATCCTGCACCAGGCTCCAGGCCCGCCCCAACGGGGCCTTGACGTCGCGCTGCAGACGTTCCCGGGTGTAGAGAACCCGGCGCGCCTGCGCGGGCTGTCCTATCGCGCTGTAGTGCGAGGCAAGCTGCTCGTACGGCTGCGGCTCGTGGTCCTCCAGGGTCCGGGCCAGCCAGCGCAGCCGCTCGCGGGCCGGAAGCTGCGGTTCCAGCGCCTGGTAAGCCAGCCCGCTGAGATTCAGCACGGCAGGCCACGCCGCCGGGTCGTCGATCAGCAGGCCGATCCGGGCATGGCTGAGGTCAACGATGCCCTGGATGGGCTCGGCGGGGATGAGGGTGAGCTGGCCAGCCTGCACGGCCCGGGCATCCAGGGCCACATCCCCGGGGCTGACCAGCCGGACTCGGCTGAGGCTGACTGTTGCGCCGATCCGGGAACGGGCCAGCTTCATCGTTCCGATGACCGTCATGTCATCGCAGAACACGTCCGTGGCGATCTCAGCCCGGGAAAACCGGAGGGCAACCCCGCCGGGACGCTCCAGCCGGGCACCCACCAGCAGCACCCGCTGCCCTACCCGGCCGGTGCGGAAACTGACCTCTCCCCGTGCCTGCAACCGGGTGAGCATGAGCATGCCTTCCACCGCCGCGCCATCGGCAATCAGGGCGGCCAGGTCGTCGCGGCCGCTGTCCAGCCGCGCGTCCGTCAGGTTCAGCCCGCTGGCGATCCTGGTGCCGACGCAGCGGACCTGGCCGGAGCAGACGATCCCGGCGGCGTCGAAATCACCTATCGCGGCCCGGCCGAGGTTCAGCGCGACCTTCCCCGGGTTGCTCAGCACCGCCCCGGCCAGCGCGAGATTGGCGCCGAGCCGGGCGCCGATGAGGCGGATCTCGCCGTCCGCGGTGAAGCCTTCCACGCAGAACACGCCGCCCTGCACGGTCAGGCCGCCAGCGCTCAGCGCCACGCCCGCTGGGTTTGACAGCCGGGCGCCGGACAATCCGAGACTCGCTCCGACGCAGGTGTTGTGCATCCGGACCTCGCCCTGGGCGGACATGCCATTGCCGATGAGCCGGCCGCCGATCACGGCGTTGCTGAGGGTGATCGCCCGTTCCTGGGGGCCTGTTATCTGTGCGCCGCTCAGGTCGATCGTCCCGCCGACCTGGGCACCTTGCAGCTGAACGGATCCGCGGGCGATCAGTCCGACGCAATCGGCGTCCCCGTCGACATTCAGCCCGTTGGCGGCCACGGCGACCTCGCCGGTCCCAGACCCGGCGGTGACCGCACGCAGGCACACCTGCCCGGCCACCTTGGCCTGGTCGAGCCGGATGACGGAGTCCACGACGGAGGACGAGAAGTTGAGGATCCCGTCCAGCCGCATCCGGGTGCCGTTGAAACCCGGCAGGTGGGACGCCACGATGCGGACCGTCTTCGCGGACGATTCGACGAACCGGGGCTCACCGTCGAAATGGCAGTATTCGCAGACCAGCGGGCAGCTGAGGGTGGCGCCCATCAGGTCGAGCCGGCCGCTGATCCGTGCGCCGCGCAGCCGCACCGCCGGAGCGTGCCCAGGTTCCGGGTCACAGGCGCCCAGGAGCAGGCCCGTGATCACCTCGGCGCGGATGGTCCGCGACGGCCCCCAGGACCCGGCGCCCGCGAGATCATCGGCTACCGGGTCGCCGGTCCTCAGGTCCGTCCAGGCGCCGCGCGGGAACGCCGCGCAGAGCAACCGCTCCGGCTCGCTGCGGTCAGGAACGGTCACGCGCTCTATCCTGGGCTGCCTGGCTGCGGATCACCAGCGGTTCAGTTCCGGTCGGCCCTCATCAAGCACGGACCCAGCCACCGCTTAGGGTGGCGGCTATGGCCATGCGCCGCTTCCGTCAGGGTCCGCCGCAACCGTTGTGACCCGGCCGCCGCACGAGACATGGCGGCGCGCTCGCCGGGCGGAAGGAGCATCAGCGATGACGGACACGGGCACCGACTGGATAGCGGGCCTCATCAAGCCGCTGGTGGTCAAGCCGGGCACGAAGGTGCGGCTGGCCAAGGATTTCGATCCCGGTTACCTGGGTGGGGTACGCAAGAAACAGGACAGCCTGGGCTTGCTCGACCAGGGCATCCAGTTGCTGGCGGACTACCAGGACCGGCTCTCGGCCCAGAGCACCTACGGTGTCCTGGTGATCCTCCAGGCGATCGACGCCGGGGGCAAGGATGGCACGATCCGGCACGTGATGACCGGGGTGAATCCGCAAGGCGTCGCCGTGCACAGCTTCAAGGTTCCCTCGGCGGAGGAACTGGATCACGAGTACCTGTGGCGGTACGCGCGCCACCTGCCGGCCCGCGGCCAGATCGGGATCTTCAACCGGTCGCACTACGAGGAGGTCCTGGTGGTTCGGGTGCATCCGGAAAACCTCGACCGGCAGAGACTCCCGGCCGAGGCGAAAGGCCCAGGCGTCTGGGAACGGCGCTTCCGGGAGATCAACGACTGGGAGAAGTACCTGGTCGACAACGGCATCCGGGTGGTGAAACTCTTCCTCAACCTGTCCCGGGAGGAGCAGCGGATCCGCTTCCTGAAGCGGATCGATCTGCCGGAGAAGAACTGGAAGTTCTCCGCCGGCGATGTGCGGGAGCGCCGGTACTGGGATGACTATCAGCACGCCTTCTCCGAGATGCTGTCGCACACCAGCACCGAGTGGGCGCCCTGGCATGTCATCCCGGCCGACCACAAGTGGTTCGCGCGGATCTGCGCCGCGGCGGTGATCGTCAAGGCCCTGATGGAGATCGACCCGCGCTATCCCGTCCCGGATGATGCCGCCCGGCAGGAGCTGCTGCGGATGAGGGCCGAACTCGAAACCGAAGCGCCCCCGGGGGCCCGGCCGGACCCCAACGAGGCGAAGGCAGCCGACCCCGGCTGACCGGGCCCGGGCGGCCGACGCGGACCTCTTACCGACCACCAGGGCCCCGGGATGCCGGCCAGGAACGGCAGCGTCCGTTACAGCACCGCTTCCACTTGGTATGTTTCCCGATTGCCTCCGCAAGGAGGTGCGGACGTCCCCCCGCGCGCGGGGGGGGGCGGACACTGGCTCGGTATGCATCGAAGGGAGCGGCACCAGATGCGTTTTACCGGCAAGACAGTCATCGTGACCGGGGCGGCAGGTGGGCTCGGATCGGCCATGGCGGCCGGCTTCGCCCGCGAGGGCGGGGACGTCGCGATCATCGATCTCCCCGGAACCGGGGGCAGCGAGGTCGCGCAGCGGATCAACGATTCCGGCCCAGCAGGGAGTGCCTTCTTCGTTCCCTGTGATCTGGCTGACCTGGACCGCACCGCCCAGGTCGTCCGGGGCCTGGCCGGCGCGCATGGCGGGATAGACGTGCTGGTGAACAATGCGGCCATCTTCCCCAGGAAGGAGGTTGCCAATTACACGATCCAGGAGTGGCAGAGCGTTCAGCGGGTCAACGTGGACGCAGCGTTCGTATGCGTGCAGGCGGTCCTGCCGGAGATGCGCGCCACTGAGTCGGGGCGGATCGTCAACGTCTCCAGCATCACGTTCTTCGGCAACACGCCGTTCTTGACCCCCTACGTCGCGTCGAAAGGTGCCCTGGTCGGGCTGACTCGCGCCCTGGCCCGGGAGTGCGGCCCGGACGGGATCACCGTCAATGCCGTGGCCCCTGGCGCGTTCCCGACCGCCGCCGAGGCGATCCACCCCGATCCGGAGGGCTACAGCGCATCGGTGCTGGAGAAGCAGGCCGTCAAGCGCCGTGGGGTGCCCGAGGACATCGCCAACGCGGTGCTCTTCCTCTGCGCGCCGGAGACTTCCTTCATCACCGGGCAGCTGCTGGTCGTGGACGGTGGCTGGGTGATGCACTGAACCGCCGGCCGAGGAGGCTCAGAGGCGGCCGGCGTCGACGATGCGCCGCAGGAAACGCTGGGTGCGCTCGTCTTTCGGGTCGGTGAACAACTCGGCTGGCGGGGCGTCCTCGATGATCAGCCCCTCCTCCAGGAAGCACACCCGGCTCGCGATTTCCCGCGCGAAGCCCATCTCGTGCGTGGCGATCAGCATCGTCATGCCGCTGGCGGCGAGCTCCCTGATGACATCGAGCACTTCGGCGACCAGTTCGGGGTCAAGGGCGCTGGTCACCTCGTCGAGCAGCATCAGCTGCGGCTTCATGGCGAGGGCCCGCACGATCGCCACCCGCTGCTGCTGGCCGCCGGAGAGCCGGTCCGGGTAGTCGGACTCCCGGTCCAGCAGCCCGAAGCGGCCGAGAAGGGCCCGGGCCTCATCTTCCGCCTCCGTGCGGGGCATACCCAGCGCCTTCACCGGGGCGAGCGTCACGTTCCGCAGCACGGTCATGTGCGGGAACAGGTTGAAGGACTGGAACACGATGCCCACCTGCCGGCGCACCAGGTTCTGGTCGATGCCCGCGGCGGTGACGTCCTGCCCCCACAGGATGATGCGCCCCGCGTCGATGGGCTCAAGCCGGTTGACGCAGCGCAGCAGCGTGGACTTGCCTGACCCGGACGCCCCGATGAGGCAGATCACCTCGTGCGAGGCCAGGCTGAGGTCTATCCCCTTCAGCACCAGGTTCGGGCCGAATGACTTGCGCAGTCCTTCGATCCGCACGGCGTCCGCACCCAGGACGGGGGCGCCGCTGTCCCGGCCCGGGCCTGGCCCGGTCACGAGAGCGCCCCGGCCAGCCGGCGCCGCCGGTCCCGGCTGATCAGGTGGTCGGTGAACCGGGCCAGCGGAATGGTGAGGATGAGGAACAGGATGGCCGCGACGGTGAAGCTTGAGTAGTTGAAGACGGTGCTCCCGTAGATCTGCGCGGCGTTGTTGGCCTCGATCGCGCCGAGGACCCCGACCAGCGCGGTGTCCTTCTGCAGGCTGATGAAGTCGTTCAGCAGCGGGGGGATGATGTTGCGCACCGCCTGCGGCAGGATCACGTAGCGCAGCGCCGACCACTGCGACAAGCCGAGCGAGCGTGCCGCCGCGACCTGGCTCTGGTGCACCGAGTTCAGCCCGGCCCGGTACACCTCCGAGACGTAGGCGGAGTAGGAGAGCACCAGCGCCACGACCCCGTAGACGGCGAGCGCCTGATGGGACACGAACGGCAGGCCCAGGGCGGGCACGCCGAAGCCGATGGCCAGGATCACCAGCAGCAGCGGGATGCCGCGGAAGATGTCGACGTAGATCACCCCGAGCACGCGGAGCGGGAACAGCACCGGGCTCACCGACTGCCTGATCAGCGCGAGAACCAGGGCCAGGACCAGGATGAGGACTTCGGCGACGAGGAACATCCTGATGTTCAGCCAGATGGCCGCGCCGACCGAGTAGTAGCCCTTCTTCGGGTTGCCGATGAACGACTGCCACATGTCCCGGGGGTCGAAGAACGTGTGCCGCACCTCCGCGCTGCCCGGGGCGAGCAGGAAGATCGCCACCAGCGCGCCCAGCACGACCAGGGTGCTCACCGTGGAGATCGCGGTCGCCCCGCGGCCGCCGCCGCCCAGTAGTCGCGGCCCCCGGCCGGTGCTGGCGAACGAGCCAGGGATCTGCCCGCCGCCCACGCCCATCATGGGCGTGCCGGGAACCAGCAGCGGGTCTGCCGGCTGGCCGTGCGTGCTGTCGTCCATGCGGGAGCGGGCTCGCCTGGCCGCCTCAGGGCTTGATCGTCGGGACGCTGAGGTAGGCCTGCAGGTACTTGGTCTGCAGGGTCTTCAGGGTGCCATTGCTGGTCAGCATGGCCAGCGCCTTGTCCACGCAGGTCACGAGGGGGTTGCCCTTGCTCAGCAGCAGGCCGTAATGCTCACCGGTACTGGGGAACTGGCCCACCATCACCGAGCCGGAAATCTCCGACGACGAGATGAACTGGGCGGTGGGCGTGTCGGTGACCAGAGCGGCGATCTGATGGGTTTTCAGCGCCTGCTTCACGTCGTTCAGCGTCTGGTAGACCCTCGGCTGCTGGGTGGGCTGGATCTCGCCGTTGATGAAGGCCAGGCTGGTCGTGCCCACCTGGTCGCCGAACACATAGCCCTTGAGGTCAGCCGGGCTGTGCTTGGTCACGATGGCCGTCCCCTTCAGCGCCACGAGCGACTGCTGCACGTCGTAGTAGCTGCTGGAGAACGTGACCGCCTGGGCCCGCTGCGGCGTCACCGAGATCTCATTGATGTCGAAGTCGAACTTCTTCGGCCCTGGGGCGTAGGAGTTGTTGAACGGCTCGTACACCCACTTCACCTGCGCGTTCTTGAAGCCTAGCTGGGTCGCTACCGCGTAGGCGACGGCGCTCTCGTAGCCCTTGCCGTTGGCCGGGTTGTTGTTCTCGAACCAGGGCGGGTACACCGGCTTGTCCGTGCCGACCGTGAGCGAGCCCTTCTGGTACAGGTCGCCCTGGATCGACGCGTTGGAGCAACTGCTGCTCGCGCTCGCGCTGGCACTGCTGCTGGCCCCCGTGCCGCTGCTGCTTCCGCACGCCGCCAGCCCGGCGCCGAGAGTCGCGACAGCCGCCGTCGCCAGAATCCGCCGCATCTGAATCAGTCCCAACCGCTGCGACATGGAGCGCCAGGTGCGCGTCCAGTGAACTCAGGCCGGTCAGCCTACCTGCTGGAACCCGGCGAACCCAAGTGCCCCAGTAGGAATCCCGGGCCCGCGAGCTGCAGGCGCAGACAGCCGCAACCTTTTCGTGTCCCGGCCGTTATCTGGCCCGGTCGGGTTCCGTCGTCAAGCGAACCTTTCGTGTTCCCGCTGTGAAGCGCTGCTCAGGTTCTGGACACCGTCAGGTTCCGTCGTCCAGGGCGTACCGCAGGTAGCGCTCGGCGGACCGGCGCACGGCCGCCGAACCGTCGGCGGCGACGATGCGCTTCCACCAGGCGCCGTAGATCCGCTCGAACGGATAGGGCTCGAGCAGGGACAGCCCCCGGCGGATCACCCGGGGCCGCTCCGGGATGAGGTTCGGGTAGCTGCGCATGAAGCTCACCCAGCGCCGGTCCGACACGACCTGCAGGATGTCGCCGGAGAACAGCGCGCCTGCGTCTTCGGCCCCCGTCCCACCCGCCCCGGTCCCGCCGGCCCGGTGCAGCACCTGGCCGCCGTCGAAGTGCACGCCGACGTTGATGAGGGTCAGGCCGTC
>CAYPQM010000109.1:18921-23690 GCA_964412845.1 uncultured Streptosporangiaceae bacterium
GGCCGTCAGCGATCTCGCGGGTGTCGCCCGCCCAGAAGACGACAGCAGGGTCAGGGCGGCCAACCCAGTCGCGGTCGGCGGCGTGGATGTACACGGGGGCGTCGAAGGCGTGGGCCCACTCGATCATGGTCCCGTAGTAGTGCGGGTGGCTGATCGCGATGGCGCTGATCCCGCCCAGTTCCCGCACCTGTGTCACCAGGTCGTCGTCGATGTAGGTGATCATGTCCCACAGCACGTTCCCGGCGGGGTGCTGGATCAGCAGGGCCCGCTGGCCGATCGCGAACGCCGGGTCGGTGCCCACCCCGGTCACGCCGGGCCCCTCCGCGGCGACGCGGCCCCGGTGGCCCGCCGCGGTGAGCGCGGCCAGCGTGGTCCACCGCTGCCCGTCCCAGCCGACGTACTGGCGTTCGTCGAGGCAGACCGGGCAGTCCTCGCGAGGTCCGGCGTACTGGACGCCGCAGGTCCGGCAGATGGGAAGGTCGGTGCGCACATCCCCAGATATACCGGACGCCGCCGGGCCGGGTCAGGCAAGCCGCGCCCCAGCGCCATGATCGCGGTCGATAGGTGGTCGTATCTGACCTGTGATCCACCGCGATCATGGAAGTCGGAGAACTGGCGGCCGCTACCCGATCCGGCCGAATCCCCGGGGGAACCGGTGCAGGGATTCCCAGCCGTCCTCCGTGACCAGCACCAGTTCGCCGGTCTGCACGCCGGCCCGCTCGTCCCGGGTGATGACATTGGGCTGGATGACCACGGTCATCCCGGCCGCGAAGGTGAACTCCGCGGGCCGCCGGTTCTCCAGGTCCGCCCTGGTCAGCACGGGCGGCAGGTAGCCGCCACCGTAACCGTGGACGAGGTCGTCATAGACCGTGAACCCGGCGGCGGTGATGACGCCAGCGGCCGTGACCAGGTCGTCAGCACTGGCCCCCGGACGCAGCCGGGCCGTCATGGCGTCGAAGGCCGCGTCAGCGACCTCGTGCAGGTCCCGGTACAGCGGCGATGGCGGCGACCCGATGCTGAAGGTGCGCAGTAGCTGCCCGGGATACCCCCAGTAACTGGCGCTGACCTCGCAGCTCAGCGCGTCACCGGTGCGCAGCGGGCGCTGCGACGGCCATTGCGCGGGCACGCACAGGCCGGGCTGGCTCATCGCGGTGGCACCCAGGTAGTGAATGTGGGTGAGGCCGCCCGCCGCGATGTACGCGCTTTCCAGGAGGGCGCATGCGCCTGCCTCGGTCAGGCCAGGTCCGGCTGCCCTGGCCAGCGCGGCCACGGCATCGTCGCTCATCCGTGCGCCCGCCCGCAGCCAGGCCAGTTCCTCGCCGGACTTGACCAGCCGCAGGCGGGTGTACTCCTCGTCGAGGAACTCGACGTGCCCGGCGGCGGCCATGAGCCGGTCGTGCGACCGCGCGGGCACCGGGCCGATGATCCCGGCCCGGCTCCGCGCCGTGGCCCGGCTGGCCAGCAGGGCTAGCCCGGCGGCCAGCGCCGACTTGCCGCCCGGGCGGACATCGGCGTCGGGCGCGAGCAGGCGGGCGTTGGGAACGTGGTTGTTGTAGCAGACGAAGAGCACGTCACGCTCGCCGGGGGAAACGACCACCGCGGCCTCCCGGGTCACCGGCCAGCCGGTCCGCCACTGGATGGATGATCCGGACCGGTCGGCGCCGTAGAGGAGAGCGTGATCGATGCCGCGCCGCGCGAGCGCGCTGGCCAGCGCGAGATGACGGCGCTTCATCTCCGCCGCGGTGAATCCCGGGTACCCGGATCCGGGCGGCCCGGAAGCGGGCCAGCCTGGCGTGGGGTGGCCTGGCGTGGGGTGGCCGGTCAACGGCTGCCGCTCATCGGGTCGGCCGGCGTGGGCCGGGTCGGGCGCGGGCAGCAGCCGCCCTCAGCGCTTGGCCCAGTAGTCGCCGGACTCCTTGGTCGCGGCCATGGCCGCAGGGGTCTCGAATCCGGGGGCGAGCGACGCCGACGTTCCCGCCATCACCTGGTGGTGATCGATATTGAGCAGCCGCAGCCAGCTCTGCTGGCCGAAGGTGAGCGCGATGAAGTAGCCGAGCTCGACGAGTTCCGGCTCGGTGAAGTGCCGGTGCAGGCGATCCCACAGGGCATCCTCGCTGGGCAGGTGCCAGGCGATGGCCTCGGCGTAAGCCAGCGCGGCCTTCTCCCGGTCATCGAACCGCTGCGACTTCTCGAAGTTCAGCAGGTCGTCGTACTTGGCTTCGGCGAAGCCCTGCGCGGCGGCCTGCACGGACCGCTGGTTGCCGCAGTACTCGCAGTTCACGGAGCGCGAGATGTAGAGCCGGCAGAGTTCCTTGATCTGGTGGTCGCAGACGCCTTCGGCGAAGACGTCTTTCCAGGAGCGGGCGAAGGACCAGAAGCAGGCTGGCACGTGCCCCCTGATCGCCGAGCTCTCCGGACGCGGCGTGCCCTCACGCTGGCACCGCTCCAGCTCGGCCCGCATGTCGTCGTCCATCTGCTCAAGGGGCGGGTAACTGATGCGTTGGCTCGCTCCCACCGGACTACCTCCTGACCTGTGCGCTGGCCGCCAGACACCGCGGCTGCCCGCCCAGTGTCGCAGTCTCTGCAATCGCTTGCAACGAGGCTCCGCTGCGAACGCCCCGGGCCGGCGGGTATACCGAGGGGATGAGCCCCATCACGGAGCGCAGGAACAAGCTCACCATCGAGCAGGACTGGGACGGACTGGACATGGTGACGCCCGGCGAGGGCGCCTCGATGCCTGACGAGTCACTGTTCCCGCCGATCGGCGAATACGGGTTCCTGTCCGATTGCGAGACCACCGCCCTGGTCGCACCGAGCGGCAACGTCGAATGGCTGTGCCTGCCCCGGGTCGACTCGCCGAGCGTCTTCGGCGCCATCCTGGACAGATCGGCGGGCGGGTTCCGGCTCGGCCCGGAAGGCGTGACGGTCCCGGCGGCGCGCCGTTACCTGCCGGGGACCATGGTGCTGGAGACAAGCTGGGCCACCCCGACCGGCTGGCTGGTGGTGCGCGACGCGCTGCTCATGGGGCCGTGGCATCACGAGAGCGAGCTCTCCAACACGCACCGCCGCACCCCGACCGATTACGACGCCGACCATGTGCTGCTGCGCACCATCCGGTGCGTCACCGGCGAGGTGCAGGTGACCTTCGACTGCGAACCGGTCTTCGACTACGGCCGCTACTCAGGCGCCTGGTCCTACACTGACCGGTCCTACTCCCAGGCCGTCTGCCGCGCCGTCGACGCTGAGGTCGGGGTCTGGCTGACCCTCACCACCGACATGCGGCTCGGCTTCGAGGGCGGCCGGGCCATGACCCGGACCAGGATGCGCGAGGGCGAGCACCATTTCTGCGCGCTGTCCTGGACCGGCCATGAGTCGCCCGCGACGTTCGAGGATGCGCGGCGGCGGCTGACGTGGACCGCTCATCATTGGCAGCACTGGCTCGCCCGGGGCCGGTTCCCCGACCATCCATGGAGCCGCTACCTGCAACGCAGCGCGCTGACCTTGAAAGGGCTGACCTTCGCGCCGACCGGCGCGCTGATCGCGGCGGCGACCACGTCGCTGCCGGAGGAACCCGGCGGCGAGCGCAACTGGGATTACCGGTACTGCTGGCTCCGCGACTCGGGTTTCACGCTCTGGAGCCTGTACGCGCTCGGCTTCGACTGGGAGGCGGACGACTTCTTCTGGTTTCTCGCCGATCTTGCCCAGCGCGACGACGAGCTGCAGGTCGTGTACGGGGTGGACGGCGAGCGGGATCTCACCGAGCAGGTCCTCGATCACCTGTCGGGTTATGAGGGCGCCCGGCCGGTCCGGGCCGGCAACGCGGCCTACACACAGCTTCAGCACGACCTGTGGGGCACGGTGCTCCAGTCCATCCAGATGAAGCTGGGCGGCTGGCAGGGGCTGGATGACCGGATGTGGACCGTGGTGCGCCGGCAGGTGGAATGCGCGCTGAAGTACTGGCGGCAGCCCGACCGCGGCATCTGGGAGGTGCGCGGCCCGGCCCGGCACTTCACGTTTTCGAAGCTGATGTGCTGGTCAGCCGCGCAGCGGGGGGCGCACGCCGCGATCGCCCGCGGTGAGCGCGATCTGGCCAAGACCTGGCAGGAGGCCGCCGACGAGATCAGGGCCGACATCCTGGGCCATGGTCTGGACGAGCGGGGGGTCTTCACCCAGCACTACGACACCACCGCGCTCGACGCGTCTCTCCTGCTGCTGCCGATGACCGGCTTCCTGCCCCGGGAGGATCCCCGGGTCCGGGCGACGGTCCTGGCCATCGCCGATGAGCTCACCGTCGACGGGCTGGTCCTGCGGTACCGGCCTGAGCAGACCGACGACGGGCTGTCCTCGGGCGAAGGCACCTTCACCATCTGCTCGTTCATGCTCGTGTCGGCGCTCTGCGAGATCGGCGAGCCGCAGCGGGCCCAGCATCTGTGCGAGAAGCTGCTCTCACTGGCCAGCTCGCTGGACCTCTACGCTGAGGAGATCGACCCGCAGACGGGCCGTCATCTCGGCAACTTCCCGCAGGCGTTCACCCACCTGGCCCTGATCAACGCGGTCATCCACGTGATCAGGGCGCAGCGGAGCCCGGCGGCCGAAAGCCAGCCGCGCGAACCGTAGCGGCTGAAATTGCTTCAGGTGAAGAATTGAGTTCATCTGGCGGACGTCGGAGGGAGCGAGCAGTGGCCGAGATCATCAGGGCCGGGCTGGTCCAGCAGAGGTGGACCGGTGACAAGGATTCCATGATCCGTGCGTCGGTCGACGCGATCGGC
>CAYPQM010000110.1:0-13697 GCA_964412845.1 uncultured Streptosporangiaceae bacterium
GCCCCGGCCCCTTCGGCGCCTGCGGCGGGGGCTCCTGCGGCGCCTGCGGCGGGGGCTCCTGCGGCGCCTGCGGCGGGCCTGCCGGAGGCGCCTGCTGCCGATGCCCCGGCCGTTGCTGGTGCGCCTGCGGCGGACGATTCAGCACGGGCCGATACCCATGATCCATCCCCCACCGAGACAGAAGGGGAGTGAGGCTCGTGCCTGTCAACCTTGGCCTGGCCCAGCTGAGCAACCACTTTCTGATCTGCACCGTCGTCCTGTACTCACTGGCGTTGCTCGGCTACGCCGGGGACTTCGCTTTCGGGCGGCACCCGTCGAAGGCAGTAACCCCGGCCGCCAAGAATCCTGAGCCGGTCGCGGCCGAGGTGCCGGGACTGGTGACGGCCGGCGTGCCCGCCACCGCGGCTGACGCTGCGGGCCCAGGGTCCGGGCTGGCTGCGGGGCCGGCCGCGGTCGATGCGGGGTGGGGCGGTCCCGGCGCGGACGCGCCGGGGTCACGCTCCGGCCCGGGCCGTGGCTCCTGGGTGCCGGCCGGGCCCTGGGTCCGGGTCGCCCTGGCGCTGAACATCCTGGGGCTGGTCGCGCACCTGATCGGGGTACTGACCCGCGGGATCGCCGTGCACCGGGTCCCCTGGGGGGACATGTACGAGTTCGTCACCGCGGTCACCTGCGTGGCGGTCGTCTTCTTCCTGGCCATGATGATCCGCTACCGGGCCTACTACCTGGGCCTGTTCGTGATGGCCCCGGTGCTGCTCGCGCTCGGGCTCGCCGAGACCGTCATCTACACCCCGGCCGGCCCGCTGGTCCCGGCGCTGCATTCCTACTGGCTCGCGATCCACGTGACCGCGATGACCCTGGCGACCGGGACTTTCGTGGTGGGGGCCGCCCTCGCCGTGGTGTACCTGCTGGTGAACCGATCCGCCCGCCGGGTCGCCGATGGGCGGCAGCCCGCCGCGGTCGGCATCTTCCGGCTGCTGCCGGCACCGGAGGTCATCGACCGTTTCGCCTACCGGACCGTGATGTTCGCCTTCCCGATCTGGACGTTCGGCATCATGGCCGGAGCGATCTGGGCGGACGAGGCCTGGGGCCGGTACTGGGGCTGGGACCCCACCGAGACATGGGCCTTTATCACCTGGGTGGTGTACGCCTGCTTCCTGCATGCCCGCGCCACGGCGGGCTGGCGTGGCCGCCGGGCCGCGTACATCCAGCTGGTCGGTTTCGGCTGCCTGCTGTTCAACGTGATGGGCGTCAGCATCTTCATCACCGGCCTGCACTCCTACGCCGGCCTCAGCTAAGCCCCGTCTCATGGGGCGCCCGGGGCGCGGCGAGCCGCTGAAGCTCGCGCGGCCGGCTCGGGGGTCCTGGCTGGGGCGGTCCGGGGGCCTTAGCCGTCGCTGCCGCTCTGGCGGCCACGAATGAGGCGGTCCAGTTCGCTGAGGAACTCAGCATCGTCGTCCGGGCCGCAGGGGCGCGGCCAGGCGCCGGGCAGGCTTGACTGCTGCACGGCCGCGGCCAGTTCGATGTCCATGGTGAGCCCACGGCCCGCTGGGTGCCTCCGGAACGCAGCTTCCGCAGCCGGGCCGGTAGGACGGGCCAGGCGGCGTGGCCGACGCACGCAACGCACCCAGAAACCGACCGTGAGCAGGGCAAAGAAGGCGCCCAGCAGCAACATGGCCGAAGCCTAGCGCCGCCTGGGGCGCATTCGTCGGCGAATGCGGGTAGTTATCGGGAATAGCCCCGTGGGCAGTGAGGCGTTACATTCAGTAACGACAGATGACGGTAGTGGATGTTTCGTCGTACCCTTGCCCCTGGACCACATGGCATGCGATCGCGGGAGTACGAGATATGCGGCTGCGGCTTTTCGATCGCGTCCGCCGGTCCATCTGGCCGGACCGGGCCGGTGCGCGATCACGGGCACGCTCGGCGACGGTGCCACGGCCGGCCGGCCCGGCCGCGCCAAGCGGCAGGCACCGCCGCGACGCCGGCTGGTCCGCGCTGCCCGCTGTCGGCCGGATGGATGCCGCGGTAGCCCTGCCGCCATCGCCGTCATTAAGCCCCCCCGCAGCAAGCCCGCGCCCGGCCAATCATCGTCCAGCGAAACCAGGTCCGGTTGACCGGCCCCCGGTGGGCCCGCTGGCCTGGCCCGCCCGGCGGTCCGGCCCACCCTGGCCGGACGGGCAGCGGCGACTGCGGCCGCAAAGCCCGCCCGCGGCGGGGCCAGGCGCAGCCGGACCTACCGCCGGACCGCCCGCAGCCGGACCGCCCGCAGCCGGACCGCCCGCAGCCGGGCCGACCGCGGCGGCGCAGCCCACGGCGGGCCCGGCAAAGCAAGCCCCTGCTGCCTTGCCGCGCAGAACGCCGCGCAATCGCCCCGCCGCACCAGGTGCGCAGGCCGTCCCGGGCGGCAGCCACCGGGCCGGGCAAGGCCGAGCCGCGATCCGCGAGGAGCCGGCCCGCACTGAGGCACCGGGACGGAACGGGGAGCCGCGCCGCCCTGGGGCACCAGGCCTCAGCAGCCAAGGCCGCGGCGATGCGGACGCCCGTAACGGCGCGGCGGGACGCGGCGAGGCCCAGGCGCGCGGTGCGGCCGGGGCGGCCCAGGTCAGGCCGGCCCAGGCCAGGCCGGGATCCGCCGATGCCCTGGCGGGACTGCCCTGGTATGAGATCGCCCATGCCCGGCGGGCGGCGGCCGGCCACCGCGATTGCGGAGTGCTGGAGCAACTCATCCACCGGGAATGGCTCCGGGACACGGTGCCGCCTCCCGAGGTCGTGCGGGCCATCGACCGGCTCGCCGAGCTACCGCAGGTGATCAAGGACAGTCTCGCGGCCGGCCTGGAGGCCATCCACGTGGGGGTCGGCGGGGTCCCGGAACTCGACGACATGGGCCGCCTGCGCGGCGTTCCGCTGCCGTCCGGCCGTGCGACCTGGGACGCCTGCGCGGGCGCCTACGGCGAGCGCAAGATCATCGTAGGCTCGCGGCCATCGGCCGCCCCGGACGTGATGTGTCACGAGGTCGGTCATGCCCTCGACGATATCGACGGCCCAGGCGGGAAATGGCAGTCCGACTCCACCGAGTTCCGCAGGCTCTACGAGCGATGCCTGACCTCCCTGGTGAGTGACTTCCACAAGCAGGACGGGTCGCTCGGCCGCCGGGAGTTCTTCGCGGATGCCTTCGCCGCGATCGCGTCCAGGCAGCGTCCCGCGCTGGTCGACATGCTGGGCGGCAACACAAGAAGCGCTCTTGATGTCATGCTGTACTTCAATATCCGCTACGGCGTCTAGAGTGATCGTCGATGTTCGTGATACGTCTGCAGAATGGGAACCTGATGGTTCCCGAGTCTGCGCTGGCCAAGCGCGGGCAGGTGATGGGGGATGCCTACGTGGAGATCGGCCCTGGTGACGCGGAGTACGCGCGCCTGGCTGAGCAGGCGCTGACTGAGCAGGAACTTGAGCAGCGGCGCCGCAGATGGCGTGACGGGGACGCGGCGCTGCAGCGGGAGTTCGCGGAGTTCCTGGCCAGCCGACCCGACGGCCAAGGGTAAGCCAGCCCCCTAAGGCCTTTCTCACCAGGCGATCCTCTGCCCCACCTGCACGCCACCGGGCCAACTGCCGTGGCGGTGGGGCCATAGCTAGAGGCGGCTGTCCCTGATCGGGTCGGAATCGCCGCGCAGCAGGGCACGCACCTCGGATTCACGGAACCGCCGATGCCCCCCGGGCGTGCGGATACTGCTGATCCGGCCGGAGGCCGCCCACCGGGTGACCGTCTTCGGGTCAACCCGGAACAGAGCAGCGACCTCGCCAGGAGTGAGGAGGCGTTCATTATTGCCGTCCACGCTCGTTCCCCTCCAGACCTCCGCTTGGTACCCCTGTCCTAAGTGTGGCGACAAACACGTGTTTTGGCCTTAGTTTCCGGAAAACCCGCTTGCGTGACCGCGTCCGGCCGCCACGTGGCGGCCGGGGCGGCGCAGCCCGCCATGACCTGGAACCGCCGCCGTAGGGTTAGCCCGTGCCGCGGCTTGTGTCTGTTGATGAGATCCGGGCCGCCGCGGCGCGCCTGGACGGGGTGATCGTGCGCACCCCCTTGGTGCCGTTCCCCCGGGTGACGCCCCGGTTGCTGATCAAGCCGGAGTCGCTGCAGCCCACCGGTGCGTTCAAGCTGCGCGGCGCGTACGCGGCGATCAGCGCCCTGCCGCCGGCCGTGGCCGCGCGGGGCGTGGTGGCCCATTCGAGCGGCAATCACGCGCAGGCCGTCGCGTACGCGGCGGCGCTCCTGCAGGTGCCCGCGGTGGTGGTGATCCCGGACAACGCGCCCTCCGTCAAGGTCGACGCCGCCCGGGCGCTCGGCGCCGAGATCGTCAGGTCGCGGCCGGGCCTGGCCGCCCGGGTGGCGGTTACCGAGGAACTCATCGCCCGGCACGGTTACGCACTGATCCCGCCCTTCGACGACCGCGTGGTCATCGCCGGGCAGGGCACGGTCGGCCTTGAGATCGCGGCGGACTGTCCCGAGGCCGACCTGGTCGTCGTCCCGGTGGGCGGCGGCGGGTTGATCTCCGGCGTGTCCGCCGCGATCAGGGAACTGCGCCCCGGCACGACGGTGATCGGCGTGGAGCCCGAACTGGCCGCCGACGCCCGCGACTCGCTGCGCCTGGGCCGGCCGGTCGCCTGGGCGGCGGATGAGACGCAGCGCACGATCGCGGACGCCCTCCGCGCCGACCAGGTGGGCGTGCTGCCGCTGGCCCACATGCTCCGCTACGTGGATGACATCGTCACCGTCACCGAGGCCGAGATACGCGAAACGGTCCGGCGGCTCGCGCTGGAAGCGCGGCTGATCGCGGAGCCGGGCGGGGCGGTCGCGGTGGCGGCATGCTTGCTGCGGGCGCGGGACCTGCCTGCCGCTGCCACCCGGGTGGCCGTGCTGTCCGGGGGCAATATCGACCCGGCCCTGCTCGCGCAGATCCTCGGCCCAGCAGCCGGATAGGCCGCCGGTTCAGTACGCTGGGAGGACTATGCGATCCACCCTGGCCTACACATCCGCCCGGATCCTGCTTTTCGTGGCCGCCACGGGCCTGCTGTACCTGGCCGGTGCCCGGGGCCTGCTGCTGCTCGGGCTGGCGCTGGTGGTGAGCGGCATCGCCAGCTTCGTCCTGCTGTCACGGCAGCGGGACGCGATGTCGGCGGCGATCACCGGCCGGATCGGCGGGGTCCGCGGCCGGGTTGACGAGTTCCGCAGCCGGATCGACGCGGGAGCGGGCGCCGAGGACGACGACCGGGCGTAACAAGACGACCGGCTGGGCTCACTCAGCGGGGAGCCAGCCACCCGACGCGAGCAGGGCCATGACGGCGTCGAGGGATTCCCGCTGGGTCATCGTGGAGGTATCGATGACCAGGTCGGCGTCAGACGGCTCCTCGTAGGGGTCCGAGACCCCGGTGAAGTGGTCGATGAGCCCGGCGCGTGCCTTGGCGTACAGGCCCTTCCGGTCCCTGGCCTCGCACACGTCCGCGGGGGTGGCGACGTGGATCAGCAGGAAATCCCCGACTTCCCTGGCCGCGGCGCGGACCTGCGCCCGGGCCGCCGCATAGGGGGCGATCGGCGCGCAGATCGCGATGCCGCCATGCCGGGCGATCTCGGTGGCCACGTACCCGATCCGGGCGATGTTCAGGTCGCGGTCGGCGCGGGAGAAGGTCAGCCCGGCGGACAGCAGTGACCGGACCAGATCCCCGTCGAGCAGTGACACTGTCCGGTCAGATCGCTCGCTGATCGCGTCCCGCAGCGCCCGGGCGATGGTCGACTTGCCCGAGCCGGACAGCCCGGTCAGGAAGATCACCAGGCCGCGCCCGCTGCGCGCGGGGCGGGCCCGGCGCAGTTCCTCCGCCACGGCGGCCGGGGTGAACCATGACGGCACCTCCTCGCCTCGGTCGAGCAGGTCCTCCAGCTCACCCGCGGCCAGGTCGGCCCGTTCCGTGCCGGCCTCGATGAGGGCCAGCGGCCGCCACACCTCGGCGGCCGGATCGTACGCCCAGTCACCGGTGGGCAGAACCGGGATGGCGGTCTGCGGACGAACCCGGTCTCGGTCGGGATCCTGCCCGGCTCCCAGTTCCGGTTCGTCGACGAGCAGGTGGGTCGCGCCGTACGCGGCCGCGACGGCCGCCCGCAGGGCCACCTCGTCCCGGGCCTCCGCGCCGCGCGGTGCGAGCGGGACCGGGATGACGAGAGTGCCGGGGGGCAGGTGGCGGGCGGCGGCGCGTACCGTCCGGACCAGGGCGTCTGGCCGCACCACCAGCTCAGCCGGCCCGGCCACCAGCGGAAGCAGCAGCAGCCGTGCCTTCAGCTGGCCGGCGGCATGCCGGAGCTGGCCTATCTGACGGCCGTGCAACGGGCCCCGGGTCGCGTAGCCGAGCACCGGGCCCTCGGCGAGTTCCGCCCGCGTTTCGGCGGGATCGCGCCGAAGGTGCCGGAACGGGCCGTGCTCCGGGGCACGGTAGCCCGTCACGGGGCCGCTGAGCCGGACCAGGCCTGCTTCTGCCGCATGCCGGCCGCCGCGTTCCTGCGGCAGTTCGCCGGCCAGTCCTACGGCGAGTCGTTCGGTGATCTCCAGGACGGCCAGCGGCGTGCCCTCGGGATCATTCAGCGCGACCCGGCCAGCATCTGGCGGAACGGCCGCTGCTGGCACGTCGAGGGTGACCGCGGCGGGCCACGGCGTCCCATCGGCGAGGGTGCCCCGGTCGGCGACAGAGGCCACGTCCGCACCGGACATGAACCCGGTCAACGGCGCGAACGCCCCGGTCAGCAGCAGTTCCAGATCACCGAGCTGCCTGTCGTCGAGAGTCACCGACGGCAGGCTCGCGAGTTCCGCGGACAGCCCAGCAGGCGCCTCAGTGGTCACTTTCACCTCCGTCCGGCCCAGTGGCCCACTCATCACGATCGGCTCACGATGGCCCAAGTCCACCAGGCCCGCCCCAGGGCATGCCCGAGGCTACCCGCGCTGTGCACCCCGGGCCAGGCAAGTGTCACCGCTGGGCCAGCCGCGCGCGCCGGGCGGCGTGGCGGCGGCCCGGCGGGGGTGTCGTGCGGGCGGCGGTCGCCGCAGCGCAGCGGTCACAGCAGCCGGGCGAAGCGGTCCTCAGGTTTGCGTATCACGTAGAGCATTTCCTCGTGGGCGTCGGTCAGGCGGCCCCGTGACATGCGGGCAATCAGCGCCTGCGCGGCCAGGTACGAGCGTGACGTGCCGCCGCGTCCACCGGCCCGGCCGCCCCGCGCATGGCGTTCCGCGATCACCAGGCCGCGCAGCCGTGCGTACGCGTGCACGCCCCGGACCGATGTCAGCGGTTCGTACACGGCGGGATAAGGGCCTGGTGTGCCGGGCTGGTGCCGGCGCCAGATCAGCCGCCTCGACAGCCTGGGCAGCGCCCGGTCGAGGAATCCGGCCGCGCAGTCCCGGTCGCTGATCTGCAGCAGCAGCAGCCCGCCGGGCCTGAGCGCGGCGACCAGCCGGTCGAGCACCAGTTCGGCGTGGTGGATCCGGTCCAGCAGCCGGGCACATTGCACGATGTCGAAGGACCTGGGGCGCAGCCGAGCCGCTCGCAGGTCGCCGAGGGTGCACCCGGCCAGCCTGGCCTGCGCGGCCACAGCGGCCCTGGTGACCCGCCGGTCGTCATCGATCAGGCTCACCCTGATGTCGATGCCATCAGCGCGCAACGCTTCGGCACCCAGATCCCAGAGAGCTGTGCTGGCCCCTGCGAACAGCATCGTGACCGGCTGCCCGAAACGTCCGGATGCGTATTGCCGGGTGCTGCGGGTGAACAGGTCGGCTTCCGTCGTCGCGGCCGCGGGCCGTGGGCTGGCCAGGGTCCGCACGGCCCCGGCTGACTGCCGGGGAATCCCGGGCCGCGGGTGGCTGGGGACGTGCTGGATACCGGTGGCTGCATGCCTGCCGGTGGTCATCTGCCTGCCCATATTCGGCTGCCCGTCGCTCCCCGGAACACCGTCCGCCGATGTTGCAACTCCATATCGTAGCCATCTGAATACCCTGTGTGGCTATTCCGGCTAAACCCAGCCTGGGCCGGGCATGGACTGGGCCGGCCGGAACGTCAGCCGCGCCGCCCAGAACGTAAGCTAGAGGTGTCCCGCGCCCCGGGCCGGAAACGGCCTTCCTCGCTCAGCGCGGGCCTTTCGTGCTGCCTAGCCAAGGAAACCATGAGTCTCTCCGGACTGCTCAGCGTCATCGCCGATGCCCCCCAGATCCAGCGCGCCTTGGATCAGGCGGACGTCACGGCGGCCGACTTCGTGGCCCCGCCTGCGCTGCGCCCGTTCCTCGCCGCGACCCTGGCCGCCCCGCCCGGGCAGCCGCGCAGGTTCGTGCTCGCGGTGACCGCGACCGCGCGTGAGGCCGAGGATCTCACCGCCGCGCTCGGCTCGCTGCTGCCCGCCGAGACCGTCGCGTACTTCCCGGCCTGGGAGACGCTTCCGCACGAACGGCTCTCCCCGCGCTCCGACACCACCGGCCGGCGGCTCGCGGTGCTGCGCAGGCTGGCGCATCCGGACCCGTCCAGCCCGCAGACCGGCCCGCTGACCGCGGTGGTCGCCCCGGTGCGCAGCCTGCTGCAGCCGATGGTCGCCGGTCTCGGCGACCTTGAGCCGGTCCAGCTCCGCGCCGGGCAGTCGGCCGACCTCGAGGCCACGGTGACCCGGCTCGTCGAGATCGGCTACGTCCGCACGGACCTGGTGGAGCATCGCGGCGAGATCGCCGTCCGGGGCGGCATCCTCGACGTGTTCCCGCCCACCGAGACGCACCCGCTCCGGATCGAGTTCTGGGGCGACACGGTGGAGGAGATCCGCAGCTTCCGGGCCGCCGACCAGCGCAGCCTGCCCGGCGCCGCAGCCGCGCTGTGGGCGCCGCCGTGCCGTGAGCTGCTGCTGACTCCGGCCGTGCGGGAGAAGGCCGGGCAGCTCGCGGCCGAGCACCCGGGCCTCGCGGACGTGCTGGGCAAGCTTGCCGAAGGGATACCCGTCGAGGGCATGGAGGCGTTCGCGCCCGTGCTGGCGGAGCGGATGGAACTGCTGCTCGACCAGGTGCCCTCCGGCGGTCTCGTGCTCGCCTGCGACCCCGAGCGGATCCGGGCCAGGGCCGCCGACCTGGTCCGCACCAGCCAGGAGTTCCTCGAAGCCTCCTGGGTGAATGCCGCCGCCGGGGGGCAGGCGCCGGTGGACCTCGGAGCCGCGGCGTTCCAGCCGATCATCGAGGTGCGCGGGGCGGCGGAGGCACTCGACATCCCCTGGTGGACGATCAGCCCCTTCGACAACATCGACAGCCTGGCCGGCCAGCAGTCCGAGGATCCCGGCCCGGACGACGAGCCGGGAGACGCGGGCCGCTTGTCGTTTCGCATATCGGCGAGCCCGGCGGATTCCTACCGCGGTGATACGGCGCACGCCATCGCCGACGTCAGGCAATGGCTGGCCGCCGGGTGGCGGGTGGTGCTGGTCACCGAAGGCCACGGCCCCGCGGAACGGCTGACCGAGCTACTGCGCGGTGAAGGCCTCGGCGCCCGGCTGGGGGAACTCGCCGAGGCGCCCGAGCCCGGGGTGCCGTCCGTCACCACCGGGATGATCATTCACGGCTTCAGCTGGGAGTCCGCGCGGCTGGCCGTGCTCACCGAGGCCGACCTGGCCGGCCAGCGCACCGCCACCAGGGACATGCGGATGCCGAGCCGGCGCCGCGGCGGCATCGACCCGCTGCAGCTCACCGCGGGCGACTTCGTCGTGCATGAGCAGCACGGCGTCGGCAGGTACCTGGAGATGACCAGCCGCAACGTCCAGGGAGCGATCAGGGAGTACCTGGTCATCGAGTACGCACCGGGCAAGAAGGGGCAGCCGGCCGACCGGCTGTATGTCCCGACCGACCAGCTTGATCAAGTCACCAGGTACGTCGGCGGGGAAGCCCCCACCCTGCACCGGCTGGGCGGCGCGGACTGGGCCAAGACCAAGGGCCGGGCCCGCAAGGCGGTCAGGGAGATCGCCGCCGAGCTGATCCGGCTCTACTCCGCGCGGATGGCCTCGCCCGGCCATGCGTTCGGCCCGGACACACCGTGGCAGCGGGAACTCGAGGACGCGTTCCCGTACGTGGAGACGCCCGACCAGCTCGCCGCGATCGACGAGGTCAAGCGCGACATGGAACGGCCGGTGCCGATGGACCGGCTGATCTGCGGCGATGTCGGATACGGCAAGACCGAGATCGCGGTGCGGGCCGCATTCAAGGCGGTGCAGGACGGCCGGCAGGTCGCCGTGCTGGTGCCGACCACCCTGCTCGTATCGCAGCACCTGGCCACGTTCAGCGAGCGCTACGCGCCGTTCCCGGTCATCGTCAAGCCGCTGTCCAGGTTCCAGACCGACGCTGAAGCCGCGCGAACCCGGGAGGAACTGGCGGCCGGGAAGATCGACGTGGTGATCGGCACCCACCGGCTGCTGTCCCCCGAGGTCAGCTTCGCCGACCTCGGCCTGGTGATCCTCGACGAGGAGCAGCGGTTCGGCGTGGAGCACAAGGAATACCTCAAGCGGCTGCGCACCGAAGTGGACGTGCTGGCCATGTCGGCGACTCCCATCCCGCGCACGCTGGAGATGGGCGTGGCGGGGATCAGGGAGATGTCCACCATCCTCACCCCGCCCGAGGAACGCCATCCGGTGCTCACCCTGGTCGGCCCGTACGACGAGAAGCAGATCGCCGCCGCCATCCGGCGCGAGCTGCTCCGGGACGGCCAGGTGTTCTTCGTGCACAACCGGGTCAGCTCCATCAGCCGGGTGGCCGCGCGGATCGGTGAGCTGGTGCCCGAGGCGCGGATTGCCGTGGCGCACGGCCAGATGAACGAGCATTCGCTTGAGAAGATCATGAGCAATTTCCTCGACCGGAATTCCGACGTGCTGGTGTCCACCACGATCGTGGAGTCGGGGCTGGACATCTCCAACGCGAACACCCTGATCGTCGACCGGGCCGACGCCTACGGCCTGTCCCAGCTCCATCAGCTGCGCGGCCGGGTGGGCCGCGGCAACGAGCGTGCCTACGCCTACTTCCTGTTCCCGCCGGAGCGGCCGCTGACCGAGACCGCGCACGAGCGGCTGGCCACGATCGCGCAGCACACCGAGATGGGCGCGGGCATGTACGTGGCGCTCAAGGACCTGGAGATCCGCGGGGCGGGCAATCTGCTCGGCGGCGAGCAGTCCGGGCATATCGCCGGCGTCGGGTTCGACCTGTACGTGCGGATGATCGGCGAGGCCGTCAGCGAGCTGAAGGGGACCGGGCCCGCCGAGCGGCCTGAGGTCCGGGTGGAACTGCCGGTCAACGCGCACATCCCGCACGACTACCTGCCCGGCGAGCGGCTCCGGCTGGAGGCCTACACCCGGATCGCCGCCATCGACTCCGATGCTGATGCCGTCGCGGTCGTCGACGAGCTCACGGACCGGTACGGGCCGCCCCCGGAGCCCGTGCTCAACCTGCTGGCGGTGGCCCGGCTGCGGGCCCTGGCGCGCCGCGCCGGGCTCACCGACATCACCCAGCAGGGCACGCACATCCGTTTCTCGCCGGTCGCGCTGCCCGACTCGCGGCAGGTTCGCGTTGAGCGGTTGTACCCGAAGACCGTACTCAAGCCGACGGTGCGTACCATGCTCGTACCGGTGCCACGGGCAGTGCCGGGCAAACGCCCGGCAGCGCCCGCACCGCCCGGCGCTCCGCTCCTTCGCGACCAGGACCTGCTCACCTGGTGCGGGGAGCTCGTCGAGGCGGTGTTCGGCGGGATCGCGCCGGTGGCACCTGACACACCGGCCGCACCGGACGCGTGAGCGCGTCCACAGGAGAGACGCATGAGAAGGGACGCCGTCGTGCTCCGCACTCCGATCACCCTGGCCGCTGCCGCACTGGCCGCAGTCGTCGCACTGACCGCGTGCGGGCCCGTCCGGATGGGTGCGGCCGCGACGCTGGGCAACAAGCAGATCTCGACCTCGACCCTGACGGCCGAGGTGAACAACCTGAACACGGCCTACCAGGCGGGCAAGGGGAAGATCCAGCTTCAGTTCGCCGCGTCCGAGATGCCCCAGGAAGTGCTCAGCTGGCTGCTCAGGTTCCGGGTTGTTGAGCAGCTCGCGGCCCGGCAGGGGATCACGGTCACCAGGGCGCAGAGCCAGCAGGCGCTCACGGCCGCCGCCGCACAGGCCAAGCAGGGCGGCACCACCCTGAGCCAGCTCGCGGTGGCCAACGGCCTCCCGCCGGACCAGATCGGGGAACTCGGCCGGTACCAGGCGATCGAGAACGCGGTCGTCCAGCGGCTGGACGGCGGGAAACTGCCGACGGCCTCGGCGGCACTGCAGGCGCTGGGTGCGAAGTTTGGCACGGCGCAGTGCCGGGCGGCCAAGAGCCTGGTCATCAAAGTCAACCCGCAGTTCGGCCGGCTGAACTACGCCCAGATCACCGTGGTCCCGGATGCCAACACCCTGTCGGCCCCGGAAGGGGCACCCTCCCCGAAGCCGACCGGGACGGCCGCGCCGCAGCTGTCGCCGTCATGCTGAAGCTCTCGCGGTCATGCTGAGCGGGCCGGGCCGTGCTGAAGCGCCGGACGCCACTGCGGTCACGGGGCTGATCCGCCCGGGCCGTGCTGAAGCCGCGCACGCCGCGCCAGGACGCCGGTGAGCGACCGGCTGGTGCTGCTCAGCACCTCCGGCACGGTCGCGCCTGGGCTGCTGTCCTGGCCGGCCTGGCAGGTGCTGGCCGGGGCCTCCCGGGTGCTGGTGGGTGCTGCGGATCATCCGCTGCTGCCTGCCCTGGACGAGGCGGGAATCGGCTGGCAGCTTCTCCCCGGAACTGACGGCGGATCCGGCCCCCCGGCCGACGTGGCCGCGGCGGCCGAGGGGGCGCCCGGATCCGGCGCGCCCGGCGGACCTGGCGGGACGGCCGGCTTGGCCCGGCGGCTGGCCGCGGCGGCCGCCGCCGTTCCGGGCACCGTGGTCTGGCTGGGTGAATCCTGGCGGCCCGATGGCCCCGGTGCCACCGCCGACGGGCGGCTGTCGGCGCTGGCCCAGGCCCTGGCCGAACTGGATTCCGCGGCAGCTAACCACCGCGTGGTCACCGGCGGCGCGGCCGGCCAGGTCGAGGTGCTACCTGGATCCGTGGACTTGCCGGGCGGCCACCTGCTGCGGCTGGTGGCCGTGATGGACACGTTGCGCACCGAATGCCCGTGGGACGCCAGGCAGACCCACGATTCGCTGGCGCCGCACCTGCTGGAGGAGTCCTACGAGGCGCTGGAGGCCCTGGAGAGCGGCGAGGCCAGCGCCCTGCGGGAGGAACTGGGCGACGTCCTGCTCCAGGTGATGTTCCACGCGCGGGTAGCGGCGGAGCGGTCCGACGGCACCGGCTACACCGTGGACGATGTGGCCGATGGCATCGTGGCCAAGCTGGTCCGCAGGCACCCGCACGTCTTCAGCGACGTGACCGTGTCAGGTGCGGACGAGGTGAAAACCAACTGGGACGCGATCAAGGCGGCCGAACGGGAGTCCGCGGGCGGCGGCCCGGCTTCTGCGCTGGACGGCGTGCCGTTCGGCCAGCCCGCGCTGGCCCTCGCGGCCCAGTTGCAGCGCCGAGCCGAACGGGCCGGCGTCCCGGCCGGGCTGGCCGGCGAGGACGGCGCTCACCGGGCGGGCGCTCCCGGGGACGGCGCTC
>CAYPQM010000110.1:13797-23130 GCA_964412845.1 uncultured Streptosporangiaceae bacterium
GGCGCTCCCGGGGACGGCGCTCAGGCTGACCGTGCGCACCGTGATGTTGACATCGGGTCCGAGCTGTTCGCGATGGTGGCGCGGGCTCGCACCGCCGGAATCGACCCGGAACTCGAACTGCGCGCCGCAGCCCGCCGCTACCGCGACCGCGTCCACGACTGGGAGCGCTCGCACCCTCGCTGAGCCGGCCTCGGGTCGGGGGGTCAGGGGGAGAGGTAGCCGCGCTCCCGGACCGCGTTGGCCACCGGGCAGTGGCCCTCCTCGCGCTCGCAGGCGGCCGTGTCGCACATCCGGCACAGCCAGCGGACCGCGCCGGGTCCGCGGATGAGCCCGGCGAGCACCTTGGAGATCAGTTCCTCAAGATGCCGGCGCTCGGCCGCCGACAGCACGCTCAGTGAGTCGTTCAGCACGTCCGCCCGCGCCGCCGCGATGCGCTGCGCCGCCCGCCGCCCGGCCGGGGTGAGGATCACCGAGGTGGACCGTCCGTCCCGGCCGGATCCGCGCCGGACCAGGCCGGCCTGCGCCAGCCGGTCCACCAGTCGCACGGTGCCCGACGAGGTGAGGCCGAGGACCTGGCGGAGCAGGTCGACCGACGGGCCGTCCAGGAAGTGCAGCATCGCGGACAGCGCCGCGGCGGCCGACGCTGAACTGCTGGCCGCCTCGTCCACCGCGTCCGTAGTCCGGTCCGCGACGACCAGGGCCAGCGCGCCAAGCAGGTTCCCGGTGCGGTCGAGCGTCACGTCGGCACGTCAGCCGAGGTCGTAGTCGAAGGTGAAGGTGCCGTTCGGCCCGTGCGGCGCGACCGCCGTTCCCGTCCCGCGCAGGCTCTGCAGTTCATCGGTGCCAGACCCGGGGATGACCAGCCAGCGGGTCGTCGCCTCGCCGCCGTCATAGCTGCCCTCGGTTTGCAGCATGAAGCTGCCCGCATGCCCATCGACCTGCCCGGTCATCTGCTGCAGCCCGATGAAGGCCGCCGTCCCGTCCGGGCGGTAGAACATCAGGCTCTGCGAACTGCCGGCCGCCTCGATGCCCCCGCTGAAGGCCTGGTCGATGCGTGCTCGGGTCAGCTTCGCGTCGCCGTCCAGTTCCTGGTAGGTGACTTCCTCCCAGCCAGTGAGCGTGAACGTTCCCTCCGCATGTGCGGTCATCTGCTCCTCCTCGGCGTGGCTGCTGCGGCGCGGGACGTGGCCGGGTGCACCGGCCGGGCCCGGCCGTGACGCATATTAGTGTGTGACTCACACATTAGTCTGCGCCGGGCGGGCGGCGGCGGCCGGGGTGGCCACGGCGTGGCCGGTGCCCGGACGGGCCGCTACTCCACTAGGCTCCGATGCGGATATGTAAGCCGACCCACCCGGGAGTTCTTTACCTTGGCCTCCATCGAAGCTGTCCATGCCAGGCAGATCCTGGATTCGCGCGGCAACCCGACCCTTGAGGTCGAAGTCGTGCTCGACGATGACACGCTCGGCCGGGCCGCCGCGCCCAGCGGCGCCTCGACCGGCGCCTTCGAGGCGGTTGAGCTGCGGGACGGCGGTGATGAGTACGGCGGCAAGGGAGTCCTCAAGGCGGTCCAGGGCGTCATCGACGAGATCCAGCCCGAGCTGCTTGGCTACGACGCCGATGACCAGCGCCTGGTCGACCAGGCCCTGATCGACCTGGATCGGACGCCCGACAAGTCACGGCTGGGCGCCAACGCGATCGTCGCCGTCAGCATGGCGGTGGCCAGGGCGGCCGCCGAATCTGCGGGCCTGCCCCTGTTCCGTTACCTCGGCGGGCCTAACGCGCATGTGCTGCCGGTCCCGATGATGAACATCCTCAACGGCGGCGCGCACGCTGACAACAACGTCGACATCCAGGAGTTCATGATCGCGCCGATCGGCGCGGCCACTTTCAGCGAGGCCATCCAGTGGGGCGCCGAGACCTACCACGCGCTGAAGTCCGTCCTCAAGCAGCACGGCCTGTCCACGGGCGTTGGTGACGAGGGTGGTTTCGCTCCCGACCTCGCGCACAACCGGGCGGCGTTCGACCTGATCGTCGAAGCGATCAGTAAGGCAGGGTTCACCCCCGGGCTCGATGTGGCGCTGGCCATTGACTCCGCGGCCAACGAGTTCTACTCCGACGGGGCCTACGTCTTCGAGGGAAGCCCGCAGGACGCGGCCGCGATGACCAGCATTTACGGTCAATGGCTGGACGCGTACCCGATCGTGTCGCTGGAGGACCCGCTGTTCGAGGAGGACTGGGCGGGCTGGCAGGCCCTGACCGCAGAGCTCGGGGACCGGGTGCAGGTCGTCGGGGACGACCTGTTCGTCACCAATCCGGAGCGAATCCGCCGCGGGATAGCCGAGGGATCCGCCAACGCCCTGCTGGTCAAGGTGAACCAGATCGGCACGATCACCGAGACGCTGGACGCCGTCTCGCTCGCCCACCGCAGCGGGTACTCCTGCATGATCTCGCACCGCTCCGGTGAGACCGAGGACACGACCATTTCCGACCTGGCGGTGGCTATCAACTGTGGCCAGATGAAGACGGGGGCACCGGCCAGATCCGAGCGGGTCGCCAAGTACAACCAGCTCCTGCGCATCGAGGAACTCCTCGACGACGCGGCGACCTACGCGGGATCGGCTGCCTTCCCCCGGTGGACTGCGAGTGAGTGATGCCCGACCGGGGAAGCGGCGAACTCAGCAAGCCTGAGCCACGGGACCGGGCCCGGTTCACCAGCCGGGCGGCGGTACTCGCGGTGGTCATCTGTGCGATCGCGCTGAGCCTGGCCTACCCGGTTCGGGAGTATGTGGCGCAGCGCCGCCAGATCGACCAGCTCCAGGCGGAGAACCTGGTGACGGCGGCGCAGATTTCCCGGTTGCAGGCGGAGGCACAGCGGCTGGGCGACCCGGCTTACGTCGAGCAGCAGGCCAGAGACCGTCTGCACCTGTGCATGCCGGGCAAGACCTGTTATGTGATCATCGGCGCCCAGCCCGCCTCGCGGGGCCCCCGCCCGGCCTCGTCGGCCGCGAATCCGTGGTACCAGCGGCTGTGGCACTCCGTGCGCGAGGCGGATCAAGGCGCCGCCAAGTGACCTGCGCCCCGGACGGTACCTCGCCGGACGGCATTGCGGTGGACGACACCGCGGTGGTCGCCGCGCAGCTGGGCCGGCCGCCGCGGTCGCTGCGCGGGGTGGCCCACCGCTGCCCGTGCGGCCTGCCCGACGTGATCGAGACCGCGCCACGGCTGGATGACGGCACTCCCTTCCCGACTCTGTACTACCTCACCTGTCCCCGCGCGGCTGCGGCGGTCAGCCGGCTGGAGTCCGGTGGCGTGATGAAGGAGATGGAGCGTGCGCTGCGCACCGATCCGGGGCTGCGCAGCGGTTATCTGTCCGCGCACCTCGATTACCTGAGCAGGCGTGACCAGGCGGCCCGCGCGTCGGGCCGGGAGCCGTTGCCAGCGGGCATGCAGAGCGCCGGGGGAATGCCGGACCGGGTCAAGTGCCTGCACGCCCTGGTCGCGCACGCGCTCGCCGTGCCCGGCGTGAATCCGCTCGGCAGCCAGGCCGCCGCGGCAGCGGGGCCCTGGTGGGCGCGTGGCCCCTGCGTCACGGCACCGCAACAGTGAGCGCCGCCACCCGGGTAGCGGCCATCGATTGCGGGACCAACGCGCTGCGGCTGCTGGTGGCCGACGTCGACTGGGCGGCAGGCCGGCTCGTTGACGTGGACCGGCGGATGGAGATCGTCCGCCTCGGGCAGGGGGTGGACTCCACTGGCCGCCTCGCGCCCGAGGCGCTGAACCGGACGCTCCGCGCGCTGCAGGGCTATGCCCGGATCATTGCCGACGCATCGCCCGTCGCGGTCCGCATGGTCGCGACGAGCGCGGCCCGGGATGCCACGAACGCCGCTGACTTCGTCCGCGGGGTGAACGATGTGCTCGGCCTGGAGCCTGAGGTGCTGACCGGTCAGCAGGAGGCGTACCTGTCCTTCACCGGCGCCACCGCGGAGCTTTCCGGGCAATCCGGGTCGCCTTACCTGGTCGTGGACATCGGCGGCGGGTCGACCGAATTCGTGCTCGGCAGCGCGGAGCCGCCGGACGGCGCGGAGATCACCCCCGGCGCGGGGACCCTGGACGGCGTGGGCGCTCCGCGCGGCGCGGGGATCACCGCCATCTCCGTGGACATCGGCTGCGTCCGGATGACCGAGCGCCACCTGCGCGGGGATCCGCCTGCCGCCGCAGAGATCGCCGCGGCCGCAGCCGACATCGACGCGGCGCTGGATGTGGTGGCCGCGGCCATGCCGGCCGCCGATGCGCACACCCTGGTGGGCCTGGCTGGATCGGTCACCACCGTGGCAGGCCTGGCGCTGGGGCTCTCCCATTACGACTCCGGCCTGATCCACCACAGCCGGGTCCGCGCTGATGAGGTGAGCGAGCAGACCCGCCGCCTGCTACGGCAGACCCGGGCGCAGCGCGGCGCGCTAGGCGTCATGCACCCCGGCCGGGTGGACGTCATCGCCGGCGGGGCGATGGTGCTCGCCCAGGTCATGCGGCGTTTCGGTTTCGCGGAGGTCCTGGTCAGTGAGCACGACATCCTGGACGGGATCGCCTGGGCCATGGCCAGGCCCGCGCTGGCCGAGCCCCGATGACCGGGGCGGATCCAGCCCCCGGGCCCGTGCCGCCGGGCAGCGGCTGGCCGGGTGATCCAGCCAGTCCCGGCACGCCGGTCGCGCATGACGCCGGGCAGGTGCGCGATCTCGCGGTTGGCGCGGACACGCTGGCCGAGCTCGTGGCGAGGCAATCTGTCTGCCGGGCCTGCCCGCGGCTGGTGGAGTGGCGGGAGCAGGTGGCAGCGGTCAAACGCCGCTCCCTGCTCGCCGAGCGCTACTGGGGTCGGCCGGTCCCGGGCTGGGGGAGCGAACAGCCGCGGGTGCTGATCCTGGGCCTCGCGCCGGCCGCGCACGGCGGCAACCGCACCGGCCGGATCTTTACCGGGGACCGCAGCGGTGATGTGCTATTCGCCTCTCTCTACCGGTGCGGCCTGGCCGTGTCGCCGGACAGCACGGCGGCCGGGGACGGCCAGCGCCTGCTCGGCACCCGGATGGTCGCCGCGGTCCGCTGCGCGCCGCCGGTCAACAAGCCGTCCGTGACCGAGCGCGACACCTGTGCGCCCTGGCTGTCCGCAGAGCTGGCCCAGGTGGCCCCGTACGTCCGGGTGGTCGTGTGCCTGGGCGGGTTCGCCTGGCAGGCGATATGGCCAGCGCTGCGCTCGGCAGGCGTCACCGTGCCCAGGCCGCGTCCCAGCTTCGGTCACGGCGCCGAGGTGTCGCTTACCTTCCCGGCCGGCAGTAGGTCAGGCCAGCCGGTCCTGCTGCTCGGCTGCTACCACCCGAGCCAGCAGAACACCTTCACCGGCAGGGTCACCCCGGACATGCTGGATGAAATTTTCACGCGAGCGACCCGCGAGGCCGAGGTGGCGGATGATGCGCGCCATTCACCGTGACGGTTACTCTCCGTATCCATCTGGTGCCGCCGGCCAGCATAATGGTTACGCTTTGCATTCGGGGAGCCGAGTGGAATTAGATATGTAACCCCCAGGGGAAACATTCCGACCCAATTCGGTTCGCCAAGAGTTGTTCCCGCGCGGCGGGGTATTATTACCCAGCCCCCGTAGCCCAATGGAAGAGGCCGGCCCCCTAAAAGGGTCCCCAGCGTCGGTTCGAATCCGACCGGGGGCACACGTCATAGCCTGACCTGCGAAGATCTACGCCAGAAGCCCTGCTGGGCCTGCTGACCACCCAGTAAGGAGCTGTCGCTGGGATCGCAGTTGCACGTGCACCGAGTAGTCCACAGCATCGTCGCCGAGGTCCATTTGCTGATCATGTTGCGAAGCTCAAAAGTCGGTCAAGAAAAACCAGATGGTAGGACCCCGTACACCTGCAGTTGTGAATCGTCAGTAACTACGGCCGGTGGTACGCGCGTACTGCCGTACTAACCCCGGCAAGCCGCTCTTGCCCCATTCTGCCGGGACCGTCCTGGTGACGAACATTAGGTATCTGGCCAGGCAGAATGCCACATGTATGGCGATGCCCAGGCCAAGCCGGCCCTGAGATGGCAGCCGCCGGGGTCGTGCGGGCCAGCCGGGCTTGGCGGCGGCCAGGACGGCTGCTGGGGTGGCCGGGCGCAGTGCGGGCCAGCCAGGTTTGACAGCGGCCAGGACGGTCAGCCGGAGATGTCCGGGCCGGCCCGGGTGATATCGATCCGGATGACCACTCTGCGGTCACGCTGCATGGCGGCGCGGTAATCGTCCCAGTCCGGATGTTCGCCAGCGACGGTCCGGTAGTAGTCGACGAGGAGTTCCATGGCCGCAGGCAGCGAGATGATCTCCGCCGTCCCCTCGACCTGTACCCAGTCGCCGAAGAAGCCGTCGCTGAAGACGCACAGCGCCGCCCGGGGATCGCGCCGCAGGTTCTTTGCCTTGATCGCCGTCTCGCGGGTGCTGATCACCACGCGGCCGCTGGAATCCAGCGCGCAAGCCACCGGGGACAGCTGGGGACGCCCGTCGGCCCGGGTTGTTGCCAGCACGGCACGGTGGTGCTGGCCAAGGAAGGCCCGGGCGAGGTCCGGGTCCATCAGTCAGGCGCTGTTCAGCCTCAACCGGCGGCGCAGCTCATACTCGTGCACGATGGCCCTCGCGTAGCCATGCGACAGGCCGTGCTCGTCCGAGAGCCAGTGCGCCCGTTCCTCGCAGCGCAGGAACGCAGGTCCTGACTCAAGTTTTCTGAACCACTCTCGGAGGTCTCGTCCAGTTACGGACGGAATACGTGCGATGAGATTCTTATGCGTCTCCGGGGAGTGATTCAGCGGCATGGCCACCTCCAGCGGCGAGCTCCTCTTGCTGTTGAGACTGCACCACGCGTGCGTCCCTGACAACCCCCCAGCGCGATGCTTCCTCGACACCTGACCGATTCCATACCGTGATCCGGGCGAAACGGGCGCGTTACCGACCCGAATCAGGTCAAGGCAGCCTCTGCACGCTCGGCTAAGAGAGCCTCTCGACGATCATGGCCATGCCCTGGCCGCCACCCACGCACATGGTCTCCAGGCCGAACGTCTTGTCGTGGAACTGCAGGCTGTTGAGGAGCGTCGTGGTGATCCGGGCACCCGTCATGCCGAAGGGGTGGCCCACTGCGATCGCCCCGCCGTTCACGTTCAGCACGTCCTGGTCGATCCCGAGGTCGGTGTAGGACGGGATGACCTGAGCCGCGAATGCCTCGTTGATCTCAACCAGGTCGATGTCGGAGATCGTCATCCCGGCTCGCCTGAGCGCCTGCCGCGACGCCTCGACCGGGCCCAGGCCCATGATCTCCGGCGACAGCCCGGTGACCCCGGTGGAGACGATCCGGGCCAGCGGCGTGATGCCGAGATCGGCGGCCTTGCGGTCGCTCATGATCACCACCGCCGCGGCGCCGTCGTTGAGCGGGCAGCAGTTGCCCGCCGTCACCGTTCCGTCCGGGCGGAAGACCGGCTGGAGGGTGGCCACCTTCTCCAGGGTGGTCCCCGCCCTGGGCCCGTCGTCGGCGGCCACCACGGTGCCGTCCGGCAGCGTGGCGGGGGTAATGTCCCGCCCCCAGAAGCCGTCGGCCAGTGCCTTCTCCGCGAGGTTCTGCGACCGCACGCCGAACTCGTCCTGGGCCTGGCGGGAGACACCGCGCAGCCCGGCGACGTTCTCCGCGGTCTGGCCCATCGCGATGTAGACGTCAGGGATGGCGTCGTCCAGGCGCGGGTCATGCCACGCCGCCGCCCCCGGGCCGGACCGGCGCTGGGTCCGCTCCTCCGCCTCGGCGAAGACCGGGCTGTGGGTGTCCGGCCAGCTGTCGCTGCTGCCGTGGGCAAATCGGCTGACGCACTCCACGCCCGCGGAGATGAAGACGTCACCCTCGCCGGCCTTGATCGCGTGGAACGCCATCCGGGTGGTCTGCAGCGAGGATGAGCAGTACCTGGTGACGGTCGCCCCGGGAAGGTGGTCATACCCGAGCTCGATGGCGACCACACGGGCCAGGTTGAAGCCCTGCTCGCCGCCGGGAAGCCCGCAGCCGAGCAGCAGGTCCTCGATGTCCGCGGGGTCGAGCTGGGGCACCTTCGCCAGCGCCGCGGTGATCATCTGGCTGGTCAGGTCATCAGGGCGGATGGTGGCGAGCGATCCCTTGAACGCCCGGCCGATCGGTGATCGTGCGGTGGCGACGATGACTGCCTCGGGCATGACGGGCTCCCTTGATCCTCGTGGCTTACTGGTCAGTAGCTTATGCGAGCCGGCCAGTCTGCGCCCATGGCCCTGGAGCCGGTGGGATAGCGTCGGCCCTAGGAACTGACCGTGACCGCACGGCACCTTGGCCAGCGGCTGGCTGGTGAGCGAGGTGGCTGGTATGCAGGTCCATGATTCCCTGATCGAACTGGTCGGGAACACCCCCCTCGTCCGCCTCAAGGCCGTGACCCGCGGGATCGGTGGCGGTGGCCGGGCGCCCGCGGTCCTGGCCAAAGTGGAGTACTTCAACCCGGGTGGCTCGGTGAAGGACCGGATCGCCCTGCGCATGGTCGAGGCGGCGGAAGCCTCGGGCGCACTGCGCCCCGGCGGCACGATCGTGGAGCCGACCTCGGGCAACACCGGGGTGGGATTGGCCATCGTCGCGGCTGAGAAGGGGTACCGCTGCCTGTTCGTCTGCCCGGACAAGGTGGGCCAGGACAAGATCAGCGTGCTGCGCGCCTACGGCGCCGAGGTGATCGTCTGCCCGGGCACCGTGTCACCGGAGCATCCCGACTCGTACTATTCGGTGTCGAGCCGCCTGGCCCGGGAGACCCCGGGCGGCTGGAAGCCAGACCAGTATGCCAACCCCGAGAACCCGGCCTCGCACTATCACTCGACCGGCCCGGAGATCTGGGCCCAGACGGACGGCAGCATCACCCACTTCGTGGCCGGCATCGGCACCGGAGGCACCATCACCGGGACCGGCCGTTACCTGAAGGAGGTCTCCGGCGGCACGGTGCGGGTGATCGGGGCTGACCCGGAGGGCTCGGTGTACTCGGGAGGCAGCGGGCGGCCATACCTCGTCGAGGGCGTGGGCGAGGACATGTGGCCCGCGAACTACGACCCGTCCGTCTGCGACCAGGTCATCGCGGTAAGCGACGCGGAGTCGTTCCTGATGACCCGGCGGCTGGCCCGTGAGGAGGCACTGCTCACCGGTGGCTCGTGCGGGCTGGCCGTTGTCGCCGCGCTGCGGGTCGCGGCCACCGCGGCGCCCGATGACGTCATCGTCGTGCTGCTGCCGGACGGCGGCCGGGGCTACCTGTCGAAGATCT
>CAYPQM010000111.1:0-22818 GCA_964412845.1 uncultured Streptosporangiaceae bacterium
ACCCGACCAAGACTGAACCGAGCCCGTTTAGCCGCCGAGGCGGATCGGCATCAGCAGGTACCGATAGTCGGGCTGCTCGTCCTGGGCGGGCTTACCGGTGATCAGCGCAGGCTTGCCTGCCTCAGTGAACGCGATCCGGGCAATGTCCGAGTCGATCGCGGTGAGGCCATCCAGCAGGTATTGCGGGTTGAAGGCGATCTGGATGTCGTCTCCCTCGTAACCGGCCTCCAGCAGCTCGACCGCCTGAGCTTCGTCACCGGTTCCTGCCTCAAGGATCAGCTGGCCAGCTGAGAAGGACAGCCGTACCGCGGTGTTCCGCTCGGCGACCAAGGCGACCCGCTTGACCGCCTCGGCGAACGGCCCGGCGGCGAGTTCCGCGGTCGCGTTCACGTGGTTAGGCAGGAGTGACTGATAGCGCGGGAAGTCGCCGCCGAGCAGGCGGGTCGTGGTCCGGCGTCCGGCACCCTCAAACCCGATCATGCCTTCTCCGCCCGCCCCTTCCTCACCGGGCAGAGCCAGCGCGATCGACACCTCTGCGCCCGATGTCAGCGCACGGGCAGTGTCGGCGAGCGCGCGGGCCGGCACCAGGACAGAGGCGGACAGGTCAGGGCGGGTGGGGGTCCACCGGAGTTCTCGGACCGCCAAGCGGTACCGGTCCGTGGACACCAGGGTCAGCGTGTCGCCCTCAATCTCTATCCTGACCCCGGTCAGCGCGGGCAGTGTGTCGTCGCGGCCCGCTGCGGCCGCCGACTGGTTCACCGCCGAAGCGAAGGCGTCGCTGCCTATGGTGCCGGCCGGGGCGGGCATCTCTGGCAGCGTTGGGTAGTCCTCGGCTGGCATGGTGAGCAGCGAGAATGTGGCGCTTCCGCAGGTCAGTGTCGTTCGCGAGCCGTCCGAGCTGATCTCCACCGGGCGGGCCGGAAGGCTGCGGGTGATCTCGGCGAGGAGGCGTCCCGACACCAGCGCGACCCCGTCCTCCGCGGTGGACACCGGGATGCGAGCCTGCGCGGACACGTCGTAGTCGAAGCTGGACAGGGTGAGTTCCGTGTCCGCCTGAATGCGCATGCCTGCCAGCACGGGGATAGCAGGGCGGGCGGGCAGCGCCCGGGCCGTCCAAGCCACCGCCTCGGCGAGCACGTCGCGTTCCACCTCGATCTTCACAGGAAGGTGCCTCCCGTTCTGGAAAATGTGCGTTTTGGCGTTGAGACCGGGTTCGAGCAACCGAGCAGCCGGGTATGCCCAACCGTGGCTGGATCGCTATCGGACCTCGGTGATGAATGCGCGAGGGCCTGGCTACTAGGTAGTTGCCATTCAGTCAGATAACAATAAGTAGTCGTCATAGGGTCGGTGGACACTGGGGAAAATGCTTGATTCCCCAGGTCAGAGCCGATGTAGGCGTCCACAGAGCCTGTGTGCCGGCGGGTTGCGGCAGGGGATGTGCTGTGGACCGCGGCCACCGAGCCAGCAGTATTCCAGCGGATGCCCCCTGTTTTCCTTGAGTTGTCCTCTGCTCGTCCCAAGCCTGTCCACAGAGATGTCCACAGCCTGTGTGTACCGATTGTGACCGGCGGCGCTGTTATGTGGTTGTTCACCCGGACCGCGCCTGCTGTTTGATGCGGTTGGTGAGTTCGGTCACCTGGTTGTAGATCGACCGTCGCTCGGCCATCAGGGACCGGATCTTCCGGTCCGCGTGCATGACCGTGGTGTGATCACGCCCCCCAAAGTGCTGCCCGATCTTCGGCAGGGACAGGTCCGTCAGTTCGCGGCACAGGTACATGGCGATCTGGCGCGCGGTGACCAGGACCCGCGAGCGGGATGTGCCGCACAAGTCGTCAATGGACAGCCCGAAGTACGAAGCCGTCTGCCCCATGATGGTCGCGGCGGTGATCTCAGGGCCCTGAGACTCGGGGATGAGGTCCTTCAGGACGATCTCGGCTAGCTGGAGATCGACCGACTGCCGGTTCAGGCTGGCGAAGGCGGTTACCCGGATGAGGGCTCCCTCAAGCTCGCGGATGTTTGTCGAGATCCGGCTCGCGATGTACTCCAAGGCCTCCGGCGGTGCGTTGAGCCCTTCCTGTACTGCCTTCTTGCGCAGGATGGCGATGCGTGTCTCAAGTTCGGGCGGCTGCACGTCAGTGAGCAATCCCCACTCGAACCGGCTGCGCAACCGGTCCTCCAGGGTGACCAGGCGCTTCGGCGCGCGGTCGCTCGAGATGACTATCTGCTTGCTCGCGTTATGCAAGGTATTGAAGGTATGGAAGAACTCCTCCTGCGTCCCTTCCTTGTTCTCCAGGAACTGGATGTCGTCCACGAGGAGCACATCGACGTCGCGGTACCGGCGCCGGAAGCCGTCCTGCTTACCGTCCCTGATCATGTTGATGAAGTCGTTGGTGAACTCCTCCGAGCTCACGTAGCGCACCTTGACGCCGTGATACAGGCTTTGCGCGTAGTGGCCGATGGCATGGAGCAGGTGGGTCTTGCCCAGGCCGGAGTCGCCGTAGATGAAGAGCGGGTTGTACGCCTTCGCCGGGGCCTCGGCCACCGCGACGGCGGCCGCGTGCGCAAAACGGTTGCTCGAACCGATCACGAACGTCTCGAAGGTGTATTTGGGGTTGAGCCGGGCCTGAGTCGGCCGCGGCGAGCCAGCCGCGATCCCTGGCGAGACCGAGCTTCCAGCGTCCCGCCGCTCCCGGGTGCCGGCCGGGTCGAACGACTGGTCCCGGTCGAAGGCAACGTTTGTGCCTGGGCCGTCATCGCCCCGGGCGGTGGTGAGAGTTCCGAAACCGTGTCCCGATTCCGGTGGCAGGCCGGCGCCGGAGTCCGCCGGATGCCCGGGCCCTCGCGATTGGCCCGTCCCCAGCGCACCGTTCGGTTCGGCTGAGGGTGACATGCCGAGACCGCCGGAGCCGTCGGCGCCGGTCACCAGGCGCATGGGCAGGGCGTCGTCGGCTGGCGGCGCGGGCGGGAAGGCGGCCATGGCGGTAGCGGTCGGATCGACGGTCACCGCGAGCTGGATGCTGCGGCCGAGTTCCCGCGAGAGCGCATGCGTGATGAGGGCGCGCAGCCTGGTTTCCAGTTGCTCCTTGACGAATTCATTGGGTGTGGCGATCAGCGCCGTGTTCTCGACCAGCCCGAGCGGTCTGGTCAATTTCAGCCAGGCCCGCTGATGCGGCTCGATGTGCATGGTCGCCAGTTCGTCCAGCGATCTGGCCCAGATTGCTGCGAGGTCCGTTTCGCTCATCAGATGTCCACCTCGCGCCCCCACATGTGATCAACAGCTTTGTCCACAGGTTGTGCACGCCGCATGTCGCGGAGTACTCAAAATGCGCAGGAACGGGGCCCATGGACCCAGCCCGTTCCGCTCCGCGGGTGCCGCGGCCGGAGTTGTTGTCCACAGCCTAGGGGCCGCGCTGGGTAGCCGTTCGGCAAACGGCCGGGTTCCGGGGGGGCGCCGGAGGGTGCGGCGGCCGACGCCGGTTTGACCGGTGGTCAGCGCTACGCGTACCGTTAACGGACCCAGCCACATGGCCCGCGTTCACGCGCGCTTGCGCCGTCGGCGTAGTGGCGGGAAAAGCCGAGCATCGCACCTGGAGTCCCCTGTGAGCAAGCGTACGTTCCAGCCGAACAACCGACGGCGCGCGAAGACGCACGGGTTCCGGCTGCGCATGCGGACCCGTGCGGGCCGTGCGGTCCTGGCCGCGCGGCGGCATAAGGGCCGCGCGCGGGTCAGTGTCTGATCACCCTGCGCCTGCCGACGACGGGGGAGGTCAACTGTGCTTCCCGCACAGGCCCGGATGCGGCGGCGGGAAGACTTCTCGGCTGCGGTGCGGGGCGGTAGCCGGGCCAGCCGCAAGCTGCTGACTGGTCATCTGCTGGTCCGTGCCGACGACGCAAGCCCGGCTCTCGTGGGGTTTGTGGTCAGCCGTGCCGTGGGGGGCGCTGTAGTGCGCAACAAGGTACGGCGGCGGTTGCGTTCAGCGCTGCTCGGGTACCTGGAGTCGCTGCCGGGAGGTAGCCTGCTTGTGGTCAGAGCCAATCCACAGGCCGCGACCGCGCGCCAGGCGGATCTCGCCGCCGAACTGGACCTGGTGATAGCCACATTGCTGCGGCGGCAGGTGGGGGCGCTGAGCCGATGAGGTGGTCAAGCGACCGGCACTCCGGTACGCGGCCGTCGGCAGGTGCGCTACTGCTGCTGGCACTGATCGGCGGCTACCGCAGGTTCATCAGCCCGCTGCTGGCGCCTCGGTGCCGTTTCGCACCCTCGTGCAGCGCGTACGCTCTTGAGGCGGTAACGGAACATGGGGCTTTGCGGGGTTCCTGGCTTGCCGTGCGGAGGGTCGCCCGCTGCCATCCGTTCCACAGGGGTGGCTTCGACCCGGTGCCGCCACGCCGCGCCGGGCGGCTGTCCACGCCATCGCAAGGGAGCTAGCTCGTGAACCCGCTCAACCCCCTCTACGACGCGGTCGCGTGGGTAATCAGCCGACTCCATGCTGGGCTGGGCGCGCTGTTCGGCCCAGCTAGCGGCTTGACCTGGGCGCTCACGATCGTTGTGCTCGTCATCCTGATGCGGCTCCTGCTGCTGCCGCTCTTCATCAAGCAGATGCACGCGACACGGAAGATGACCGTGCTCGCACCGCAGGTCGCCGAGCTGAAGAAGAAGTACAAGAACGACAAGCAGAAGCTCAACGAAGAGACGATGAAGCTCTACCGGGAGAACGGGGCCAATCCACTGGCCGGATGTCTCCCGGTGGCCGCGCAACTGCCTGTCTTCTTCGCGCTGTTCGGAGTGCTCAGGGCGATCTCCCAGGACCACGCTAAGTACGGGCTGACCAGTGCGGTCGTCGCCAGTGCCCAGCACGCGCACATTTTTGGCGTCACGGTAGCTGACCGGTTCCTGTCCTCGATAAAGCCACCGACGTTGTTCCCGCTCTCGACCTCCGGTCGGCTGGTAATCCTGATCACCGTCGTGATCAGCGCCACGACAACGTTCCTGACGGTGCGGCAGAGCACGAAGCGCGGGATGACGCCGCAGATGACGCCGGACAACCCGATGGCGTCATCGCAGAAGTTCATGGCCTACATCGTGCCGGTCTTCGCGCTCTCGGGCCTGTACTGGCAGTACGGGCTCGTCCTGTACTGGGTCACGACGAACCTGTGGACACTTGGCCAGCAGCACGTGCTGTTCAAGAGGTTCCCGCCGCTGACACCGCAGACCGCGGCGGGCACGGCGGCCGGCGCAGGTGGTGCCGCGGGCTCGGCGGCCAAGCAGCCCGCGAAGCCCGCAGCGCAATCCGCGAAGCCCGCAGCCAAGACACCTGCGAGGCCGGCCAACCGGCCGCCGGTGAACCAGCTCAGGGGGGGCAACAAGCAGTCAGGGCCGGCCAAGCCGGGTGGGACGGCAGCGCCGGGCAAGGGGGCAGCAGCCAAGGGAGTGCCAGCCAAGACGGTGTCGGGCAAGGTTCCGCAGGACAAGGCTGTGCAGGACAAGGCTGTGCACGACAAGGAACCAGAGGACGCCCGGCCCGCTGGCGCGGCGGCCAAGCCCTCGGCTAATGGCAGTTCCGGTGGCGGTGCCGGCGGTGCGCTGCGCCGGTTGGTCAAGGGCCGTGCCGAACCCGAGCCGCAGCCGGCCCCGCCCGAGACTAAGCTCGTCAGGCAGCAGCCGGTGCGTCAGCCACGTAGTCGGCGTTCTGGCAAGCGGTGAGGCGGCAGACCATACCCCGGACCCGCATGGTGCCTGGACTGTTCGGATCCGGAGCAAGGAGGACCCGGTCGTGAGCCAAGGGGAGAACGCCCCTACCGTGACCAGCGACGATGTCGCAGACCAGCCGTTGGCGAGCGGCATAGCAGACACGAGCGGCATAGCAGACATTGGGGAACCCATCGAGGATGAGGCCGTTCAGGGCAGCAGCCTGGACGGCCCGGACGAGGTGGATGACCTGGACGACATGGAGCTGGACGAGCTGGATGGGGTGGCTTCGGCGCCCGGCGAGGGTGAAAGTTTCGCATCCGGCCAGGCCGACGGCGACGGCGACGGCGACGATGGGGCCCGGCCGCAGGCGGACGCGGCCGATCTCGAGCAGGAGAGCGAGATCGCCGCGGACTACGTTGAAGGACTGCTCGACGTGGCGGACCTTGACGGCGACATCGACATGGACGTTGAAGGGGACCGGGCGCTGGTATCAGTGGTCGGGGCGACGCTGCAGGAGCTGATCGGACCGCGAGGCGAAGTTCTGGAAGCGTTGCAGGAGCTGACCCGGCTGGCCGTGCACCGGCAGACCGGCATGCGAACCAGGATCATGCTGGACGTCGGCGGGTACCGGCTTCGGCGCCGTTCGGAGCTCGCCGAACTGGGCCGGGACACGGCGGAGGAAGTCAGGACCAGCGGCGTCCCGAAGCGGCTGAACGCCATGACCCCGTTCGAGCGCAAGGTTGTGCACGACGCCGTCGCGGCCTCGGGACTGCGCAGTGAGTCCGAGGGTGAGGAGCCGAACCGCCGAGTGGTCGTTTTTCCTGTCGGCTGACCCTGGTGGGGTTGGCGGCCCGTCGGTGCGGCCAGCCAGCACGTCGCCGTCCGCGCTATGGCCGGGTACGGCGCCCCCTCCTCCCCCGGAAGCACACGCCGTGTTCGGGGCTGCCCTTCCCGTTGCGCATGAGTATGTCCGGTTGCTGGCGGGCGCCGGTGTGACCCAGGGGCTCCTCGGGCCGCGGGAGGTGCCACGGCTGTGGAGCAGGCACGTGCTGAATTGCGCGGCCGTCGCGGAGTTGGTGCCGCACCCGTCGACGCTTGTTGACCTTGGGTCAGGTGCCGGGCTGCCGGGAATCGTGCTGGCATTGCTGCTCCCGGATGTCCAAGTGATCTTGCTGGAGCGGATGGAGCGGCGCGCTGCCTTCCTGGAGGAGTGCGTCCGGCTTCTGGACCTGCGTAACGTCCAGGTTCGGTGCGCTCGGGCCGAGGACCTGGCGGGGAAGCTGGCCGCGGATGTCGTGACCGCACGTGCCGTGGCGCCCTTGGAGAAACTTGCCGGGCTGGCTTTGGGGCTGGCCCGCCCGGGTGGGCTGGTCATCGCCATCAAGGGAGACGGAGCGCAGGAGGAAGTGGCCCGTGCCCGTCCGGTATTGCGCAGGCTGGGCGCGGGAGACGTGACCGTTCTGCGGGCCGGGGGCGGTAAGGTCGATCGGGCTGCGACAGTGGTCCGGTTGATCGCGGGCGGTCACTGAAGCAGCGACGCCGGGGGCAGGCAGGGAGAGGAGCGCAGCGGTGGCTTCCGCTAGCGGCCTTGGATGGCCGGAGAGACCGGGGCCGGGCTCCTGGGATCCGGTCCCGGGCCAACCGCCGCGCGTCGTTCGGGGTCTCGGCTGGCCAGCGGAGGGAGCGGATCGTGCACTCGGCGCGGGCAACTCGGAGGCTATTGGCAGGGAGCAACCTTCTGTGGATCACAGGGATGCGCAGGACGACTCCGGGGCGGCCCGGCGAGTACGGCAGGCTTTGTCGGCGGCGGTTTCACGTGAATCTGGAGACCAGGCCGACATGTCCGCCCGGGGTGGAGGACTTGCGTTGAGCGACTCAGCGGACGGCGAATCCGTGGTTCCTGGCGCAAAAGAGCCGGCGGCCGCAGGCAGACCCGTGGGTCGGGAACGGGACTGGCCCCGCCCCGGCACGTGCCGGGTCATCACCATCGCCAACCAGAAGGGCGGGGTGGGCAAGACCACCACCGCGGTCAACCTGGCCGCATCGTTGGCCCAGCACGGGTCACGCGTGCTGGTGGTGGACCTGGATCCGCAGGGAAACGCGTCTACGGCCCTGGACGTCGATCACCGCGCCGGGACACTGTCGGTCTACAACGTGCTTGTCGACGACCGCCCGCTGGCCGGGATCATCCGGGCGGTGGACGACATTCCGCTGCTTTACTGCGCCCCGGCCACGATCGACCTGGCCGGGGCTGAGATCGAACTGGTGCCTCTCGTAGCGCGGGAGTCGCGGCTGTCCAGAGCGCTCGCTGCCTACGATGCGTCACAGCTTGACTACATTCTGATTGACTGCCCGCCGTCTTTGGGGCTACTCACGGTTAATGCCCTGGTTGCCGCTGAAGAGGTGCTCATCCCGATTCAGTGCGAGTACTACGCGCTGGAGGGATTGGAGCAGCTGCTCCGGACTGTGGACCTGGTCAGGAGCCACCTGAACCCGACGCTGATGGTCTCAACGATCCTGCTGACCATGTACGACTCGCGAACCCGGCTCGCCTCCCAGGTGGCGGACGAAGTCCGTGAGCACTTCGGAGATGTGGTGCTCGGCTCAGTCATCCCCAGGAACGTGCGGGTGTCCGAGGCGCCGAGCTACGGGCAATCCGTGATGACGTACGACCCCGGGTCAAGCGGGGCGCTCGCCTACCTTGAGGCGGCCAGGGAAATGGCGCACCGGGCACCTCCGATGGACCGGGCCGGCTGACCGGGCTGGCTGGCCTGACCGGGCTGGCTGAGCTGGCTGGCCGGGCTGGCTGAGCGGGACGATGTGCGGAAGGCCGCTTGCGGCCCGATCTGGCGAGCGCGAGCGCGCACCTGTCGCAATTGCCTCAGCCTGGGCAGCACAGACCAGCACAGCCCCGCCGGATTGGCGATCTTGGCCTCGGAGTCCGGGACAGCCAGCCGGGGTTTGACCGGCCCATACAGAGACGCACCGCACCGGGGACTATTTCGCTGTGGCCGCACTGCTCGGTGACGGGTGGCATGCTCTAGACGGGAGCCGTATGCGGCGGGCTGGACGTCGGTGTCGCGCAGGAGGATGCTCCTGGCGGGAGCCGGCGAGGCATCGCCGGAGGGTCGCCAGCACGGACCTCACGTCGGTACGGACTGCACTGCGAGGAGAAGCGATGGCCCAGCAGAAGCGGGGACTCGGCAAGGGCCTGGGCGCCCTGATACCGACTGCCCCGCCCGTATCTTCCCTAGGTGCCCCGGAAGGGCCGGGCGGCCGTGACGGGGCGGAGATGGGTGGCCCGGCCGGGCTGGCGGGCGCTGAGCAGCATGCCGTGGGCGGCGCCTATTTTGAGGAACTGTCGATCGGCTCGGTGACGCCTAATCCGCGCCAGCCTCGGCTGGCCTTCGATGAGGAGGCTCTCGACGAGCTTGCCGCATCGATCCGGGAGGTCGGCTTGCTGCAGCCGGTGGTGGTCCGCAAGGTCATGCCGGGCCGCTATGAGCTGATCATGGGTGAGCGGCGCTGGCGCGCGTGTCAGCGGGCCGAACTGGAGCAGATTCCGGCGATTGTCCGGGCGACTGCCGATGATGAGCTGCTCCGGGACGCGCTCATGGAGAACCTGCACCGGGAGCAGCTCAACCCGCTCGAAGAGGCTGCGGCCTATCAGCAGTTGCTTGACGACTTCGGTGCCACGCATGAGGAACTGGCTCGCAAGGTCGGGCGTTCACGGCCGCACATCTCGAACACGCTGCGACTCCTTCATCTCCCGCCGGCGGTGCAGCGGCGAGTGGCCGCCGGGGTGCTGAGCGCGGGACATGCCCGTGCGCTGCTGTCACTAGACGATCCGGCGGCGCAGGATCACCTGGCGCACCGCATCGTGGCCGAGGGCCTGTCGGTCAGGGCGGTCGAGGAGATCGTGGCGCTGGGCGACACGCGCCCGGCCAAGGCGCGGCGCGCTCCGGAGAAGCAGCCACTGGCGCCGGCCCTCAGCGACCTGGCGGACCGGCTTTCCGACGCGTTCGATACCCGGGTCAAGGTCGAGCTCGGCCGGCGCAAGGGGAAGATTGTCGTCGAGTTCGGGTCTATCGAAGACCTGGAGCGGATCGTGGCCACCATGTCCCCCGGCTGGGACCGGACGCTTAGCGCCTGATTGCCGCCTGCGGCATCCTTGGTCGGGCGTCGGGCGTCGGGCGTCGGATATCGGGCGTCGGGGCCCCCGCGCCGGGCCGAGATGTGCCTGGATAAGACCAGACCGGTCGGCCATGCGGAGGCGATTGTGGCGACGCTTATGCAGCGCCGCGCTCTGTGCTGGTGCCCTAGTTTGGGGCGACCGGCGTGAGACGCAAGGTGACCAACTCCCGGTGTGGTGACAGTCCAGTGTGGCGATAGCAGAGTTGGCGCTAGTCGGCGTGGTGTCGGTTTCACGTGAAACCTGGGTCGTGGTTTTGCGAGTGCGGTAACCCTGGTCTCGGTTTAAAGGCTGTCCAATCTCACGGGACGAGTGGGCGACCCAATCTCACGGGACGAGTGGGCGACGAGGAAAGGGGTAACGGGACGGGAATGCCGCTCCTGGCGTCCTCAGGCCAGGCTGGACGGCCTTCCGGCGTCAGACCGCCCAGTGCGTCGTCGCGATCAGGTCGCACGGGATGCTGACGACTTCGCGCCCGTCAGTCGGCACCCGGACCATCCACGATGGCGCCATCTCGTCCAGTCGCCGAGCCATCACCTTGATACGGCCACGATGCGCGTCAAGCTGGCTCCCGATCTCCCGCCGGGCCAGCCGCTCACCGGCCGTCTCGTCGCCCGGGGTGAGTAGCACCGCAGTGATGCGCGGAGTCCCCCCATCGCACGATCAGATCGCTCTCCAGCACGCTCGCGGTGTGTAGGTCAGTCGCTGGTAGCCGAGGGCGGCATAGTTGCGCCAGAGGGCAGCAAGGTTGTCCTCGATGAGCTTCGTGCGGGCGGAATCGCCCGGGGGTGGCGGATAGGCCTGGTCCAGGAGGTTGCCCTTCATGCAGCAATGCGCGACCGACCGTGCTTGAAGCTGAGCGGAGACTACCCAGGCGATCGGGACTTACCTGCCGCTCCAGCCGGTGATGGGCAATGCCTCGCATTGAGCCATAGTGATGGCTCTCCCTGCATTGCTGTCTGGTCATTGTTGCGATCAGGTCAGGCACCCCGGGGTGCTTCTGGGTGAACGGGGCCGCTTTGACTCTCCTGCGGGGGAGAGCGAAGACTCCTGCTCGTACGGACCGGACCAAGGAATCAGGCGCACAGCGACAGCAGAGAGCACATGTCGCTGATCCTGCCCATCGCCATCGCCGCGTATTTGCCACCGAAGGCGGACCACGGACACGCTACGGGCGACCCGTACCGAGGACGCGGTGATCAACGGATGAGGGCACCGAATACCGCGCCGAGGCAGCTATCCAGGCCTGGAACGAGAAGGCCAGCCGGGAGGTCGAGGCAATCTGCAAAGTGGAAGACGCCGACGATTGCTGGCCGGGCCGTTGCCTCCGTCCCGGACCGTTGCCTCCGTCCGTGTCGCCGGGGAAGTCCGCAGGGAACTCCGGGGAAGGCTGGGGGGAAGGTCGCCGACAGCCCGGTGACGTTGCCCTTCATATGTGCGCTGCCCGGCGACAAGACCGGCGCAGCGTCCTCGCCTGAACGGTTTCACGTGAAACAGGCTTCCGCGGTAACTTCACACCCGGGAGAGTGCCGCCTCACGCAGACTGGCGATGAAGGCATCCACATCGGTCTCGGACGTGTCGAACGCGGTCATCCAGCGCACCACGTGATCCTGCTCGTCCCAGACATGGAATCCCCACAACCGCTGTAGCGGCTCGATGTCCCGCGGATCCATGGCCGCGAATACCGCGTTGGCCTCGACAGGCTGTTGCAGCTCGACACCAGGAATCTCGCGGACCCCGGCCGCGAGGCGCTGGGCCATGGCGTTCGCGTGCCGGGCGTTCTTTAGCCAGACCCCGTCCTCCAGCAGGCCGATGAACTGCGCCGCGAGGAACCGCATCTTGGATGCCAGTTGCATCTGCTGCTTGCGCTGGAAAGGAACGCTTCCGTCCAGATCCTCGGCCATCAGGACAACGGCTTCCACGCCGACCGCGCCGTTCTTGGTGCCGCCAAAGCTGAGCACGTCCACGTGGGCGGCCAGGTCCGCCAGATCGCAGTTGAGGTGGGCGGCAGCATTCGCCAGCCGGGCCCCGTCCATATACAGCCGCAGATCGTGGGCCCGGCAGAACTCACCGAGCCGGTGGAGTTCGTCGAGCGTGTAGCAGGTGCCAAGCTCGGTCACCTGGGCGATGGCGACCGCCCTCGGCTGGACCCGGTGCTCATCTCCCCGGCCGCCCAGCCGGGTGGCGACGAGTTCGGGAGTCAGTTTGCCGTCCCGGGAGGCCACGGGCAGCAGTTTGCTGCCAAGCACCCGCTCCGGAGCACCACACTCGTCCACGTTCAGGTGAGCGCTGTCCGCACAGATCACAGCCTCGTGCGGGCGGAGCAGCAAACTGAGTCCCAGCACGTTGGCGGCGGTGCCATTGAAGACGAAGTAGACACCGCCGCGCGCCGCGAGCAAACCCCGGATTTCAGCGCTGGCTCGCGCTGTCCACGCGTCGGCACCGTACGCGTGGGCGTCACCCGCGTTCGCGGCGGAAATCATGCGCAGGACCGCGTCGTGGGCTCCTGCATGGTTGTCACTACCGAAGCTCTTGCGTGAAGTCACGGCCTGAGCCTAGCGCCGTCCGACTGCGGGTCGGCCACGGCCAGATCGGTAACGCGACCGGGTCAGTTGCCGCGGGCGGCGGCCAGGCAGAGCAGGTCCCGGCAGGCTACCCCGAGATCAAGCCCGGCCGCCTCCAGGGCCATCGGGAAGGTACTCGTCTCGGTCATCCCGGGCGCGACGTTGACCTCCAGGAAGAACACCTGGCCATCCGCAATGATCAGGTCTGTCCTAGACAGGTCCCGCAGGCCAAGCACGGCGTGGGCGGTGACGGCGGCGGCCGCCGCGGCGGCCGCCACATCCCTCGGCAGCCGGGCCGGCGTATAGAACTCCGTCTGGCCCGTTGTGTATCGGGCGGCGTAGTCGTAGGCACCGCTGACCGGCAGGATCTCCACGGCCGGCAGCGCTTCTGGCCCCCGGCCGAGGTCAAGAACGCCCACGGCGACTTCGGTGCCGGTGACGCAACGCTCGACGAGTGCGGTATCGCCGTAGGCGAAGCAGCCGATCATCGCGCCGGGCAGGTCCTCGGCGGTCATCACCCGGGCCGCACCCAGAGCCGAGCCACCGCGCGCGGGCTTGACGAAGAGCGGCAGCCCCAGCATGGCCACAATCCGGTCGAGCACCGCACTGGCGCCCAGGTCATGGAAAGTCTCCCGGGGCAGGGTCACAGATTCTGGAGTGAGCAGTCCAGCTTGCTTGACGACAGTCTTCGCGGTGGGCTTGTCGAACGCGAACCGGCTGGCGTCCGCGGTTGAGCCGACATAAGGCACGCTCAGCAGGGCAAGGACTTCCCTGATCGACCCGTCCTCGCCACAGGCACCATGGATCGCCGGGAAGACCGCGTCCGGCGGGTCCGCGATAATCGCCGGGATCAGCGCGGAGTCGGCATCGACGGTCCTGGCGTCCACGCCCGCCTCCTGGAGCGCGTCGCGCAGCCGGTCACCAGACCGCAGCGAGACTTCGCGTTCCGGCGACAGACCTCCGGCGAGGATGAGGACGCTCCCCAGGTCACTCATCGCGACACATCGGCGCCGGCGGGCCCGGTCAGGCCTGCGGGGCCCATGACAGCCGGCGTACCGCCGGGCCGGGGCGCTCCGAACGTAGACCGCAGTTCCACCTCGGTGCCGACCACCTCAGCCAGCCGCCTGACACCTTCCCTGATCCTGTCCGGTTCCGGGTAACAGTAGGACAGCCGCAGATGGTCGGCTCCGGACCCATCCGCGTAGAAGCCGGTGCCCGGGACATAAGCCACCCGGGACGAGATCGCCCGGGGCAGCATGGCCTTGGAGTCCACGCCCGGCGGGAGCTGCAGCCAGACGTAGAAGCCTCCGGCAGGCCTGGTCCACCGGCAGCCCTCGGGCATCAGCGCGGTCAGTGCGTCCAGCATGGCGTCCCTGCGCTCCCGGTACAGCTCACGGAAGACCTTCACCTGCTCCCGCCACGGCTGCGAGGCCAGGTACTCGCGGACCATCAGCTGGGCCAGGCTGGAATGGCAGAGCACCGCGGACTCGGCGGCGAGGACGAGCCTGTCCCGGATCCCGGGCGGGGCGGCGGCCCAGCCGACTCGCAGGCCCGGCGCGATCGTCTTGGAGAACGTGCCCAGGTACACCACGCCCTGTGGGTCGTCGGCACGCAGCGCCCGCTGGGGGTCACCATCGAATCCGAGCAGCCCATACGGGTTGTCCTCAATCACCAGGAGGCCTGCCCGCTGGCAGATGTCCATCACCCGGACCCGGCGCTCAGCGTCCAGCGTGACGCCGGCCGGGTTGTGGAACGTCGGGACGGTGTAGAGGAACTTGACCCGGCGGCCTTCGGCCGCCAGCCGGGTGATCGCCTCTTCCAGGGCCTCAGGAATGAGGCCCTGGTCATCCATCGGGACATGCACGACCTGCGCCTGATATGAGGTGAAGGTGCCGAGCGCGCCCACATACGACGGTCCTTCGGCGAGCACGACGTCGCCGGGGTCCACGAAGATCCTGGTCAGCAGGTCGAGAGCCTGCTGCGAGCCGACCGTGACGACGACCTCGTCGGGGTGCGCCCGGATGCCCTCCAGGGACATCACCTCGCAGATCTCCTCGCGCAGGCCAGGGTCGCCTTGGGCGGTGCCGTACTGCAGGGCTACCGACCCGTGCCCCGAGACGAGCTGGCCGGCCATCTCACCTACCGCGTCGAGTGGCAGCGCGGCGATGAACGGCATGCCACCGGCCAGGGACACGATCTCGGGCCGGGCCGCCACCGCGAACAGGGCGCGGATCTCCGAGGCGACCATTCCGCGGGCCCGGCTCGCGTACTGATCCACGTACCGGTCAACGCGTGATCCGCGGGGCTGGAGGGTTTCCTCTGGCTCCTGAGAGCCACGGTGTACCCTGGCGCCAGCTCCGCGGCCAGCCGCGGCGGCGGCCACGGCTGCTGCCGGGGGCGCGGGCACCAGTGGGCTGTCTGCTTGCTGGGACTCGGGCAACACGGTCTCTCCTTCAGTGGGATGGGTACCATGTCAGGGTACGTGTCCGCTAGGGGGCGTGCCCGGGGGTACCCAGGATTCCCGCCACCGGCCGCCCGCAGGAAACTGCCCGCTGCCACGAACACAGGGGTGCCAGTGCCGCGCCGTCTTGTCAGCATCACCCTCGACAACCTTGGCGACCTGCCGCATCGCTGCCGTCGCTGCGTGTTCTGGGAACTCGATCCGGTCAGTCACGCCCGGGCCCAGGAAGTGGGTGATCCGGCCCTGGAGAAAGAGGCGTGGATCTCCTCCACCCTGCTGGAGTGGGGAAGCTGCGGCAAGATCGTTTATGTGGACGGGGCGCCGGCCGGATATGTCCTGTACGCGCCGCCCATGTATATCCCGCGGTCAGTCGCCTTCCCGACCAGCCCGGTCAGTGCGGACGCGGTCCTGCTGATGACCGCGCACGTTCTCGGCGAATTCGCTGGTGGAGGACTGGGCCGGATGCTGGTGCAGGGCGTGGCCAAGGACTTGACCCGGCGCGGCGTCAAGGCTATCGAGGCGTTCGGCGACTTGCGCTCCGAAGGCCTGTCCTGCGTGATGCCCGCCGACTACCTGCTGGCGGTGGGGTTCAAGACGGTCCGGCCGCACCTGCACTATCCGCGGCTCAGGCTGGAGCTCAAGACCGCCGTGTCGTGGCGCGAGGACGTCGAGGTGGCCCTGGAGCGGCTGCTCGGCTCGATGAGCCCCGAGCGGGCCCTGCGCCTCGCGTAGGGCGTGTCGCCCAGGCAGCGCAGGCCACGTCAGGGCGGTCGGCAGGGCCAGGTTCTTTGCGTTAGGTAGCGAAGTTTTCATGCAGCAGCAACAGCGCGAATGCGGCGACCGTCGCGTCATCCGTGATGGATCCGTCCCGGATCATCTCCCGGAATCGGGCCCGGGAGACCCAGGCCTGCTGCATGTCCTGTTCCTCGGCCTCGCGCTGCGGGGGGCCGGCTGTCAGCCCGGTCGCCAGGAACGCGTGAAAGCCCTGGCTGCTCAGGCCATGTGCGCTGTGCAGGAAACCCAGGAGGATCAGCTGGCGGGCGGTGAGCCCCGTTTCCTGGATCAGCTCAAGCCGGGCCAGCTCCTCGGGATCCCCGGTACCCCGGCCGGGGAAGGCACCCTGTGGGAACGCCCACGATCGGCGTCCCACCGGGTACCGGTACTCCTCGACCAGGCAGAACCTGTCCCGGTCGGCCGGGATGACGAGCGCGAAGTCAGGCTTGTCCACCACCGCGTAGCTGCCCCGGCTGCCGTCCCGGCGCTCGATTTGATCCTGCCGCAGCACCATCCAGGCGTCCTCGTAGACGAGGCTGGAGGAGAGGGTGCGGATGTCAGGCTCGCTAATGTGCGTGTCGGGCACTAAGGCTCCTGATCCTCGCGGCTATCGGCCAGCCCATGGCGGCCCGGCGACCTCAGATGAAGTCGGCGATTTCGCGGAGCAGGGCGGACTTGGACTTGGCCCCGACGACCTGCTTGACGACCTCGCCACCGGAGAACACGTTCAGGGTCGGGATGAGCATGATCCCGTACTTCTGCGCCGTCTGCGGGTTCTCCTCGATGTTGAGCTTGACCACGTCGATCTTATCGGCGTGCTCCTTGGCGATCTCCTCAAGCACCGGAGCGACCTGCTTGCACGGCCCGCACCACTCGGCCCAGTAGTCCACGATGACCGGCTTGGAATTCTTCAGCACGTCGGCCTCGAAGCTGTCATCGGTCACGATCTTGGTTGCACCCACAGTGGTACTTTCCTTTCCGGTTCTCTCGGGGCTTCAGGCTTCAGGACTCGTGGTCCGCGAGCCAGCGTTCGGCGTCCAGCGCGGCGGCACAACCTGTCCCAGCCGCCGTCACGGCCTGACGGTAGGTGTGATCCACGACATCACCCGCGGCGAACACGCCATCGACGCCGGTGCGGGTCGAGGGCTGCTCAACGATCAGGTAACCCTCGTCGTCCATCGCCAGCTGGCCGGCGAACAGCTCGGTGCGCGGGTCGTGGCCGATAGCCACGAACATGCCCTGCACCGGCAGCGTGCTCTCCTCGCCGGTCTTCGTGTTACGCAGCCTGACGCCAGTGACCTTGGTCTCGCCCAGCACCTCGATGACCTCGCTGTCCCAGCGGAAAGCCACCTTCGGGTTGGCGAACGCGCGATCCTGCATGATCTTCGACGCGCGCAGCGCATCCCGGCGGTGGATCACCGTCACCGAGTTGGCGAACCGGGTCAGGAACGTCGCCTCCTCCAGGGCGGAGTCACCCCCGCCGACCACCGCGATGTCCTTCTCGCGGAAGAAGAAGCCGTCGCACGTCGCACACCAGGACACCCCGTGCCCGGACAGCCGCTTCTCACCATCGGCGGCGAGTTCCTTGTACCGCGAGCCAGTGGCGATGATCACGGTCCTGGCCAGGTAGGTGTCGCTGCCGGCGGTGATGACCTTGGGGTTGGCCTTGAGGTCCACCACCGTCACGTCATCGGTGACCAGCTCCGCACCGAACCGCTCGGCCTGCTTACGCATCCCGTCCATCAGGTCAGGGCCGATGACCCCGTCCGGGAAGCCCGGGAAGTTCTCGACGTCCGTCGTGTTCATCAGCGCGCCACCGGCCGTGACAGAACCCTCGAACACCAGCGGGTTCAGCCGGGCCCGTGCGGCATAGACCGCCGCGGTGTATCCGGCCGGACCTGACCCGATAATGATGACATCCCGAATGTCGGTCACGTCTGCATGCCCTTTCCTCGACTTGCACCGGCGTCAACCGATACTAGGGCGCGGAGATTCCCGCGGTCAGCAGCCACGCGAGCCTAGGCCAGGGCGACGCTCAGCCGGAACCGGGAAGCCCCGTGTGGGTTATGACATCGCTGCGTGTGGCCGAGCACGCCGGGCCGACCACCCACACCTCGGCGGGCGCCTGCGCGGTGCGGCGCAGCACGATGATCGTGGCCGGTCGGCCGTTGTACCGGGCCACATCCACCAGTTGCGGCTGGTGTCCCCCGGCAATCCTGGCCACACAGGCCGTTAGCGCGGCGAGATTGCGCGGCTGCAGGATCTGCCTGCTCGGCACAGGTGCGGACGGGGTCTGTTAGGCCGGCGCTGACAGCCGGGTGTCCGGCGCGTAGCGCGCCAGAGCCGCGGTGGCCTGCGCCGGGAGCCGCCCGGGCCGGTAGTCCGTGCCGCTGGCGATCAGCAGGAGGCCGCTGCTGCCGGTCGCGGAGCTGGCCTGCCCCTCGGACTGCGCCCCCGGGACCGCGCCGTGCGCCGGGGCCCCGGCGCTGGTCGAAGCTGGGCCCGATGACCCCGACGCCAGGTGCGAGAGCAGGTAGCCGCCGCCTCCGGCCACCACGACGATGGCGGCGGCGTAGGCCAGGACCCGCTGGGCCACACCAGGCCTGCCCCATCGCGTGCGCTGGGGGCCGGTGTGCGGGCGCTCCGCAGCGGGTGAGGCCGCCGGCACAGTTGGCTGGGCGGCCTCGGCCGGCCGGCCGGCTGCCTCGGCGGCCAGGGCCGCCTCGATCCGGGTGGCAAGCTCGGGTGGCATCGCCGGCACAGATGTGAAGGCCAGCAGCGTGGGCACCTCGGCGAGCCCAGCGTCCAGCTCAGCGCAGCGGGCGCAGCCGGACAGGTGCGCGCGGATTCGGGCCGTCGCGCGCCTGTGGAGCAGCCCTTCCCGGCACATGGCCAGGGCCTCCGCGTCCACATGGCCTCTCATGCCTGGCTGTCACCCCCCTCCCCAGCTGAGACGCGCGGGCCACCCGGCTGGTTCCGGCCGGGCTGGGCCTGGGCGGCCTGGGTCGCGGCGCCATGGTCGCCGCGCGGCGCCCCGCGAAGGTGCGCCAGCCGGGGGAGCAGCCGCGCGCGCCCTCTGGCACACCTGCTCTTCACGGTGCCGGTGGAGACTCCGAGCACCTCGGCCGCGTCAGCCACTGAGTAGCCGAGCATGTCGACGAGGACCAGCGCTGCGCGCTGCTCGTAGGCCAGCGTCCGCAGCGCCGCCAGCACGTCGAGCGACGTTTCCGTGTTCGCCGCATGGTCCGCGTGATGCGGGCCGGGCGCCCCGACCGCGAGGGCGTCCAGCGTGCGCTCGTCCATCCCGCTGGTGGCCGGCCGGGCCGCCTTGCGCCTCAGCCGGTCCAGGCAGGCATTGACGACAATGCGATGCAGCCACGTGGTCACTGCCGAGTCCCCACGGAAGTCGCCGGCCCGCCGGAACGCCGAGATCATCGCATCCTGGAGCGCGTCTGCCGCCTCGTCGGCATCGGCGAGCGTGCGCAGGGCTACCGCCCAGAGGCGGTCACGGTGGCGCAAGAACAGCAGGCCAAACGCATCCTTGTCTCCGCTGACGTGGCGGCGGAGCAGGTCACTGTCAGTGAGTCGCTGCTCAGGCGCCCCGCGCGGATCAGGCAGCGCCTGCCCGGACTGGCCGGGCATGGCTCAGCCCGATCCCCGCACGACGATGTTGTAGATCTGCGCCTCGAACTTGTTGCCTGACCCGGCGAGCGGTGGCAGTTTCGTGAACCAGATCAGCACATAGCGGCCGGTGGCTGAACTCTTCGTCCGGAACGTGTACGTCCCGCCGATATCCGTCGCCTTGGCCACTGTGGTGAAGGTGGACAGAGTGGACTTGGCCCGGGTGTTGTTGTTGCCGACCTCGACTGCGACATCGGCGCCGACGGCCTGGCCGAAGGTCACCTGCACCGAGCTCAGCTTCACCGACTTGCCCATGTCCAGGATCAGCCCCGTGCCTGGCTTGAGCCCGCCGAACACCGGGTTGCCGATGTAGAACTGCGTGTACCAGTCGGTGGCGGGATTCCCGTCAATCGCCAGCGCGGCGTGCTGGTCGTTCTCGTTCGAGGCGTCATTGCTGTAGACGTCGAACCCGTGCGCGCTGGCCGGCGTGAGCGGCGCTGCCGCGGCCCCGCCCGACGGATTGGCAGATTGGCTGCTGCCCGGGGCTCCTGGGGATGACGTGGCGGGGTGCCGCCCGAGGCTCCAGACGCCGATGGCAATGGCGACCAGGACGATCACGGCCACCACGGCGATCACGGCCCGGTTGGCCGCCGGCCGGCCGGGGCGCGGCCGCTGCTCCGGCCGCGGACGGCCGCCCGGCGGCTGGTCTCCCGGGCTCCAGTACTGCCGCTCGGGAGGCGGGCCGGACGGCATGTCTGGGCCGCCGTAGCTCGTGTTTCGCTGCGGCGCCGTGGCCGGTGCGGCGGGCGGCGGGGCGAGCGGGGCTGGAATCACCTCGGCCAGCGCATCAGCGAACAGCGCTGGCGTGGTGAGCGGCGGTCCCCGGCGGCGCTCCCGCTGGAACAGCGCCTGGCAGGTGACCTCGTCGATGGATGCGGGCACGCCCGCACAGACCTGGCGCGGGCTGCGTGGCCGTCCGTCGGCCATCGGAGCCGGCGGCAGTGTCGGGCTGTCCGGTCCTGGCCAATGGCAGGTCAGCGCCGCATAGAGGAGCATGGCGAGGCCGCGGGTGTCGGCGAGTGCCGGGTCATCGGCGGTGGCTCCGGACAGGGCCGCGTCGATGCCGAGACCGAGCACCTTCACGCCACCGCCGGGGGTCCAGCGCAGCGAATCGGTAGTCAGGCAGAGGTGAGCCAGTCCGGCCTCGTGCGCCACGGCGAGAGCCTCGGCTCCCTCGGCGACGATCTCGGCACCATGCGCCGGGTCGAGAGGGCCGTCAGCGAGCAGGTCATCGAGCGAGTCGCCGGCCACCCACTCCATCACGATGTAGGCATGGTCCCAGTCGTCTTCCACGTCGAAGACCTGTGCGAGGCGCGCGTCGGTGAGCCTGCTCGCCGAGCGTGCGGCGGTTATCACCTCGTGCAGGCGCGGGAAGCCCGGTGCGAAGGTGAGCACGGTGACCGGCCGGGCCAGCGTCTCGTCGATGGCCATCCATGCGGCCCAGCCACTGCTGGCGTTGATTCGGTCCTCGAGCCGGTAACGACCACCAAGCCGGGTACCAGGTTCAGAAATGAAGGTGCTCATAGCCTGCAGTCAAGAGCGGGGCGGGCTCTCGACCCTCCTTCCGAGCCCCCGTAGCCATCAGCGAGCGGAGTACGGAACCGTGCTGCTGGACACCATGCTAAGCGGCGCACGGCTCCGTGGCGCTGCCCCAGTACCCCTCGGCGGAAACCGTTACCAGCGAGTGACCCTGCTTGGAATGACGATAACCCGGTTCCTGCCTCAGCGGGGAGATCTCTTGCCGCGCGCCGCGGCGCGGTAAGACCACTTGGCGGCATCAGGCACCTGACCTGCGCCGCAGGATTAACCGTCATCGGCCCAGACGTGCCTTCAGAGTGTCGCCGAGATCGGTCACCTCGGCGATCCGGAGGGCCCGGGCGAACAGGACGTAGAGCAGGAGACCTCCGCTGCCGCCAATCAGCACGGTGACCAAGCCGAAGAGCGGCCCGGGCGCGAAGATCACGCCAACCATGAACGTCGTGGCCCAGGCGAGGATCAGGGCGGGCAGGGCAGCGGCATGCATCCGCAGCAGGGTGCTGGCGACCCCGTGACCATCCAGGCCGTCCAGACGCCGGCTGAGGATGCGCCAGGACACTGCCGCGCCGACGATGTTCGACAGCCCGAAGGCGATGCCGAGACCCTGCACCACGTGCCCGGCCGGCAGCACGGTCAGCGACAGGAGGCTGGCCGCGATGTTGACGGCCATCACGGCGACCCCGATGAACATCGGGGTCCGGCTGTCGTGCAGCGAGTAGAAGACCCGCAGCAGCAACTGGAAAACCATGTACGGCACCAGGCCGAGCGAGAAGACACCGAACACTTCGCCGATGTAACGCGCCTCCGTGACCGAGGTGCTGCCGTGTCCCAGGGCGAACAGGAACTCGGTCAGTGGCGCTCCCAGCACCGCGAGCAGCAGGGCGGCCGGCACGACGATGACCGACGACAACCGGACCCCAGCGGAGAAGTCATCGCGGACCAGCGAGTACCGGCGCTCCGCGGCGTGCGCGCTCATCCGGGGCAGCAGCGCGGTGATCACCGAGATGCCAATGATCGCGTACGGCATCTGGAACAGCTGCCAGGCGTAGCTGTAGGTGGAGAACGAGTCGCTCCCGGCGTGCACCGACGCCGCGTTCGCGACGTTCTGCACGACCAGGAAGGAGACCTGGGTGGTGACGATGTAGCCGAACAGGGGAGCGGCCATCCGGCGGATCTCGGCGACTTCGGCCCGCCGGAAGTCGAACCGGGGCCGCCAGCGGAACCCGACCCGGCGCAGGGCGGGAACCAGGGCCGCGGTCTGCGCGACGATGCCCAGCGTGGTGCCGAAGCCGAGGAGCTGAATCTGACCCGCGGAAATCGTCGATGCGTTGACGCCGATGCCGCCGACGGCGATGAACATCAGCAAGACCACGGTGACCACGAGGTTGTTGATCACCGGGGTCCACATCGGTGCCGCGAAATGCCCGCGTGCGTTCAGCACCGCCCCGGCCAGGGAAGTCACCCCGTAGAAGAAGATCTGCGGGATGAAGAAGTAGGCGAAGATCACCGTCAGGTGACGCTCCGGCCCGGTGAGGGCGTGTGCGTACAGGGCCACCAGCAAGCTGGCGGCCAGCGTGGCCAGCACCGTCAGGGCGAGCAGCGCGGCGGTGCCGAGGGTGAACATGCGCTGGTCGTAGGCCTCGCCGCGGTCGGTGTCCCGCCTGGCCGCGTTGACCAGCAGCGGGACGACGACGCTGGTGAGGATCCCGCCGAGCATGAGGTCGTAGACGGTATTCGGCAGAGTGTTGGCGTTGTTGTAGGCGTTGGCGATCCCGACGACGCCAAGCGCGTAGACGAGCACCAGGGTGCGCAGGAACCCGGTGCCGCGTGAGGCCAGGGTGCCAAGGGCCATGACGCCGCTGGAGCGGACCAGGCTGACATCGCCCGGGCCAGGGTGATCACCGCCCGCGCCGGCGG
>CAYPQM010000112.1:0-22569 GCA_964412845.1 uncultured Streptosporangiaceae bacterium
CTGCTCGGCCCCTCGGGCTGCGGCAAGACCACGACGCTGCGGCTGCTCGCCGGGCTGGAGGACGCCGACGCCGGCCGGATCACGGTCGGCGGCAAGGATGTCATTCACCTGCCGGCCAGCAAGCGCGACATGGGCATGGTGTTCCAGTCGTACTCGCTGTTCCCGCACATGACAGTGCGCCAGAACGTCGCTTTCGGGCTGCGCCTGCGCCGGGTCAGCGCGGACGAACGGGACCGGCGGGCGCTGGAGATGCTCGACCTGGTCGGCCTCTCGACCCAGGCGGACCGGTACCCGCACCAGATCTCCGGCGGGCAGCAGCAGCGGGTGGCCCTGGCCCGCGCCCTGGCCATCGAGCCGCAGGTGCTGCTGCTCGACGAGCCGCTGTCGGCGCTGGATGCCAAGGTCCGGGCCCAGCTGCGGGACCAGATCCGCCGGATCCAGCTCGAGGTCGGCATCACCACCCTGTTCGTCACGCACGATCAGGAAGAGGCGCTGGCCATCGCGGACCGGGTCGGCGTCATGCGGGAAGGCCGGCTGGAGCAGCTCGCGCCGCCCACCGAGGTCTACTCGCGCCCGGCCACCCCGTTCGTGGCCGAGTTCGTCGGCCTCACCAACCGGCTCGCGGGCACCGTCAGCGGCTCGACCGTGACGGTGCGCGGGCGCGACCTGCCGCTGGTGGACCTCTCGACCCCGGCCGGGCCGGTGACGGCGCTGGTCCGGCCCGAGGCGGTCACGCTGGCCTCGGACAGCTCGGGAGACTCCGGGCCGCTGGTCGGTACCGTCATCGCCACGACGTTCCTGGGCGCGACCAGCCGGGTCACCGTGGATCTGGGCGACACCACGATCCTGGCCCAGCTCTCGACCTCCGATGCCACGGCTCACCCGGCGGGCAGCCGGGTCGCACTCACCATCCGGCCGGACCCGGTGCTCGTCTCCGCTGATTCACCGGCCGCGGTCGAGGGGTGACGGGCAGGCGCCCGCCGCTGACCACCGATCGTCGGCTGGGCGCCGGCCTGGTCCTGCGCAGCGGGTCCGCCGCGCCCTACCGGGCCGTCCAGATCATCGAGGGCGAGCCGCACGTCGTCCGGGACGACCTCGGCGCACCTGATGACGGTTCACCGGCCGGGCCGGACCCGGCCCGCCCGCTGCTGTGCCTCGCGCACATCACCGATCTCCAGCTGGCCGACGTCCAGTCGCCGACCAGGTTCGAGTTCCTCAACCGGTACTTCGCCGACCCGAGGTACGCCGAGATCCTGCCCGTGCAGCGCCCGCAGGAGGCACTCACCGCGCACGCCGTGGACGCCACGCTGCGCACCCTCAACGCCGCCTGCGGGCCGGCCACTGGCGCGGCGCCCCAGCTGGCGGTCACCACCGGCGACGCTATCGACAACGCGCAGTGGAACGAGGCGCAGGCCTTCCTGGCCCTCTTCGACGGCGGCCTCGTACGGCCGGATTCCGGAGGTCCCCGGTACGAGGGGGTCCAGTCGCTGGACTGGCCCGATGACATCTTCTGGAAGCCGGACGGGGTGGCCCCCGGCGGCCCGGACGTCTTCCGCAGCGCCTTCGGCTTCCCGCACTACCCAGGACTCCTGGAGCACGCGCTGCGCGAGTTCTCCGCAGCCGGCCTGCGGATCCCGTGGCTGTCGTGCTTCGGCAACCACGAGGCCCTCGACCAGGGCGTGGGCATCATCACCGACCGCCTCGCCGGAGCGTTCACCGGCACCCGGAACCCCGTGGCGCTGCCGGATGACTTCGACCATGACCGGGCGCTGGACCTGTTCACCGAGCGTCCTGAGGTCCTCATGACCGGCCCGGCGGTCACGATCACTGGCGATCCGGGCCGCCGGCCGATCACCCGGCAGGAGTTCGTGCAGGCCCACTTCCAGCCCGGCTCGCGCCCGTTCGGGCACGGTTTCACCGAACAGAACCGGCTCAGCGGCACCGCCTTCTACGCCTACGACACGCCCGCCGTCCGCTTCATCGCGCTGGATACCTGCAGTCTCGCCGGGGGTGGCGCCGGATGCCTGGACCGCGACCAGGCACGGTGGCTGGAGGCGCGGCTCACTGAGGTGCACTCGGCCTACTACGGGCCGGACGGGCGGCAAGTCGCCACGGGACACGACGACCGCCTGGTCATCATCTTCTCCCACCACGGGGCAGGCACCCTGACGAACACCCGGGGGCCCGGCGGCGGGGCCATGCTCGGCGGCGGTGACCTCCTCGCCCAGTTGCACCGGTTCCCCAATGTCGTGCTGTGGCTGAACGGTCACACGCACGCCAACGCCGTCCGGCCGCGACGGCACCCGGGCCACCCGCGGCGCGGCTTCTGGGAGGTCACCACGTGCGCGGTCATCGACTGGCCCTGCCAGACCCGCCTCGTCGAACTCGCTGACTGCGGCGGCTACCTGTCCATCGTCTGCACCATGGTTGACCACGACACCCCGGTCGCGCCCCGGTCGCTGGACACCAGCGACGATCTCGCCGCGCTGCATCGCGAACTCGCCGCCAACATGCCGCTGGCCGGCCTGCACCATCCGGCCGGGACCGGGACGCCCACCGACCGGAACGTGGAGCTCCGGCTCATCCCGCCTTTTCCGCTCAGCCGGCTGGCCGGCCTGTAGCCCGTCAGTGCCGCCAGCCCGGGGCGGCCAGCCGCTCTATCGCGGCCTCGCCGCCGTCCAGCCTGACCTGCGCGGCCGAGGTCCGGCCGAGCACCCACAGGGTCAGCTCAGCCGGGTTGCCGGTGACCGTGACCACCGGGGTGCTGGCCTTGGCGGTGATCCGGACCCGCTGCTGGCCAGGACCCGCCGGCCGGTCATCCCGGACCAGCTCGATTCCGACCGGTGCTTTGCGCAGCATGAACCGGGCGGCGCCGAGGCGCTGCCAGAGCGCGTCCGTCAGCTTCGTGCTGATGTCCCGCTGGGCCCAGCCCGGCGCGGCCCGGCGCACGTCCTCGTGATGCACGAAGTACTCGACAAAGTTGGCCCGTTCGTCCATGCCGGGAATCGCGAAGAAGGACAGCTTCGGCGGCCCGTTCCTGATCGTTTCCACCAGGCGGGGGTAGGGCGTCCGCTTGCTGAGCGAGCGCTGCACGCGCCGGGTGTACCCGGCCAGTGGGCCGCCCATCACGCCGGCCCCCGCGTCCGGCCGGTGCTCCCGCAGCACCAGGTGCGCGGCGAGGTCACGGGTTGTCCAGCCCTCGCATAGCGTGGGCGCTTGTGGGCCGGTCTGGTCGAGCAATGTGCATAGGGCCAATCGCTCATCGCGGGCTAGGGTCATCCCGCGATGGTATTCATCCGGGGCTGACTGCGGAATGGGCACCCGGCCGCGGAACGGTCATCTAGCCAGGAGGCTGGGCGCCGGCCAGCGGACCTGAGAGAGGATCAGGGCATGAGCATGGAAGTGACCGGGAATGGGCGCCCGTCCCGGCTGGATCCGCAGATCGCCGCGCGGCTCAAGCGTGACGCCGCCGGGCTGGTCGCCGCGATCGCCCAGCAGTACGACACCGGTGAGGTGCTGATGCTGGGCTGGATGGACGATGAGGCGCTGCACCGCACCCTCACCACCGGCCGCTGCACCTACTGGTCACGCAGCCGGCAGGAGTACTGGGTGAAGGGCGAGACCTCCGGTCATCTGCAGCACGTCAAGTCGGTCGCGCTGGACTGTGACGGAGACGCGGTGCTGGTCCGGGTGGACCAGGTCGGCGGGGCCTGCCACACGGGTGACCGGACCTGCTTCGATGCGGCCGTGCTGGACACGGTCGCGGGCTGAGCCGGTGACGCGGTGACGCAATGACCGGGACGCCGCCCACGGCGGCTGCGCGGCGCGAGTACACACTCGCGGCGCTGCTCGGGCTGGCCGGTGCCGCGGTCATGCTGCTCGCGGTCCGGCAGGAGTGGGCGCGGGTGGTGACAGCCGCGCCGCAGCCGCTGCCGGCCACGATCGTGTCAGTACGCGGCCAGGACCTGGTGCCCCTCGCTGGCGCGCTGGGCCTGGCGGCGCTGGCCGGCCTGGCCGCCGTGCTGGCCACCCGGGGTCTCCTCCGGCGGCTGGTGGGGGCGCTGCTGGCCGCGTTCGGCGCCGGCGGCGCGCTGGCGGCGGCCGCGCACCTGGGAACGGCGGCCGTCCTGGCGGCCGCGGCTGGTGCGGGCGGGAGCGGTTCGCAGGCTGGCTCGGTCACCGGGGGGAGCGCCCCCGCGGCGGCGGGCGGCGCGGCACCGGGTGTCACGGGGCTGCGGCTGACCGGGCACGTCACGATGGCTGGCGTCCCTTGGCGCTGGGCCGTCCTGCTCGGCGCGCTGGCCGTGATCGCCGCCGGGCTGCTGGTGGCCTGGCGCGGGGCCGGCTGGCCGGTCATGTCCAGCCGCTACGAGCAGCCTGCTCCGCACGGCCCGCGGCCGGCGGACACAGCGACCCTGTGGGACTCGTTGAGCAGCGGCGTTGACCCGACCGCCGCCAGCCGGGGTGGGCCTGGTGTCGGCCAGCCCGGCGGGGCTGACCACAATAGCGGGCCTGGCCTGGAGGAACGGGGTTTGGGGCGGGCCTGACGCGGTCCGCTCCGGCCGGGCCGCAGCGCGCTCCGGCGCTCGCGTCCGGAGGGGGCCCGCAGCCGCGGCGGAGCGGCATCGCTACGATCGGTTCCGCAAGGCATCTAACCCGAGGAGACAGCGGACCGCGTGAGCGTGCTCGACGAGATCCTTGACGGAGTGCGTGCCGACCTTGCCGCCCGGCAGCAGCAGGTGACGCTCGACCGGCTCAAGGACATGGCAGGGCGGGCACCGTCGCCCCTGGACGCACTGGCCGCGCTGAAGGGCCAGGATGTGGCGGTCATCGCTGAAGTCAAGCGGGCCAGCCCGTCCAAGGGCGCGATGGCCGCGATCGCCGACCCAGCCGCCTTGGCGGTGGACTACGAAGCGGGCGGCGCGCGGGTGATCAGCGTGCTGACGGAGCCGCGGAAGTTCGGCGGCAGCTTGGCTGACCTGGCCGCGGTCCGGGAAGCCGTGCAGGTTCCGGTGCTGCGCAAGGATTTCGTGGTCAGCTCCTACCAGTTGTGGGAGGCGCGGGCGCACGGGGCTGACATGGTCCTGCTGATCGTGGCGGCGCTGGAGCAGAACGCGCTGGTGTCCCTGGTGGAGCGGGCCCAGTCCATCGGGCTGACACCGCTGGTGGAGGTGCACACCGACGAGGAGCTTGACCGCGCGGTGGAAGCCGGCGCGAAGATCATCGGCGTCAACGCGCGGAACCTGGCCACGCTGGAGGTGGACCGGGGCGTGTTCGCCCGGATCGCGCCGCGGGTCCCGGACGGGATCATCAAGGTCGCCGAGTCGGGCATCCGCGGACCGCACGACCTGCTCGCCTACGCCGCGGCGGGCGCGAACGCGGTGCTCGTCGGGGAGAGCCTGGTGACCGGCAAGGACCCACGATCGGCCGTGGCTGACCTGGTCACCGCGGGCTCGCACCCCGCGCTGCGCGGTGATCGCGGATGAGCACATCAGCCACCACCCGCCCAGATCGCGCCCCCGCCGAGACGGTGCCCGATGAGACCGGTCATTTCGGCCGGTACGGCGGGAGGTTCGCCCCTGAGGCGCTGATGTCGGCGCTCGATGAACTGGCCCGCGAGTACCGGTCAGCCCAGGCTGACCCGGCCTTCCAGGCCGAACTCGACGGGCTGCTGCGCGGCTACGCCGGGCGGCCCACGCTGGTCACCGAGGCACCCAGATTCGCCGCTCACGCGGGTGGCTGCCGGGTGCTGCTGAAGCGTGAGGATCTCGCCCATACTGGCTCCCACAAGATCAACAATGTGCTCGGCCAGGCGCTGCTGACCAAGCGGATGGGCAAGACCCGCATGATCGCGGAGACCGGCGCGGGCCAGCACGGGGTGGCCACCGCGACCGCGTGCGCGCTGCTGGGCCTGGACTGCGTCGTCTACATGGGCGAAGAGGACACCCAGCGGCAGGCGCTGAACGTGGCCAGGATGCGGATGCTGGGCGCCGAGGTAGTTCCGGTGACCGCGGGCAGCCGGACCCTCAAGGACGCGATCAACGAGACGTTCCGCGACTGGGTGAGCACGGTCGCGACCACGCACTACTGCATCGGCTCGGTGATGGGCCCGGACCCGTTCCCCACGATGGTCCGGGATTTCCAGCGGATCATTGGGGTGGAGGCCCGCGAGCAGGTGCTGGCCATGACCGGCCGGCTGCCGGATGCGGTGATCGCGTGCGTGGGCGGCGGGTCCAACGCCATCGGCATCTTCCACGCCTTCATCCCGGATGAGTCGGTCCGGCTGATCGGCTGCGAAGCGGGCGGTGACGGGCTGGCCACCGGGCGCCACTCGGCGACCCTGATGGCCGGTTCCCAGGGCGTGATCCACGGGATGCGCACCTACCTGCTGCAGGACTCGGACGGCCAGACGCTCACCACCCACTCGGTGTCGGCCGGCCTGGACTATCCCGGCGTGGGGCCTGAGCACTCCTGGCTGCACGACACCGGCCGGGCCAGCTACCGCGCCATCACGGACACCCAGGCCATGGATGCGTTCGGCCTGCTCTGCCGCACCGAGGGGATCATCCCGGCGATCGAATCGGCGCACGCTCTGGCGGGCGCGCGCGAGGTGGGCGCCGAACTCGGCCCCGACGCACTGCTGCTGGTCAACCTGTCCGGTCGCGGCGACAAGGACGTGGACATCGCCGCCCGGTGGTTCGGGCACCTGCCTGCGAAGACCAGCCCAGCGGAAACCAGCCCAGCGGAGAAGGCTCGGTGACCGGGGTCAGCGCTGCCTTCGACAAGGCCGCCGCAGACGGCCGGGCGGCCCTGATCGGGTACCTGCCCGCCGGATTCCCGTCGGTGGACGGCGCGGTCGCGGCGGCCACCGCGCTCGCCGAGGCCGGGGTCGACGTGGTGGAAATCGGCCTGCCTTACTCCGATCCGCTGATGGACGGCCCGGTCATCCAGGAGGCGGTGCACCGCGCGCTGGCCGGCGGAGTCCGGGTCACCGACGTGCTGAGCACGGTCGAGGCGGTAGCGGCCGCGGGCGTGCCGGTGCTGGTCATGACGTACTGGAATCCGGTCGACCACTACGGCGTCGAGGCCTTCGCCCGCGATCTCGCGGCGGCGGGCGGCGCCGGGCTGATCACCCCGGACCTGACCCCGGAAGAGGCAGGCCCGTGGCTGGCGGCCGCCGAATCCCACGGCCTGGACCGGATCTTCCTGGTGGCGCCGAGTTCATCCACGCTGCGCATCGCGCGCATCGCGGACGTCTGCCGCGGGTTCGTCTACGCGGCGTCGCTGATGGGCATCACCGGGGCCAGGGACTCGGTCAGCGGCGATGCCGCCGGGCTGGTCAGCCGGGTCAGGGACGCCACCACCCTGCCGGTTGCGGTGGGCCTCGGCGTGCGCGACGCCGCCCAGGCCGCGCAGGTGGCCGGGTTCGCGGACGGCGTGATCGTCGGATCCGCGTTCGTCCAGCGACTGCTCGACGCGGCTGACCCGGGGGCCGGCCTGGCGGCGGTCCGCGCGCTGGCGAGTGACCTGGCGGCGGGCGTCCGCAGCCACGCCCCGGCCCGCGGCTGACCGCGGGCGGGCGCCGTCCGTTGCTGTGACGGAGCGTGTGAACCGGGTGAATGTGCTGGGTCAGGTGTTTCGCGATCAGTAAGGGGTGGGGATGATGCCTCTGGTGGCGTAATCTCGATGTAACCTCTGAGCACCAGCTCGAGGATCAGCGACGGCCGCGTTCAGCGGCGTTCGCTGCAGGGCCAATGTCGTCCCGACCGCATGCGAGAACGCGAAGACGGACGAGACGACAGGAGTGCTGATGGCACCTGCCGCTTCAGCGGGGACCGGGGGGCTCTACGACAGCCGGTTCGAGCACGACGCATGTGGTGTTGGATTTGTCGCGGACCTGTCCGGCCGCCGCAGCCATGACACCGTGGCTAAGGCGCTGACCGTGCTGCGGAATCTGGAACATCGCGGCGCGGCCGGCAGCGACCCCGACACCGGGGACGGGGCCGGGATCCTCACCCAGATTCCGGACGAGTTCTTCCGCACAGCATGCCCGTTCGCGTTGCCGGAGCCGGGCTGCTACGCGGCCGGGATGGTCTTCCTGCCTGCGGACTCCGGGGCGGTCGCCGACGTCGAGCGGATCGCCGCCGAGGAGAACCTGACGGTTCTTGGCTGGCGCGACGTGCCCTACAACCCAGCGCACTGCGGCCAGGCGGCGCTGGCCGCGGCGCCCCGGCTGGTGCAGATCTTCGTCGCGGCCGTAGCTGGCGGCGAGAGCGGACTGGTCCTGGACCGGCGGGCGTTCTGCTTCCGCAAGCGGGCCGAGCACGAGGCCGGCGTGTACATCCCGAGCCTGTCGTCGCGGACGATCGTGTACAAGGGGATGCTGACCGCGCCTCAGCTGGAGCCGTTCTACCCGGACCTCTCGGACCCCAGCTTCGTGTCGGCCCTCGCCCTGGTCCATTCGAGGTTCTCCACCAACACGTTCCCGTCCTGGCCGCTGGCCCACCCGTACCGCTACATCGCGCACAACGGCGAGATCAACACGGTCCGCGGGAACCGCAACTGGATGCGGGCCCGTGAGGCGATGCTGGCCAGTGACCTGTTCCCGCGCTCGGCCGACGGGCGCGGGATCGAGCGGCTGCTGCCGATCCTCGACGACTCGGCCAGCGACTCGGCCAGTTTCGATGAATGCCTGGAACTGCTCCACCTGGGCGGCAGGTCGCTGCCGCACGCCATGCTCATGATGATCCCGGAGCCGTGGGAGAACCACGAGGAGATGGACCCCGCGCGGCGGGCGTTCTACCGGTTCCACGGCACCCTGATGGAGCCGTGGGACGGCCCGGCGTGCGTCGCCTTCACCGACGGGACCGTGATCGGGGCGGTGCTCGACCGCAACGGGCTGCGCCCGGGCCGTTACTGGGTGACCCGCGACGGGCTCGTCGTCCTGGCCAGCGAAGTCGGGGTGCTCGACATCGATCCGGGCGACGTGGTCCGCAAGGGCCGGCTCCAGCCGGGCCGGGTCTTCCTCGTCGACACCGGCAGCAGGCGCATCCTGGAGGACGCGGATGTCAAGTCCGCGCTGGCGGCTGAGCACCCGTACGAGGACTGGCTGCACGCAGGGCTGCTGCAGCTCGATGACCTGCCGGACCGTGAGCGTGCGGGTGAGCGGCGGCCAGATCACGAGGAACTCACCACCCGGCAGCAGATGTTCGGGTACACGGAGGAGGAGCTGCGGATCCTGCTGGCCCCGATGGCCCGGGCCGGCACGGAGCCGATCGGCTCGATGGGCACTGACACGCCAATCGCCGCGCTGTCGGACCGCCCGCGGCTGGTCTTCGACTACTTCAGCCAGTTGTTCGCCCAGGTGACGAATCCGCCGCTGGATGCGATCCGGGAGGAGCTGGTGACCTCCCTGCAGTCGTCCACCGGCCCGGAGCGGAACCTGTTCGAGCCAGGGCCGGCCTCCTGCCGCCAGATCGTGCTGCCGTACCCCGTCATCAGCGACAACGACCTCAGCAAGATCATCCACATCAACGACGATGGCGACCTGCCCGGGGTCGCGTCCTACGTCGTGGACGGCCGCTACGAGGTGGCCGGCGGCGGCGACGCTCTGCGCGACCGGCTGGCCGGGATCTGCGGCGACGTGTCCCAGGCCATCGCGGGCGGCGCCCGGATCATCGTGCTCTCCGACCGCGGCGTCACCGCCGGCCCGGGGGGCGGTGCGGACCGCGCGCTCGCCCCGATCCCGTCGCTGCTGCTTACCGGGGCCGTGCACCATCACCTGATCAGGGAGCGGACCCGGACCCAGGCCGGCCTGGTGGTGGAGGCGGGCGACGCGCGAGAGTGCCACCACATCGCCCTGCTCGTCGGCTACGGCGCGGCCGCGGTGAACCCGTACCTGGCCCTGGAGACCGTCCAGGACATGGCCAGCCGCGGAGTGCTGGGGAAGATCACCCCGAAGAAGGCCGCCGACAACCTGATCAAGGCGCTCGGCAAGGGCCTGCTCAAGATCATGTCGAAGATGGGGGTCTCCACGGTGGCCTCCTATACGGGCGCGCAGATCTTTGATGCGATAGGCCTCGGCGCCGACGTCATCAGCACCTGTTTCGCGGGCACCACATCCCGGCTCGGCGGGGTCGGCTTCGACGTGCTGGCGGCCGATACGGCCCAGCGGCACGCGAGCGCGCTGCCGACCCGGGGCGGCGCGGTGCACCGGCGGCTGGCGACCGGCGGCGAGTATCAGTGGCGCCGCGATGGCGAGCCGCACCTGTTCAACCCGGAAACGGTGTTCAAGCTTCAGCACGCCACGCGCAGCCGCCGCTACGAGATCTTCAAGGAGTACACCCACCTGGTCGATGATCAGGCGGCCCGGCTGATGACCCTGCGCGGCCTGCTGCGTATCCACGGTGTGGACGCGGCCGGCCCCGGCGGCACCGGCCTGGCCGGCCAGGGTGAGGCGGGCACCCGCAGCCCGCGTGGGCTGGGCTCAGCGACGCGCCCGGCCCGCGCGCCCATCCCGATCGACGAGGTCGAGCCGGTCTCCAGCATCGTCCGGCGGTTCTCCACCGGCGCCATGTCCTACGGCTCGATCTCCGCCGAGGCCCACCAGACCCTGGCCATCGCCATGAACCGGCTGGGTGGCCGGTCCAACACCGGTGAGGGCGGCGAGGACCCGGACCGCTACGTGCCCGACGCCAACGGCGACCTGCGCCGGTCCGCCGTGAAGCAGGTGGCCAGCGGCCGGTTCGGGGTGACCAGCGAGTACCTGGTCAACGCGGACGACTTGCAGATCAAGATGGCGCAGGGGGCCAAGCCCGGCGAGGGCGGCCAGCTGCCGGGCCACAAGGTGTACCCGTGGATAGCGAAGACCAGGTACTCCACGCCCGGCGTGGGCCTCATCTCACCGCCGCCGCACCACGACATCTACTCGATCGAGGACCTGGCCCAGCTCATTCATGACCTGAAGAACGCCAACCCGGCGGCCCGGGTGCACGTCAAGCTGGTCGCCGAGGTTGGCGTCGGCACCGTGGCGGCCGGCGTCTCCAAGGCGCACGCCGACGTGGTGCTCATCTCCGGGCATGACGGCGGGACCGGCGCCGCGCCGCTGACCAGCCTCAAGCACGCTGGCGCTCCGTGGGAGCTCGGGCTGGCCGAAACTCAGCAGACCCTGCTGCGCGCGGGCCTGCGGGACCGGATCGTGGTCCAGGCCGACGGGCAGCTCAAGACGGGCCGCGACGTTGTCATCGCCACCCTGCTCGGCGCTGAGGAGTTCGGCTTCGCGACCGCGCCACTCGTGGTCTCCGGCTGCGTGATGATGCGGGTCTGCCACCTGGACACCTGCCCGGTCGGCGTGGCCACGCAGAACCCGGAGCTGCGTAAGCGGTTCACCGGCAGGCCGGAGTTCGTGGTCAACTTCTTCGAGTTCATCGCCCGCGAGGTCCGCGAGTACCTGGCCGCGCTCGGGTTCCGCACCCTGGCGGAGGCGGTCGGCCGGGCCGACCTGCTCGACACCACCCGCGCGATCGGCCACTGGAAGGCGGCGGGACTTGACCTGAGCCGGGTGCTGTACGTGCCTGACCTGGCCGATGGCGCTGCTCGCCGGAACACGACACGGCAGGACCACGGGATCGACCGTGCCCTCGACAACACGCTCATCCAGCTCGCCGAGGGGGCGCTGCAGGAGGGCACGGCGGTCGCCCTTGAGCTTCCGGTCCGGAACGTCAACCGGACCGTCGGCACCATGCTCGGCTACGAGGTGACCAAGCGCTGGGGTGGCGAGGGCCTGCCCGACGACACCATTCACGTGCGCTTCCGCGGTTCGGCCGGACAGTCGTTCGGCGCCTTCCTGCCCCGGGGCATTACCCTGCGGCTGGCGGGCGACGCCAACGACTACCTGGGCAAGGGCCTGTCCGGCGGGCGGATCATCGTGGCGCCTGACCCGGACGCCACGTTCGCCGCCGAGGAGCAGATCATCGCGGGCAACGTGATTGGCTACGGCGCGACGGCGGGCGAGATGTTCCTGCGCGGCGTGGTGGGTGAGCGGTTCTGCGTGCGGAACTCAGGCGCCATCGCGGTCGCCGAGGGCACCGGCGATCACGGCTGCGAGTACATGACCGGCGGCACCGTGCTGGTGCTGGGCCGGATCGGCCGGAATTTCGGGGCCGGCATGTCCGGTGGCGTCGCCTACGTGCTTGAGCCCCACCCGCGGCGGGTGAACACCGAGATGGCCGACGTGGAGCTGCTCACCGCCAGCGATGCGGCGCTCGTGCACGACCTGGTCGAGCGGCACCTGGTGGAGACGGGATCCGCGGTGGCGGCCCGGCTGCTGGCCGACTGGGACGCGGCGGTGCCACGGTTCCGCAAGATCATGCCGAAGGACTACAAGCGGGTGCTGGATGCGGCGCGCCTCGCTGAGAGTGAAGGCCGCGACGTGGACGAGGCCGTCATGGCCGCGGCGCACGGCTGAGGGGGCGGGCACCATGGCTGATCCCAAGGGCTTCATGACGACGCGGCGGGAGACCCCGGGCCGCCGTCCGGTGGACATCAGGATCCAGGACTGGCGCGAGGTCTACACCGAATTCAGCCGCGGCCGGCTGGAGAAGCAGGCTGGCCGGTGCATGGACTGTGGCATCCCGTTCTGTCATCAGGGCTGTCCGCTGGGCAACCTGATCCCGGAATGGAACGACCTGGTCTGGCGGCGGGACTGGCGTGAGGCGGCGGAGCGGCTGCACGCGACCAACAACTTCCCGGAGTTCACCGGGCGGCTCTGCCCGGCGCCATGCGAGACCGCCTGCGTGCTTGGCATCAACGCTGACCCGGTCACGATCAAGCAGGTCGAGGTGGAGATCATCGACCGGGCCTGGGCCGAGGGCTGGGTGGCGCCCGAGCCGCCGGACCCGGCGATGCTGACCGGCCGGAAGGTAGCGGTGATCGGGTCGGGGCCGTCCGGGCTGGCCGCGGCGCAGCAGCTGACCAGGGCCGGCCACGCGGTGACCGTCTACGAGCGGGCAGACGCGCCCGGCGGCCTGCTGCGCTACGGGATCCCTGAGTTCAAGCTGGAGAAGCGCCATCTTGACCAGCGGCTGGATCAGATGCGCGCGGAGGGGACCACGTTCGTCTGCGGCGTGGCGGCCGGCCTCGATGTGCCTGCCCGCGACCTGCTGGCGGGCTACGACGCGCTCGTGCTGGCCGGCGGGGCGACGGTACCGCGCGGACTGCCGGTGCCCGGCGCTGGCCTGCCCGGGGTGCACCAGGCCATGGAGTACCTGCCACTGTCCAACCGCGCGGTGGCGGCCGCGGCGGGTGGCCGCGTCGCTGAGCCGGCCATCAGCGCGCGCGGCAAGCACGTGATCATCATCGGCGGCGGCGACACCGGCGCGGACTGCCTGGGCACGGCGCACCGCCAGGGCGCGGCGTCCGTTACCCAGCTGGAGATCATGCCCCGGCCGCCGGAGCACCGGCCGGAGATCCAGCCCTGGCCCACCTACCCGATGACCTACCGGGTGTCCAGCGCGCACGAGGAGGGCGGCGAGCGGGTGTATGCCGTCTCCACGCAGGAGTTCCTGGCCGGCCCGGCCGGCCAGGTGCAGGCGCTGCGCCTGGTGCAGGTGGAATCCGCCGGCGGCAGGTTCCTGCCCATACCGGGCACCGAACGCGAGTTGCCCTGCGATCTGGCCCTGCTCGCGATGGGGTTCACCGGGGCTGAGCCGGATGGGCTGCTCGCCCAGCTCGGAGTGGGCTTCGACGCGCGCGGCAACGTAGCACGGGATCGCTCGTTCGCCACCTCGGCGCCGGGGGTCTTCGTGGCGGGTGACATGGGGCGCGGCCAGTCGCTGATCGTGTGGGCGATTGCCGAGGGCAGGTCGGCCGCGGCCGCCGTGGACGCCTACCTGGTGGGCGATACGGTGCTCCCGGCCGCGATCGCGCCCACCGCGCGCTCGCTGTCCTGACCGGGCAGCACCTACAGTGGTATAGACCAATCTGGGATGACTCGGCTGGAAGGCAGCGGACATGAGCCGCCGGGCGAAGATTGTCTGCACGCTGGGGCCAGCGTCGTCCAGTCCGGAGCAAATCGCCGCGCTCGTCGCGGCCGGGCTCGACGTGGCCCGGCTCAACATGAGCCACGGCACCCAGGATGGCCACCAGCGGGCCTACCAGGCGGTCAGGGAGGCCTCGAATGCCGCTGGGCATAGCGTGGGGGTGCTCGTCGACCTCCAGGGCCCCAAGATCCGCCTGGGCACCTTCGCGGCGGGCCCGGTGCGGCTGCTGCCGGGGCAGGAGTTCACTGTCACGGCCGAGGACGTTCCCGGGGACTCCCGCCAGGTATCCACGACGTACCGTGGCCTGGCGGGTGATGTCAGGCCGGGGGACCAGGTGCTGGTGGACGACGGGCGCATTGTCCTTGAGGTGCTCAGGGTGCGCGGCGCCGGGGTGTCCACCCGGGTCGTCGTCGGCGGCCTGGTTTCCGACCACAAGGGCCTGAACCTGCCCGGGGTCAAGGTCAGCGTGCCCTCGCTGACCACCAAGGACGAGGCCGATCTGCGCTGGGCGCTGGCCCTGCGGGCGGACATGATCGCGCTGTCGTTCGTGCAGGGCCCCGAGGACGCCGGGCCGGCCCGCCGGATCATGGATCAGGCCGGGGTCAGCCTCCCGCTGATCGCCAAGATCGAGAAACCACAGGCCCTGGAGACGCTGCCCGAGGTGATCGAGGCCTTCGACGGGATCATGGTGGCCCGAGGGGACCTCGGCGTGGAACTGCCGCTGGAGCAGGTGCCGATGGCCCAGAAGCGGATGATCAGGCTGGCCAAGGACAAGGCCAAGCCGGTCATCGTGGCCACCCAGATGCTCGAGTCCATGATCTCCGCGCCCAGGCCGACCAGGGCCGAAGCCTCAGACGTCGCCAATGCGGTGCTGGACGGCGCGGACGCGCTGATGCTGTCCGCCGAGACCGGCGTGGGGGAGTACCCGGTGGCGGCCGTGCAGACGATGGCCAGGATCATCGTCGAGGCGGAACGTGAGTTCCTGCAGGCCGCTCCGTCGCTGCGCCGGGTGCCGACCACCACGGGGGGCGCCATCGCGCGGGCCGCCGCGGAGGTGGGCGCGATCGTCGGGGCGAAGGCACTGGTGGCCTTCACGATGACCGGCGAAACGGCCCGGCGGCTGGCCAGGTACCGGTCCCCCATCCCGCTGCTGGCCTTCACGCCGCTGCCGAGCACCCGCAGCCAGCTGGCGCTGACCTGGGGCGTGGAGACCTTCATCGTGCCGCCCGCGGTGCACACCGACGACATGGTCCACCAGGTGGAAAGCGCGCTGCTCGGCATCGGGCGCTGTGCCCAGGGCGACAAGGTGGTGATCGTCGCGGGCAGCCCGCCGGGCAGCCCGGGCCGGACCAATGCCCTGCGCGTGCACCGCATCGGCGACGCGCTCGGCCCGGGCGCCAGCCTGCCCGGCCCGCAGGCTACGCGCTAGGGCCTCGTGCGGGCGGCCACCGGTGGTGGTGCCCCGGGTGGGATTCGAACCCACACTGCATGGTGTTTGAGACCATGGACTCTGCCAGTTGGTCTACCGGGGCCCGGCCTGCCGCCCAGATGACGGTCGGCCGAACGTCAATCTACCCGGTACCGGTACGCTCGTGCCCGTGAGCCAGACCCCATTTCGAGTTGTAATCGCCGAAGACGAGGCGCTGATCCGGCTTGACCTCAAGGAGATGCTTGAGGAAGAAGGCTATGTCGTGGCCGGCGAGGCCGCGGACGGCGAGGCCGCCGTCGACCTCGCGACCAAGCTTCAGCCCGATCTCGTGATCCTCGATGTCAAGATGCCCATCCTGGACGGGATTTCCGCGGCCGAGCGGATCGCCGCGGCGCATATCGCTCCCGTCGTTATCCTCACGGCCTTCTCCCAGCGGGAACTCGTGGAGCGGGCCCGGGACGCGGGGGCCATGGCCTACCTGGTCAAGCCGTTCACCAAAGCGGACCTGGTCCCGGCCATCGAGATCGCGGCCAGCCGCTTCCAGGAGACGTCCGCGCTCGAGTCCGAGGTCGCCACGCTGAAGGACCGGCTCGAGGTGCGCAAGATCCTGGACCGGGCGAAGGGGAAGCTCCAGGCCGAGCACGGGCTTACCGAGCCAGCCGCGTTCCGCTGGATCCAGAAGACATCGATGGACCAGCGGCTGGCCATGCGAGCGGTCGCTGAGCGGCTGCTGGAGGGGGCCATCGCGCCGAACTCACCGGCAGCCGACGGTCAGCAGGCGGCCGATGGCAAGCCCGCGGCGGCCGGGGCCAGGCCTGCGGCCGGCGGGGCCAAGCCCGCGGCGGGCCCGGAGGCTCAAGCCACTGAGGCCTGAAAGCTTTCAGGCCTGGGGGAGAGGCCAAGAGCCCGGGGCGCCTTTGGCGCCGTGTCGGCCTTCCCCGGACCGACACGTTCTCTACTCGGCTGCCCCGGGCTCTCCCCACCACGGTAGCGAGGTGCGCCGGTGCGGCGCAAAGGACTCGCCATTCCCCCGAGGGTTTGAGGCAAACGTCCCGTCGCGCGAAGTTTCCCTGGTCGCACAGGGAATCGAGGGTGCTACTGGGGGTCCGCGGCGCCGATGGGCCGGCCACCACCGGGTACCCGGTCGTTAAGCAGGCAGGTGAGCCGCGAGGTGCAGATGCGCCGGCCGCGATCATCGGTGATGACGATCTCGTAGCTGGCGACCGTGCGGCCGCCATGCAGCCGGGTGGCGATTCCGGTCACGGTGCCGGCGGTGGCGGCGCGGTGGTGCGTCGCGTTGATCTCGATGCCGACCGGGAACCGGTCGGGCCCGGCATGCAGTGCCGCGCCGAGTGAGCCGAGGCTCTCCGCGAGCACGCAGGAGGCGCCGCCGTGCAGCAGGCCGTATGGCTGCGTGTTGCCTTCGACCGGCATGGTGCCCACCACCCGGTCCGCCGTGGCTTCGAGGATGGCGATGCCCATATGCCCGGTGAGCCTGTCCCGGCTGGCATCCATGAAGCCAGCGATGACCTTCTGCGAGCTGTCCTGATCCACCTGCACCCTCCGGCGACATGACGGGCGCGTCCGCGCCGCAGGGGAAGCCTAAGGCGTCCGGCCCGGGCCTGGTCAGCGCAGGGTGCCGGGCGGACCCGGGCCGGGCTGGCGCCAGGGTGACGGAAGCGGCCGCCTGGCGCGATTCGCCCTTTAGGGGCCTGACCTCGCAAAGACTAACTTAATGGCAGAAATCAGAGCTTGGGTCGGGGATCGCACAGGTTACAACAAGATCCATAAGAAAACTCCGATCTTCTTTGCCAAATGGCTGACGGTTGATGTGGTTAGCGTTAACAATGCCCCCCGGGGGATGGTCGTGCTCCAGCCCCGGGAAACCCAACGAAGGGATCTCCATGCGTCCAGTGCTCAAGCGAAGAATGACCTCGTCAGCAGTGCGGATCGGCGCCGTCGCCGGGATCGCCATCGCGGCCGTGGGCTCGGTAGCGATGCGCCAGGCCCCGGTCGGCGCCCATGCCGCCCATGGCCTGTCCGTGACCAGCCAGGCGTTCGGCACCGCACCCGCCGGGCCGTACAACCCGGCCGAGACCGTGTACCGCTACACGCTGACCAATGGCCACGGCGTGCAGGTCAGGATCCTGACCTACGGCGGCATCGTGCAGTCAATCAACGTCCCGGACCGGCGCGGACACAGCGCCGACGTGGTGCTCGGGTTCAAGACCCTGCAGGACTACGTCAACGAGGTCAGCCCGCCGCCGCCCGCGGCCGGTGGCCCGTACTTCGGCGAGATCATCGGCCGTTACGGCAACCGCATCGCCAACGGCAAGTTCACCCTGCACGGCAAGACGTACACGCTGCCGCTGAACAACAACGGGAACACCCTGCACGGCGGTTTCGTCGGCTGGGGGAACCGGGTCTGGGCGGCTCACAAGGTCTCCGGCAAGGGCTCCGTCGGCGTGGAGCTGACGCTGGTCAGCCCGAATGGTGACGAGGGCTCGACGTTCGAGCCGAGCTGCAAGTGCACCGGTTTCCCCGGAAAAGTCACCGCGCACGTGACCTACACCCTGGACAACCACGGCAGCCTCAAGATCCACTACCGGGCGACCACCGACGCGCCCACGGTGCTCAACCTGACCAACCACAGCTACTTCAACCTCGCGGGGGAGAGCACCCTCTCGGCCATGGGCCAGAAGGTGTACATGAACGCCAACAAGATCACGGCGGTCAACTCCCTGCTCATCCCGACCGGCGGTTTCGATTCCGTGTCCGGCACCCCGTTCGACTTCACCAACCCGCACGGCACCGCGATCGGAGCCCGGATCAACAACGGCACCAACCAGCAGCTGCTGTTCGGGCCGGGCTATGACCACAACTGGGTGATCAACAACAGTGGTCCGAAGCTGAACGGGCTCCGCCTGGACGCCCGCGCCAGTGACCCGCGCAGCGGCCGCACCCTGACCGTCTGGAGTGACCAGCCGGGCGTGCAGTTCTACGCGGGCAACTTCCTCACCGGCACCCTGGTGGGCATCGGCAACCACACCTACCGGCAGGGCGCTGGGTACACCTTCGAGACCCAGCACTTCCCGGACTCGCCCAACGAGCCGGCTTTCCCGTCCACCGAAGTGGACCCCGGCCATCCCTACAACACGACGACCATCTTCAATTTCTCGTCCTGACCGGCTGAACTCGTTCTGACCGGCTGACACGTCCGGGCAGGCACTCCCCGAGCGGGGGAGTGCCTGCCCGGCCGCATGCCTGCGGCCGGAACCGGTCGCGGGCCGCCCAAGGTTGCCTGCCGGTGTCAGACCAGGCCACTAGACTTCCGGCGTGGTGACGAAGCCGATTCAGGCGCCCGCTCCAGGGCCGAGCAAACCAGGCAGCCAAGGTCAGCGCGACCGGTTGCTGCTGCTTGACGGGCACTCGCTGGCCTACCGGGCGTTCTTCGCGCTGCCACCGGAGAACTTCTCCACCACGACCGGGCAGCCCACCAACGCGGTGTACGGCTTCACCGCCATGCTGATCAACGTCCTGCGGGACGAGCAGCCGACCCACGTGGCGGTGGCCTTCGACCGCAGCGAGCCGACCTTCCGGCACGAGCAGTACGTCGAGTACAAGGCGAACCGGCGGGAAACCCCGGCCGATTTCCGCGGCCAGCTCAGCCTGATCTTCGAGGTGCTCGACGCGCTCGGCATCTCCCGGCTGTCGGTGGCCGGCTACGAGGCGGACGACATCATCGCCACGCTGGCCACCCTGGGCCACGCCGCGGGCATGCAGGTGCTGATCGTGACCGGCGACAGAGACGCCTTGCAGCTGGTCAACGACGACATCACGGTGCTGATGACGCGGCGCGGGATCAGCGACATGACCCGCTTCACGCCCGAAGAGGTCACCGCCAAGTACGGGCTGTCCCCGGTCCAGTACCCGGATTTCGCCGCGATCCGCGGCGACCCGAGCGACAACCTGCCGAACATCCCGGGGGTCGGCGAGAAAACGGCGGCCAAGTGGGTCGCCGAGTTCGGCTCGCTGACCCAGATCGTTGACCGGATCGGCGAGATCAAGGGCAAGGCGGGCGACGCCCTCCGCGAGCGCCTCGGCGACGTCCTGCGCAACAGGCGGCTGACCGAGCTGGCCAGGGACGTCCCGCTGGAAGCCGGCCCGCACGACCTGCGCCCGGTGGCATGGGACCGGGACCAGATCCACCAGTTGTTCGACACCCTGCAGTTCCGCGTGCTGAGAGATCGTCTCTACGCCACCTTGCCTAACGGAATCGATTGGGCGGCTGCCACCCCCGAGCAGGCGGCCGACACGGCCGCGGGCCAGGCGTTCGACATCGAGATCACCCTGCCGGGCCCGGGCGAGGTGGCCGGCTGGATCGACGAGCATGCCAGCGCGGACGGCCGGGCCGGCCTGGCGGCCAGCGGGGCCTGGCAGCGCGGCACCGGCACCCTGACCGGGATCGCGCTGGCCACCCCGGACGGCGCGGGCGCCTTCCTCGACCCGGTCACCCTGACCGAGGAGGACGAGAGCGCGCTCGCGGCCTGGCTGGACGACCCGGCCCGGCCCAAGGCGCTGCACGACGCCAAGGGCCCGATGCACGCGCTCCTGGCCCGGGGGCTGCACCTGGCCGGGCTCAGCACGGACACCGCGCTGGCTGCCTACCTGGCCCTGCCTGGGCAGCGCTCGTTCGACTTGGCCGACCTGGTGCTGCGCTATCTGCACAAGGAACTGCGCGACGACGCCGCCCCGAGTGGGCAACTGACCCTGGACCTGGCCGGCGAAGACGATGACTCCGTGGCGCAGGCCGCCACCGCCCTGGTGGTGCGGGCCCGGGCCACCGCGGAACTCGGCGACGCGCTCGACGCCGACCTGGCCCGGCGCGGCGCGACCGAGTTGCTCAGGGACGTGGAACTGCCGCTGGTCAGCGTGCTCGCCGGGATGGAGCGGGCCGGCATCGCGGCGGACACTGATCATTTCGCGGACATGTCGGCCAGTCTGGGCGGCGAGGTGAAGTCCGCGGAGCAGGCGGCGTTCGCGATCATCGGGCGCGAGTTCAACCTGGGCTCGCCCAAGCAGCTCCAGGAAGTGCTCTTCACCGAGCTGGGCCTGCCGAAGACCAAGCGGATCAAGACCGGGTACACCACGGACTCCGAGGCGCTCACCGGGCTGCTCGCGCAGACCGGCCACCCGGTCCTGGAGCACCTGCTCCGGCACCGGGACGTGGCCAGGCTCAAGAGCATCGTGGATTCGCTGATTCCGATGGCAGATGAGGACGGCCGGATCCACACCACCTACAACCAGATGATCGCCGCCACCGGGCGGCTCTCCTCCACTGACCCCAACCTGCAGAACATCCCGATCCGGACCGAGGAGGGGCGGCGCATCCGGCAGGGCTTCATCGTCGGGGACGGGTATGAATGCCTGCTCACCGCCGACTACAGCCAGATCGAGCTACGCATCATGGCGGACCTGTCCGGGGATGCCGCGCTGGAGGCGGCGTTCAGCTCAGGGCATGATTTCCACGCCGCGACGGCGTCCCGGGTGTTCAGCGTGCCGGCCGAGCAGGTCACCGGCGAGATGCGCAGCAAGATCAAGGCAATGAACTACGGGCTCGCCTACGGCCTGTCCGCCTACGGCCTGTCCCAGCAGCTGCGCGTGACGCCGGATGAAGCGCGGGTCCTGATGGATGAATATTTCCAGCAGTTCGGCGGTATCAGGGATTACCTGAACGAGGTCGTCGCGCAGGCCCGCAAGGACGGTTACACCCAGACCATCCTCGGCCGCCGCCGGTACCTGCCCGACCTGACCTCAGACAACAGGCAGCGCCGGGAGATGGCCGAGCGGATGGCGCTGAACGCGCCGATCCAGGGGTCCGCGGCCGACATCATCAAGGTCGCGATGCTCAGCGTGCACCGTGAGCTGCGGGCCCGCGGGCTCCGCTCGCGGATGCTGCTCCAGGTGCATGACGAACTTGTTTTCGAAGTGGCCCCCGGTGAGCTGGCGGCGCTGAGTGACCTCGTGCGGCGGACTATGTGCGGGGCTTTCGACCTGCGCGTCCCACTTGATGTCTCGCTCGGCACGGGCCGCAGCTGGGCGCAGGCGGCCCACTGAGCCTCCGGCGAGAGGGTCACCGGACCCTGGCGGCAGGTCACAGGTTGGTGGCGTAGATTGACCCACTGGCTATGCACTGCATATCCTGAGCGCTGCGCCGTGTTCTGGTGCAGTCCCGCCGTGGCCAGGCACAGTTGCGGACAGCCGTGAGGCTATTCGTCGCTGGTCAGGTCGGCCAGGCAAATCCAGTTCACCTGTAGCCCCGCCTGACGGGCTGTCGGTCGATGCGCGTCCAAACCACTTTTGTCCGCCGGAGCCAACCTACACATGACGAGCAGCACGCAGGTCCACCCGACCCCCAAGGTAGCGGTCAACGACATCGGGTCCGAGGAGGACTTCCTCGCCGCGATCGATGAGACCATCAAGTATTTCAATGACGGCGACATTGTTGAGGGAACCGTCGTCAAGGTCGATCGAGACGAGGTCTTGCTCGATATCGGCTACAAGACGGAGGGGGTCATCCCCTCCCGCGAGCTGTCGATCAAGCATGATGTCGACCCGCATGATGTGGTCAAGACCGGCGAGCACATCGAGGCCCTTGTCCTGCAGAAGGAGGACAAAGAGGGCCGTCTCATCCTGTCCAAGAAGCGTGCGCAGTACGAGCGCGCCTGGGGCACGATCGAGAAGATCAAGGAAGAGGACGGGGTCGTCACCGGCACGGTGATCGAGGTCGTCAAGGGTGGCCTCATCCTGGACATCGGGCTGCGCGGCTTCCTGCCCGCCTCGCTGGTCGAGATGCGCCGCGTCCGCGACCTGCAGCCCTATGTGGGCCGGGAGATCGAAGCGAAGATCATCGAGCTGGACAAGAACCGCAACAACGTGGTCCTGTCCCGCCGGGCGTGGCTGGAGCAGACCCAGTCCGAGGTTCGCCAGAACTTCCTGAACACGCTGCAGAAGGGCCAGATCCGCAAGGGTGTCGTGTCCTCCATCGTCAACTACGGTGCGTTCGTGGACCTCGGCGGCGAGGACGGCCTCGTGCACGTG
>CAYPQM010000113.1:0-22407 GCA_964412845.1 uncultured Streptosporangiaceae bacterium
GAGCCTGCCGGTTATTCATGGTAAGGAGAAGGTCTACGGCTCGATTCCGTAAGGGACTCCCAGCTAATGGACGTTTTTCGAATGTGAAACCGAGTACCTCACCCTCCGAAAGTGCCACTTGAGTGGCAGTCACGGTTCTGTCGAGGCTGGCTCAGCAGCCGCTTCTCTAGAGATGGGGCACCGCAGAGCGTCTCCGGTGTCCGGAAGAGGTACCAGGTCGCTATGGGGAACGGACATTGACCATCGGCCGCCCCCTGACCTCGGGCACCACGCAGAGTGAGGAATGCTGTCATGCTCCGCGTCTCTAGTGGCAGCAGATCGGCTCCTCTCTGTCAAGAGGCTGCCGTTTTAGCCGTTGATTCCGGCGTCTTCGATGAGGTAATGGTGGAGTCGGGCGCTGGCGTCGAGGATCTCGATGCCTACGAGGCGGCCATCTTCCCAGTCCAGCGCGACAAACCCTTCGGTGCCGGGCGGGGTGCTGGCCTGGGTCGTGGCGCGGCCTGGTAAGAGCGGGCCGCTAGTGAGATGGATGTAGACCGCGTCGGCGGCGGGGTCGTAGGTGATCCGCACGCTCCGCTTGTGCCCCGCCGGTCGGCGAGGAACTGGTAGCAGGCCAGGTCGGACAGCCGCCGCTTGAGGCACCGCAGCGCCTCCTTCGGCGTCTTGCCCTCGCACCGCTTGCGCTCGTAATACAGCCGGCCGGGGGTGCCGGGGTAGCGGATCTGGGTGACCGCCATCATGTGCAGGGCGTGGTTGATTCGCCGGTTCCCGGCGCGCGAGAGCGGTGGCGGATCTGGTCACCGGAGGAGGCGTCGATCGGCGCGGTGCCGTTGTAGCTGGCGAAGGCGTCCTTGGTGGCGAACGGGGCCACGTCACCAACCTCGGCCGGCAGGCGCCCGGCGATCACCGGCCCAATGCCGGACAGCTCAGGCAGGCCGGTGCCAGAGGCCGTGACTAGGGCGGCGATCTGCGTGCCGACGTACTTGATCCGGGCATCCAGGGCACGGATGCCAGCGAGGTGGTCGCGGGCGATATGGACCCGGACGCGGCCCACGTCATCGGCCGGGCGGATGAGGGCGAGCAGCGCCGGGGCCTTGTTCGCCGGCAGTTCGCGGCGCATTCCGCCAGGAGTCAGCTCCGCCAGCAGCCGGTGCAGTCGGTGCACCGCCTGGGTGCGCTGCGCGGTGAGCTCCTCGCGCCGGTCACACAACAGCCGCAGGCTCACCAGGGCATCGTCACCGCCACCGGGAGCACACCGGTGCCATCCAGTGCCGCCAGGCCGGCCGAGACCGCGTCGTGTTTGTCGGTCTTGCGGCCATGCCCGCACGAGTACACCCGCACCCGGGCAGCCAGCTTGGCCGGCACATCCAGACCGCCTAGCCGTCAGCGACCAGCCGCTGAGCCAAAGACCGGCCCGCACTATGGCATCCTCCGGCCGCCCAGCGCCGCTGGGCCCACCGCGCCGCGAACACTGTCAGCTGCGCATAGCCATCCTCACTGTTCGCGAAACCGGGCCGACTCGATCAGCGTCTTGGTCACCGGGTCCAGCACCGCGGCGGTGTTGCTGGCCTTATGCGGGTTCACGGCGATCATCACAACATCGTTCAAGAAGGTTCCTCCTAGCCATCGGCGGTGTCTTCTGGCGAGGAGGGCAATGCAACTTCGGGCAGCAGCCGGTCATCGATCAGCTCACGCAGCGGAGCCAGGCCCTGCTCCGCCGAGGGGGATTTTCCCCGCCGTAATGAGCAGCCTCCCCCAAAAGCCCATCAGCTTCCGCACTGTGCACCATCCTGGCCGAGCTAGGCTCTTGACATGTAATGGACATGATCGTGGTTCTCCCTTCGTAACAGTGACCATTCCCACTGGTCACTCAGTTCCCTTTGATCACCCCTTACACACCTGGAGAGAACCACCGAGATCATTTATTCTTACATCTCAAAGGGAGTCTGATCTTTGCAGCGTAGTCAGGGGACTGGTCAAACGATATGCTGCCAGCCAGGCAGGCAGGCAACGTGCTATCTGTGATCTAGGAAGGATCCCACCATGCGAAGCGGTGCTGAGCGGGTGTCGGCCGGGTCGCTTTCCGAGCGGGTGCAAGACTCGCAAGAAGAGCGGGCCTCCGGCAGTACGGGGATATTCGCGCTGGCTCGCAAGATGCCCGACGGGGCTGTGCGCAAGGGAAGCTAGTCATTGATGCGTGGGCTGGTCACCTTTGTCGGCAGTTCGGTCAGTCACGCGGACTGGCTCGCGCTGTCGGAGCGGGGAGTGCCCATAGAATGGATCTCCATTGCTGATCTTCTGACGGTTGCTCGGATCGAGATCGGTAACGGGCGATCGACGGTGGTCACAGGGCTGGAAGGGCGTTCCGCTCTCTGGTACAACCCGGGTTCCTTCGACGCGCTCGAGCTCGATCTGCGCTTCGGTCATGTCGGCGACCAAGGGGACTTCATCCTCCGGCAATATACGGCACTGCTGGCCTGCGTCGAGGACGGGCTAGACTGCATCGACCCGCCGTCCCTGCAACGCCGCCGCGCGAACAAGCTGATTCAGGCCGTCGAGATGAACACGCTAGTGCCCGATCTTCTCATCGAGACGAGGGTGACGTCGGATCCGCGGGAGATGCGACCCGGTGACGTTGCGAAACACGTGAGCGAGACGCGCCGGGTGACCGACGACACCGCTTTCTACGCCTACCGGCTCAGCGCCGGTGATATAACGGACATGGCTAGCGGCGCCCGGGCGCCGATCATCTGCCAGCCCTTTATCGGAGCGCCCCGCGAATACCGCACCTTCTGGTTCGGCGAGCACGCCGTTACTGTGCAGATCCCGCGTCCGGGCAGCGGATCTGAGGTCGATATCCAGTTTTTCCCGAAATTGATCGCGGACGCGAAGGTGGTCGAGACTCCCGTGGAATTGCCGTGGTCGAGGATTCGGGACGGCATGGGACTTTCGATGTTCGCGATCGACTACGTCATTCCGGCGAGCGGCCCCTTGGTATTCGAGATGAATCCGGTCTTCAGTTGGGCCTGGCTGCCACCGGATTGTGTCGATCCGGTGGCGGAGGCCGTGAAGAGAGCGCTCGAGAATTTCTGATCTGGAGGAGACCAGGTGGGTGGACTACGCGTGGCCTACGCCGGTCACGATTTTTTCTTTTCGTGTCTGCAGCAGGTGCTGAAGCACAAGGACGTCGAACTTGTCTGGTGCCTCACCGAGGCGCCGGACGGATTGCAGCCGGCGGGAAGCGTTCGCGGGCTGGCCGAGAAAGCCCGGGCGCGGGTGCACACGGGCCGCCCGACGAAGGAGATGCTGGAAGAGTTCAACGGCTCGGACATCGACCTCCTCGTCTGCGCCGCCTACATGTACAAAGTGCCGGTGAGCGAAATGATGGTGAAGTGGGCCGTCAACGTTCACCCCGCTCTGCTCCCGCAGGGAAAGGGTCCGAACCCGCTGCCCTATCTGGTCACGGACTTCCCGCAGCTTTCCGGAGTTTCGATCCACGAGATGACCGAGGAGATGGACAGCGGGCCGCTGCTCCTGCAGACGCCCATCCCCCTGGACGGGGGCGACGGGCTGGACGAGTTCTACCTAAAACTGCTCGCCGCCTCGGCGCGGCTGCTGAGGGAGTTCCTCACCGACGTCGAGGGCTACTTCGCGCGGAAAATCGTGAGCGGGGAGGGCTCCTACTGGCCGGAGAAGACCGACGAGCAGCGTACGGTGGTGGCCGCCGTAGCTACGGCGTCGGAAGTCCGCGCCTTCCACTCTGAATTCGGCATGTTCGGCTTCCTGCTGCGGCTGGCCGACGGGACGACGCGGGAGGTCAAGAACCTTAAAGTGTCCACGTGTGAACACGACTATCGGCCGGGTAGCGTTGTGGGAGAGTTGAGCAGCGGAACGGTCGTCGCAGTCAGCGACGGTTTGCTGCGTTTCTTCTAGAGACCGGGAGCATGACGGTGCTGGGGCGGGTCTTTCTCAGTCACACATCCGAATTGCGCCAGTATCCCGCGCACCGCTCCTATGTTGATGCGGCGGAGCGGGCGGTCAAGCGCGTGCAGGACACGCCCCTCGATATGGCGTACTTCACCGCCGAGGCCCGCCCGTCCGCGGACGCGTGCCGGGAGGCCGTCGCCGCCGCGGACGTCTACGTCGGCATCATCGGGTTCCGCTATGGGACGCCTATGAAGGACGATCCGTCCCGGTCGTACACGCAGATGGAGTTCGCCGCGGCGACCGAGGCCGGCATACCCCGGCTCGTTTTCATCCTGGATGAGAACACCGAGGGACCGTCGGCCCTATTCCGCGACCTTGAATTCGGGAACCGCCAGGAGCAATTCCGCCGCGAGCTCCTCGACTCCGACGTCACGGTGCGCATGGTCTCCGATCCATCCGACTTGGAAACCGCGCTCTACCAGTCGCTGGTGACGCTCGACAACCACGCGGCCACGAGGACGCACGGCGGTCTGCCGGCTGAGGCGTCGCACTTCACCGGCCGGGACGGGCCTCTCAATGAGCTGATGGTGCAGATCGCGAGGGATCGCCCGCGCGGAACCGTTGTCTCGATCTACGCGATCGACGGCATGGCGGGCGTGGGAAAGACGGCGTTCGCCCGCCACGCCGCCCAGGTACTGGCCGGGAACTACCGGGACGGGTCCATCTGGATCGACCTGTACGGCCACACGCCCGGCATGGAGCCGCGGGACCCGGCGGAGGTCTTGGAGCAGCTCATGATCAGGCTGGGGACGCCGCCCGACCGGATCGAGAAGGGCATCGTCGCCCGTCGCGAGCAGTGGCGACAGCTGGCCCACCACCGAAAGTTGCTGATCGTGCTGGACAACGCTTACAGCAGCAACCAGGTGCAGCCGCTGATGCCCGAGGCGCCCGAGTGTCTGGTGCTGGTTACGAGCCGCCGGAAGCTCAGCGGGCTCACCGATGCGTATCCCCTCTACCTCGACGTCCTCGGGTGGGAGGAGGCCGAGACGCTCTTCACCCGCCTGGTCGGGGAGGATCGGTGCGCGGACCGCCGGGCCGTCCGCGCGGTGCTAGAAGCGTGTGGCCGCCTGCCGCTCGCGATCCGCCTGATCGCCGCCCGGCTGCGGCATCACCCCGGCGAGATGGTCGCCGACGTCGCCGCGGACCTGGCGGAGCGGTCAGGTGCGCTGGACGCGCTCGAGGCCGAGGACCTGTCGGTGCGGGTGGCGTTCGATTGGTCGTACCGGTCACTGACCGAGGCGCAGCAACGGGCGTTCCGGCTCCTCGGCTGGCACCCGGGACCGGAGTTGAGTCAACAGGTCGTCGCCGCGGTCGCCGGCTTGAACCCGGCCCCTGCTCGGCGGATCTCGCGGCAGCTGGCCGATCACAACCTCCTTGAGGAGGTCGTGATGCCCGGGGTGCCGGGCGCGCCGCGCTACCGCATGCACGACCTGGTGCGGCTCTACGCCCGGGAGAAGGCCGTGTCGGAGGAGCCGACTGGCGAGGAGGCTGCGCTCCTGCAGCGCCTGACCACGAGCTACCTAGCGGCGCTCAGACTCGCCGACAGCCTGCTGAGCGCGGGCGGGGAGGACGCCAGGCGTCCTGAGAGCCCGGTCAACCTGGTGGACAAGCAGCAGGCCCGCGCCTGGATCTCCGTCGACCGCCGGAGCATAGTGGCCTGCGCCGATGCCGCGCCGGTGGGTCGCGAGGTCGCTATTATGGCCTCCATCGCCGCGCAGCACCTGCGGGCTCTGGGCTATTGGTCGGACGTCCGTCGTCTGCACACGCGTAACATCGAAATCTACGACGAGCTCGGCGACGCCGCGGGCCAGATGTCGTCGCTCTGGCGGCTCGGCGATGTCGAGCGGCTGCTCGGCGAGTACACCAGGGCCAGCGAACATCACGAACGCGCGCTCGCTATGGCGGAGGCTGTCGGCGACCGGATCGCCATGACGGCGATCCTTTGCGAGCGGGGCGATGTCGAGCGCCTGGTCGGCGAGTACGAGAAGGCGCGCGTCACCTACACCGACGCGCTCGCCCTCGCCCGTGAGCTGGGCGACGGTCGACGCACGGCCGCGTCGCTGTGGGGCCTGGGGCACGTGTCGTGGCTCCTCGGTGAGTTCGATCAGGCCCGGGAGGCGTACGGGAGAGCCCTGGAGGAATCGCGGGAAGCGTTGGATACCCGGGTCGAGGTGCTGTCGCTGTTCGGGCTCGGCGAGGTGGAGCGGATGACCGGCCACTATCCCGAGGCGCGGGACCATCACTCGGAGGGTTTCCGGATCGCGCGGGACACCGGCGACCGCGGCGGTCAGATCGACACGCTGTGGGGTCTGGCCGAGGTGGAGCGTGCGGTCGGGGAGTGTGCGGACTCGCGGATCCACCATAACGAGACGCTTCTGCTGACCCGCGAGCTCAGCGAGCGCGCCAGCGAGTCCCTCACGCTCTGGGCTCTGGCCGAACTGGAGGTGATGGGAGGGAAGCTCTTCGAGGCGCGCGACTACCAGGTGCAGGCACTGGAGATCGCGCGTGCCATCGGCTTTCCGCGTGCCGAGGCAGATGCACTGTGCGGGCTCGCGAAGATCGAGTGGTCGACAGCGCAGCTCGAGAACGCGTGGCTGCATCAAACCCAAGGCCTTGAACTCGCGCGAAAGCTCGGCGCCCGAACCACCGAAGTGGCGGCCGAGAACGGCATGGCGCAGCTCGAGGCGATCGGCGGCGACCTCGCGAAGGCCGGGGAGCTCTACGCGAACGCGCTGTCAGTGGCGCGGGAAATCGGGTACTGGAGGGGCGAGGCGGAGGCGCTGCTGGGTCTTGCCGAGACGCGGCGCCTGGCCGGCGACAGCGTCGTCGCGCGCGACCACTATGGCGAGTGCCTGGAGTCGGCCCGGCGCCGCGGCGACACGCCCTGCGAGGCCAGGGCGCTGACCGGGCTCGGCGACGCGGCCGCCGCCCAGGACGGCGAGGCCTGCGAACACTGGCAGGCGGCAGCGAATCTTTACCGGCGGATGACCCTGCCGATTCCCGCCAGCCTCAAAGCATCGCTAAGAACCTGCCAGGATCGGTCCGCCTGATTGGTCGGGGTGGACCCTTGGGCTCAGGCCCCGGGTCCCGTTCTACGTCATCAGAGCCGAGCGCGCCCGGCGCTTTGACAACCTGTGCGCACACGTCGGACGCGATCCCACCGCTATCCGGCATTCAGTGGTCTGCTTCCGCCGCTGACGCCGTGGGACCTGACTTCGGCCAAACTAGTGCGCAAGTCAGTGGCCATTGATCGCTTCGATGGCGATGCGGAGTTCGTCGGGTAGCGGGTCGGCCGCGGTGGCCGTCCTGGCGTAGAGAGCTGGCACTCAGCCGCACAGGCTGACTCTCGATGACACGCCGGTCCGGCGCAGCGGAGGCTCTTGTTGAACAGCCGTGCGGGCAGGAACCGGCTGGCCCGGGAAGCCCGCCGGTGGCAGGATCGGCGGGTGAATATCCCGCCGCGTACCGCGACCGACAGCTACCTGGCCGGGATGGGCCTGCAGCTGGACATTGCCTTCGACGTGGACCTGGGCGAGCTGGCCAGGGGCCACCACATCGTCGCCCGTGGCATCATGTTCGGCCGGGCCATCCGGGTGCCCGGGCATGATCCCGGCCAGCTCCGCGCGCTGATGCGCGCGCAAGACGATCCCGGCAATGGCGGCGGGTTCTTCAAGCGCGGCGAAGGGCCGCAGCTGGCCTCCTGGGAAGAGCAGTTCACCGAGGCGGAACTGCACTACGAGATCGTGCCAGGGCTGTCCGCCGCCGAGGCACGTCCCGGCGGATTCGCCTGGGACTGGAGGCTTTCCGCGAGCGATGACGCCGGCACCGAGTACAACGACAACAACGGCGGCACCTTCGACAGCAGGAGCGAGCAAGCCGCCTCACACGGCACCAGGGACCTCGGCGGTCAGATCCCGCCGGAAGCCAGCCGCCTCACGCTCACGTTCCAGCCGGCCCCCGGCTGGGTACCACCCGGTCCCTGGCGCCGCCAGGTCGACATCGACCTGCACGAGCACCGCCTGGCCCGCTGACTGCCACACCTTCCCCCCGGCGCCCCCTGCATCGCCTCAGCGAAGAATGCCCATCGAGGATTGCCTTGGCCCTGAGTCCGTCGAAACTGCCTGTTCGCCAGCGGGGTGGAGTTCATCCGAGTCACGGACAGTGGATCATGATCTTGCGGAAGCCGGCTTCGTGGTAGACGCGCTGTACGAGCTGTACGCGCCGATCGTGCAGCTCGCCGGTACCGCGTCACTACCGTTCGCCTGCCCGGATCCACACCGACACGTGAGCTGGTTCCAGAGCGTTCTCCACGACGGCGGCCAGGTCGTCGCGGACCGAGTCCAGGTCAATCGCGTCTTTTAGCCGGGCCGCGAACGCCGTCACGGTCTGGTCGGCGTCATACCGTGCCCGGTTGAACCGGCGGTCCACCGCGTGCTGCACCCGCCGCCGCAGCGGGTTGAACAGTGCCGCCGCGGCCAGCGTGGACATGGCCACCGCTGCCGAACTGTGGAGCCGCAGCACCTGGGTGGCCAGCAGCACCAGCCCGGCGTATACCCCAACCAGCAGGCCGGTCACGATCGCGTAGGCCAGGGTCCGGCTGATGATCCGGTCGATCTCATAGAGGCGGTACTTCAGGATCCCCACACCGATGCCTACCGGCAGCGCGGCCAGCCCGACCCCGAGAATCTCTCCTACGACACTGGTCGAGCTGAACCCGAGCGACGCGGCAACCACGACCAGGGTAACCGCGGCGCCGGTGGCCAGCCACTTCAGCTGCTGGCGCCGCTCGCCCGTGGCACGCCGCCAGCTAAACACCTGGTGGGCCACGAACGACAGCACGAGCACCAAGATCAAGCCCAGGCCCAGGGGCGCCGCCACGGCGAGAAGGCCGCCGTGCGGCCGCCCGGTGCTGATCAGGTTGCCTGCGGCGTCAATGCGGACGTCATGACGGGCCACGGCGGTGACCGCCGGGGCAGAGACGGCCGCCGACGCCAGCGCTCCGGCCACCACATAGGCCCGCAGTACCCACCGCCAGCGCCGCGCCGCTAGCCTGCCGTCCGGGAACAGCAAAATCACCACCGGGAACAACAGCAGCGCCGGTGCCCACAACGGTCCCAGCACGACGGCAACCGGGGCCAGCGGGAGGCCATGATGGCCGAACCGGTAGTACAAGGCGGCATACCCGCCCGCAACGCCGCTCAGCAGGAACACCACGATCCAGGTGATCAGGATCCAGCCGATCGGATTGCCCGGCTGGCGGTGGGCCACGACGAAGCCCACCGCCGCGTAGACCACCACGACGGGGACAATCGGCCCCGAGCCCAGGACCGACAGCTGACCGGTCAAGGCGCTCAGCACCAGCGCTCCGGCCAGCAGCATCAGCGACAGGACGGCCAGGACCGTCGCTGTCACCGGAGACGCCAGCCGGAAGCGGGCCGCGGCCGGTTCCGGCCCGCCTGCTGCCGGTATCCCCACCATGAGAGGAAACGCTACGCCCGCAGCGTTCCGGGAACGTTACGGCCCAGAGTGTCAGGTGCACGAGTCCTGGCTGGGCTCAGATCCAGGCATAGCCCGCCGAGTGTACGTGCCCGCCCCTCCGGCATCAAGCATGACTGTGACCGCAGGGCAACGAGCACAGGGGAAAAGTGGCTGGTGAACGTACACGCGAAGTCATGCTTGACCCCGAGGATCCGCAGGCCGTGATGTTCGGTGAAGTCCTCGTAGTCCTTGAGGTTCAGTGTGGCGAGCGGTGCCTCGTAGGCGAGGCAGCAGGCCGCGATCCACATGTCGTTGACCGGGCGGGGCCGGCCGCGCCGGCTGGCTGCTGCGGACAGGCCCCCCAGATGGCGGCAACTGCTTCATCGCCGGGCAGGACAGGGATGCCAGACAGCCAGCCGGCCAGTTCCCCGCGTCGGTGGGCGCTCCAGCGGCGGATCTCGGCCCACGTGGCCAGCTCACCGACCGCTATGAAGGTGATGAGGGGTTTGCAGCCGGTCAGGCGCGCAGCCAGCGGCCCGGTAAGTTTGCGCCGGTGCAGTAACGAGGCGACGTCGGTGCCGGGGATGACTGGCAGCACGGCGGCGGTCAGGCGAGGTCGCGCTGGCGCTCGGCGTAGGTGAAGGCCAGGAACTCCTCGAGCTCCCCGTCGGACTCGAAGATGTCAGCGGCGAGGTCGCCGGGGGACTGGATCGGTTTGGTGTGCTTGGCCGCCAGCAGTTCAGCGGCTGACAGCCGCGGCCGGGCTGGTGTACCTGCCGGGCTGTCTGCTCCGGATGTGCTCACCAGGGACCTCCGCAGGGTGGAGTCCGCAGACCGACCAGGACATCCAGGAATCCTGCCAGCGCGCCTGCCACTACTGACGGATCCGCCGGGGAACCCGCGGAGCGAACCACCAGAGCCTGCCGCGCTGATGGACCCCGGGCCCAAGCGGCACCCATGCGGCCTCTATCAGCGACCAGAAACGAGCCTCGTCGTCCGGCGCCGGGACCCTCAGCCCATCCGGGCTCGCCACCACCGGGCGACGATAGCAGCCCGGGCGGGCAACCCGGAGAACCCAGCCATCCAGCCTCCGCGATCCGCTCACCGCTCGCCGGGCTGGATCGTCGGCCGGCTACTCGCACAGCAGGAACGGCAGAGTCACCCGGAACGCGGCTACAGATGCGGACACGGGTGTCGGACCCGGCCATAGAGTTCGCTCATGACGCCGGGCCGGGTTCTCGCCGAGCGAGTCCTGCGTGAGCCGATGCGAGCCCGGGGCTGGAAACCGCGTGCGTCGGGGTGGTTTACCAAAGAAATCGCCGCTGACTGGCTTGGCGTAATCCGCGCATGGCTCGAGCGGGTTAGGCCGCCCCAACCTTGTACGCGTGCTGACGAGCACCCCGCCCGGAGAGCGGCAGATGCGGATGGGAAGTCAGCCCTGCCCTGAACCGTCTTCTGGCTCAACTTCGACCACGCCGGCATCCGAAAGCGTGTATCGCTTGCCGCAGGCAGGGCACCTCATGATCAAGGGCCTCACGCCGACTCGCCAGCTGGGGTCAGCCTTCAAACGGTTGCCGTCATTCGGGCATACTGCGAAGTTCACGCACGCAGATTAACTCCGGAGCCGAGTATCGGCGAGGGCCCCCACGCGGCAGACGCGGACGTAGACCGAGGACGCAATGCTGGTCGCCGGGGTGGCCGTGCGGCAGCAGTCCGAGACAAGCTTGACTTGTGGATGTCCGAGTGAAGACCTTCGTCCAGGAAGCAACGGCCCGGCTGGGGTTCCTGCGCACGGAGTTCGGGTTCACCGGCCCCGGAGTCGTGCAGGACGAGACAGGCGCCTGCCCGCTCCTGCGCCGCATACGTTTCGACCGCGCTGATCTTGAAATCGAGGTCAGCCTGGTGCTGTCGTACATGGGCGAGGAGTACGTGGCCGTGCATCTTGTTGCTGTCGATGAATCCGGATCGAATCGCCGGGCTGAGATCGGACATCGCACGGCCCGCACTGGGTACCAGATGCGGCGCGCCCTGGATCTGCAGGCCGAGGCTGTTCGCAAGCTGATGAGCGCGGAAGCCTGACCAGCGTGGGCTGACTGGTGTAGGTGGCATAGCGCGCGTTCGCGCCCGGCCCCGACTATGAATTTACATGCAAGCTGCTTCGTCCTCCGCCACAACACACCTGGCGAGGGTCACCCTGGGAGCAGGCCGAGGTCGCGCACGCAGAAACCGTGGTGCGCCCACTCCTCGTCCAGCACCACGTGGACGCACTCGAGCACCGACTTACCCCGGGCGTACGGTGGCCAGCCCTGGGCCGCCGGCACTGGTGCGGGCACCGACAGCTGATCGGCCGTCACGGTCGACAGCCAGCGCTCTAGCTCGGTGCCTTGCACGTCGCGTACGGCCAGCACCTCGTCGAGGCTGGGGGCCGCCGCTCGATCCAGGCCCTGCTCCTCCTGGTTCGGGACGTACTCGCCCCCCAGCCCGATCGCGGTGAACGGTTCGGTCGACCCCAGGCAGCAGCGCCGGAACCACGAGTCGTGGACGAACACCAGATGGCGCAGGGTCTCTACCGCCGACCACTCGCCGCCGACGCGCTGGTGCTCGCAACCCCCGGGCATCCCGCGGAGCCGCTCGACCGTCGCCGTCCAGCCGGTCCGCAGCTGCCGGAAAGCTTGCCGCAGGTCGGCCGGATCGGCTGAGCGGAGCAGCAGCCGCACTGGATGCCGGCGGTCAAGCTCGGCTTCGACGTACGACGTCACTTCGACTCCGTTGACCACCAGGTTGCTGACCAGCCCGTCGATGACGGCGTCCTGCATCACCACCCCGATCAGCCGGGCGCGGGTCAAATCGCACTCGCGGAACTCGGCATCAGTCAGGTCTTGGTCCTTGAAGCTCGCCATGCCGGGCAGTATCCACCGACGTACCGACAGCAGCCTGCCTCGGATGCCCGGACGCCTCCAGAAACTTCGGTTCAGACGAGCTGTCAAGGCGGACCGGGTCTCACCAAACGCGGCATGAGCGGGCGTTAGCGTGCGAGCCGCCGGTGGCCATAAGTTTGCGCCGACGCGGTCCGTCGGTCGATGAGATGAGGACTGCTGCGCGGGGCGCACGGGCGAACTCACCCAGCGAGCCTGCCTAACAGCCGAGAAGTCACATTAAGAACGCGGCCGTTCCTTGATCCCGCTTGCGAGCAGGCCCGTCACCTCGGCGATCCGTGCCGCGCGCAGGTCGGGCCGCCGCTTCGTAGCGTCGATGTAACGCAAGTAGCCCTTGCGGTAGAACTGCGCGAGCGTGTCGAAGAACGCGCTGGCCGCAGGGTTGTCCTTCAGTGCAGCGGCAATGTCTTCGGCTAGATCACCGCGCTGCGGCCCTTCGGGTGACAGTTCAACGGGCACCTGCGAGCCGGCCACGATACCCGCATGCTCCATTCTCGCCGGGTTCATTGTGAACGCCCAGCCGCTATCACCTGGCTCGAGCGTCACCCGCACCCGGCAGCCGTTGACCGTGCCGCTCACGTGATGCAAGGCCTTCACGCCCCACTCCGCATCCGGGTCGAAGGGCACCACGATCAGTGCGTGGCCTCGGGGACCGGCTGCGATCCGGACATTAAACCGCTGAACACGCATGGCTCATCGTGACACGGCGCTTGCCGCGCCGACCCGCCTGGCGCAGCGTGGGCATGCCGCAGGCCGGAAGCGTGCAGCCTCGCCGCAGCGCCGCCTAGACCCCGGCGGTCCTCCGAAGCGCCTGGCTCGATGTCCCGCGACTGGCGGCATGAGCGGTAAATGATTCGATCTCTGGTCTCGTGGCGTCTACGGTGGCAGGCGGCTGGCCACCCTGGCGGTAAGGGCCAGAGTCCGGTCGTCCCGCGAGGGTTCGAGAAGCGTCAGGAAGTAGACCCGGCCTGGCCGCCAGTCCAAGTCCCGCGCTGCGCCGCGCCGCCGGCGAACTCTGCCATGCCGGCGGCACGCCAGCGGCCGCGCCAATTGCCGCCGGAACCGGGGTCAGTTCACCATTGCGGCCAGCAGCCGAATCCGCCGCTGGATATCCGGCCCGGAATACACGCAATAAGGGGACGGCCAGGTCAGCGAACTTCGGTGTACTCGCTGCGGTCCAGTTGCACAAGGCTGGTGTCGAGCCTGCCCGCTGGCTCGGCGGCGTCGGTGTACTGGCTGCCGTCCAGCCGCACGACGCGGAAGCTGCCCCCGGAGAGCATCTTGCGTAGGTGCCGCATCCCGTTTATGCCCGCGAGCGCGACAGCTATAGCGGCGGCGAGGACCGAGCCGCCGAACAGCGCGAGCCCGCCGGCGACGTATCCCAGCATCATCATGACCACTGCGGCCAGCAGGGCCACCGGCACGGCCGCCACCAGCAACAGCGCGAGCAGCGTCACGGCGATCATGGCCTTGGCCGGCCTGTCCGGCGTCCGCTCTGCGTACCAACCGGTCATCACGCTCACCTCTCAGGGCCCGGAGCCCGGCAACGGCCCACGCCTACCCAAACAACACGATATGTCGTGTCCTCTTTGTCAACGCGCCCCTCGATCAGAATCATCCCGCAACGTCCGGCGCGCTGACGACGGGCGAACACCCACCGCGCCACGCGGCATGACAGTGCGTTCGGTGCGGTGGGATGCGGGGGCGCTGTGAAGCAGCGCGCTATCCCACTGGCACTTGCCTTAGTTACCAAGGGTGGGGCGGCCCAGGCTGGCCAGGGCATTGTTGAGCACGTCGCGGGTGGCTCCGGGGCCGCGACTGCCGCCGGGGCCGATCACGTGCATCCACGTGCGCTCGTCCGAGCCGCTGTTGAAGCCGAAGGTGGTGCCCTCGGGCAGTGCGTCGATGACCGCCCTCCGCAGTGGGCCGTCCATCTCCTGGCCTTCCGGCAGGAACACCGCGTCCTCGGGAGGGCCGCCCGCGGGCGCATTCTTGGCCTCGAGGACAGCGGCCTCCACCGCGTCAAGATCGGCCAGGCCCGCTAGCGCGCGTGCGGGGACCGTCTCCCGCCTGCGGATCATCGCCAGGAACGCGTGCTCCACGCCGATGTAGGAATCGCCCATTTCAAAGGCGATATCCGCGCCCCACTCCTGAACGTAGCCATCGCGCGTAAGGAGCCGGGGAAGAGGCGGGGGCGAGTAACCGGGGCTGTTGAGGATGCCGAGCACCGCCGCCTCCGCGTGGCCGGGGTCGACCAGGCGCGAGATGACGCTCACGGGCCATCCGCCGTCGTGGAGCATCCCCAGGAACAGGTGCTCCGCCCCGCCGACCGGGCTCCCAAGAGCCCGCGCGATCTCGGCAGCACGACCCGTGATCTCGTAGTAATGCGGGTTAGGCGACAGCGTCCCGTCAAATGCCCATTCCATGGGCACAGGATAGGCACCAGCCAGCACGGCCCTCCCCTCATGAGCCCGGTGAACGACATCTCCGCACATCGCTGCTAGCCCAGAGAGAGGTCCATGCCGCTCAGACCGGTGGCTCCGCGCGCGTTCACACCGACCGGGCCAGCCAAGCCGGCCTAGGACCAGCGCACTGCCAGGGATTGCTGGAGGTCGCAGGCCAAGGAGCTTGTTGATCTTCCACCACGACTGTGGAGCGGCTACGTCACATCTGATCTGACGCGCTATGCGGCATGAGCGGACACCCGGGCGCTACCCGTTGAGGATCTGCTCTCTCAGGATGTCTGCGTGCCCGCCGTGCTGGGCGAGTTCGCGCAGTACGTGGAAGTACACCCAGCGCAGCGGGAGCGGGCCGCGCCAGTAGCCGTAGACCCTGTCGTCCAGCCCCAGGGATGACGTCGCACGCCGTGATGACTCGCATGCCTCGCGGTGTGCTTGCTGGACGCTGGCGATGGTGTCGCCGTCATGGAGAATGAACGACTCGTCCGAGGTCGCGGGGATACCGATCTCAGCACGCGACCGGCCTGTGACAGCTTCGTCAAACCAGACCTTCTCAAGGAAGGTCGCGTGCTTCACCAGGCCCAGCAATGTGGTCCGGGAAGGCACCAGCGACTGGCGCGCCTGCTCTTCCGTCAGCCCGTCCAGGCAGCGGTTGAGTTCACCGCGGTGCTCGTCGAGGAACGCCTCGAACTGGACTCGGGCTGGCTGATTGATGACATCCTCAGCGAACGTCCCTGGGAGTGAGGGCATAAGCGAAGCCTTTCAAGAGCACCGCCCACGAGCAAACTACCGCTCATCGGCAGAATCGGGTGTTTGCTGGGGTTCGCGGCCGAGCGGCCCCGTGTGTTTGAGCTGGTGCAGTACGAGGCGCTGCTGCATGGGATGACTGGCTGGATGGCGGGGTCAGGCGAGGCCGGGGCGGCGCTCGGCGTGGGTGAAGGCCAGGAACTCCCCGAGTTCCTCGTCGGACTCGAGGATCTCGGCGGCGAGGTCGGGCCGGATTTGGATAGGCCTGGTGTTCTTGGCCGCCAGCAGTTCAGCGGCCGGCAGACGCGGCCGGGCTGGCGCGCCTGCCGGGTTGTCTGCGCCGGATGTGCTCACGGGGATCTTCGCAACGTGGATTCATGGCTGCTGTCTGTGTGGCTCAAGTCGGCCATGGCGTCATCGCGTTCGGTCCCCGTCTGCGGCTGGACGGGGCTCGCCGAGTTGCTCTCGATGGAACTTGTCATCCTGAGGCAGGAAGAAGGTGAGGGGTTCGAATTCGCCTGGCAATCGAGGGATACCTGTTCAGTGGTGCGTTCCAGCTCAGCTGCACCCGCAGCAAGATCACATGACCGTCATCTGACCGTCGGTCTGCCTGTGACCGGCCGGCACCCAGCCTCACGGACTGGCCCGGAACGGAACATGCCGGCTCCTTTGACCCCCCCGCTCACCTGGCCGCGGCCCGGGTCACACCGACGCGCATTTCCGGCTCCGTGGCAGGCCACGGCAGCAGCCTGCCGGTTGGATGCCGCTGCGCGGCGACCCTTGCACTGGGCAGTGAACCCAGGGAATTATGGATGGTAAGGAGAAGGTCTACGGTTCGATTCCGTAAGGGGGCTCCCAGCTAATGAATGTTTTTCGAATGTGGAACCGAGTACCTCACCCTCCGAAAAGTGCCACTTGAGTGGCAGCCACGGTTCTGCCGAGGCTGGCTCAGCAGCGGTTCTCCAGAGATGAGGCACAGTGGAGCGTCTCCGTGTCCGGAGGAGGTACCAGATTCGCTCTGGGGGCGGCCATTGAACATCGGCCACTCTCTGACCTTGGGCGCTACGCAGAGTGAGAAATCCTGCAAAGCCCTGCGTCTCCAGTGGCAGCAGATCGACTCGGAGTGCCAGGGAATTGGTGTGACCGTGCCAGAGCGCGTGCGCGTATCGGCCGTTCTTGCGCGACGCTGGATCGGGGGATGGCGGGAGTCCCATGGGGCTCACGGTTCGTGGGCCGTCCTGGTTCCGGTGCTGGCCTTGGTCAGAAGGTCTATGAGCGCGTCGAAGGCAGCGTTGGCGCGCTCCCGGCCGGATGTGATCTGGAGGTCGAGGAGCAGGCCGCGTGCAGCGGCGACGATCAGGGTGGCCGCGACCTGGGGATCTTCGTAGCCGGCGGCTTGCAGTCCCCCGATGACGACGGCGAGCCACTCGTCCGTGGCATGGGCCGGGAAGCCTTTCCAGGGAGAGGATTCCGTGGGGAGATCGTGCAGCTCACGGAAGAGCCTGTGGTAAGGCATGGCCGCTGGACTGGTCAGCTCACGCCACGCAGCACGCAGCACGCCGGGATACGGGACGCCGGAGCGCGGCTGGAGGAGCTCGCCAAACAGGGCCTGCTGGCGGCGCCGGGCCTCACGCAGAACCTCGGTCACAAGCTGATCTTTGCTGCCGAAGTGGTACACGAGCATGCGCGCGCTTGTTCCGGCGGCCGCGGCCAGCGACGTGATGGACAGCCCGCTGATCCCGCGGTCGAGCACGTGGCGGGTGCAGGCATCGAGCAGCGCTGCTCGTCGCTCGGGTTGAGGATGGCGGCCCATGGCCTCAACTTTACACGTAACGATCGTTACGTCTATTCTGCTGACGACGGCAGCCGCGGCCACTAAGGTCACCGACCGCACCGGAGCGGGCACCTACCCGAAGGAGGAACGACGATGGAAAGCGATCACGTTACGACGGCCCCGCCTCGTGCCGGCGAGGCGGGCAGCACGGTCAGGATCGGCACGGACCTGGTGGTCGGCCGCGTTGGCTACGGGGCGATGAGGCTGACTGGGAGCCAGGTTTGGGGTGATTACCCCGACCGCGATGGGGGCATCGCCCTGCTACGGAACGCGGTGAAAGCTGGGATCACGTTCATCGATACCGCTGACGTATACGGGCCGCACTCCAACGAGATCCTCATCCACGACGCGCTCCACCCTTATCCCGACGGCCTGGTGATCGCGACCAAGGGCGGTTTCGTCCGGGGCGGTTACGACTACTCGACGCTGGATGCGGTGGGAAACCGGAACTACCTGCGGCAAAGCGCGCAGATGAGCGCCCGCCGGCTCGGCGTCGAGCAGATCGACCTGTACTACCTGCACAGCGGCCGGGCAACGGACGTGCCGTTCGAGGACCAGGTCGCCACTCTCGCCGAGCTCCGCAAGCAAGGACTGATCGCGAACATCGGACTGTCCAATGTCACGATCGGCCAGTTTCACGCCGCCCAGGCCATCGTTGGCATCGCCGCCGTGACCGAGCACTACAACCCCGCCGTCCGCATCGGAGCCGAACTGCTGGACGCCGCCGAGAAAGCAGGCACGGTGTTCTCGCCCTGGCACCCGGTCACCGTCACCGAAACCGGCGACCCTCACATCGCTGAGATCCTCGAGCCCATCGCCCGCCAGCAAGAGGCGACCATCCCGCAGATCGCCCTGGCCTGGCAGCTGCACCGCTCGCCGGTCAGCCTGCCCATCCCCGGAACGACAAGCCTCTCCCACCTGATGGAAAACCTGGCCGCCGAGGCGATCCGCCTGACATCCGCGGAGGTACAGGCCATCACGGACCTCGTCCCCGAGAGCTGATGTCCGGGGTCACCGTGCCTGGCTCGTAATAGGCGACGTGGGCGGCCTTCCCGTCCAAGCGTGATCGCGATCACCCTGGGACGGCGCTGGAAATGGTCCAGGCCTGGCTGCGGGGCGACTTCTTTACTGCCCGCCGCCCATTCTGGCGAGGAGGGACTCGACGGCGTCAGCAAAGGCCGGCAGGTATGCCGTGCCGGAGAGTGGCCGGTTAGGCGGGGGGGTGAGGCCAGCGATCTCCAAGCTGGGGGTCACGCGCTCGATGAGATCGCGGGCCCGGCTGGAGATGAGGTAGTCGGAGTCGGCGGTCCCGGCCTCTTTTTCAAGCCAGGCCAGGATCTCCAGGGCTGCCGGGAACAGGTGTACCCAGGACACGAATGCGGGCAGGTACTTGGCGGAGGGGCCGGCTTGGAGGACCGTGGCCCATTTGTCGCGGTAGGCGAGGAAAATCCGTTCGTTTCCTGACCATCGTGCTTGCACGGTCCTCGATGCGGCAAGGCTGGTGAGGGTATCGCTGACGTTCCTTTTGGCGAATCCGGCTTCGTCTGAGATCCTGGCCGCATCCAGTGGCCCGTCGGTGAAGGTAAGCAATATTCTCATTACTTCCGACCGGCTTCCCGGGCCAAAGAGATGGCGGAGCTGAAACGCAAGGTTCACGGGCTGCCGTGCGTCTGGCTCACTCGATTTGCCGCTCCGGACAACGCGCGGGCGGATGTACCCGAGCTCCGCGAAGACAGGGTCTGGTTCGCCGATAAAGCCCACAACGTCTGGGCTGAACACGGGTATATCCTCGGGGTGCTGGCTGTGTTTCCGCTGGCTCGTCGGCCCTCGCGGCGAAGGCGCCGGTTCTCCCGCCCATGCGAGGACGGCACCGACCAGGCCTGGATCGACGGGGAACCGGGCGGTCAGGTTCCGGAGGCGCTGCATGCTCAGCAGCCGGCGGTTTGGGCCGGGTTATACCGCGACCAGCAGCATCCGGCTGGCCAGGGCCGCGGCAGCGGCGAGGGTGCCGCACAGCAGGTCGCGGGCGGGCGGATTGCCGCGCAGATCCCACAGCAGGAGGCTGTTGTTCCAGGCGGCGTCCCGGGCCGAGTTGATCGTCCAGCAGGCGATGAGGTTGCAGACCGCACTCAGGTGGCGGTCGACGGCCAGTTCGGGCGCGGACTCAAAAGACTGCCGGATGGACTGCTCCGCGGCATCCAGCAGCTGGTCCACTTTCTGGTAGTCGGCCAGGTGAGCGCCGGCGGCCGGGGACGTGGACAGCGCAGTGCATGTTGTGGCCACGGCGATCGGCAGGTCGTGGTTGATGTGGGCATTCATGCCGGCCAGGGCGAACTGGATCGGCTCAATCCCGGGCTGCGCGCGCTGCTCGGCAAGCGGCCGCCACGCCAACGGCACCGCCTCTGGGTCATGCGAGGCGTCCATCGCATCGAAGTACAGGTTGGCGAAGTCGACGTCAAGCTGGGTCATAAACGCGGGATCAGTGTAGAACCCGGCCCTCAGGTCGCTGCCCACCTGCCTGGTGACCTCCAGGTACATGCGGTTGAAGCAGGCTAACCCGTCCCCGGCCGGGAGAGCCGCCCCGATCGCCTCCATGCGCGCCACAGCTTCGGCGACCGATGTCACGGGAGCACGCGAGACAGGCAGCCCGGCGGACATGGCGTCACTATACGATCACCGCGGCCTCTGGCCGGAACCGGCCCCGGGCCCGCGAGGAGCAGCAGGCAGGCCGTGCCAACGCGGTTAGCCGAGGAGGTTCTCACCCGCGGCGGCCAGGCGTTCACGGGGGACCGCCCGGCGCCGGACGCGCGGCCGGGCTGAACTGCAGGGCAGTATGCAGGCGTGCCCCCTGACCCTGGTGATGTCGCCGACGCTGATGCGGGCCACCGACCAACCCAAAGGTGCCGCACTTCGACGACTGGCGGTCGCAATAAGTTACATGCGAGGCCAGAGAATCGAATATGTAAGCGATCGTCGGGCCCGCCGCACCAGGTCCTCACCAGAAGATCCTTTTCGGGGGGCACTTCGGGGGGCAGAATGCCGCCAGCGAGGGCTTGCCGTGGCCAGTGACAGCCAGCGCCAGCCGGTGTCCAGCCTGTTCAGGGGCTCTACGGCGGTTACAGGGACTGCCTGGCAGTCCATGGTAAGGAGAAGCTCCACGGTTCGATTCCGTAAGGGGCTCCGCAAAGTAGCAGGTCAAATTGCTGTTCTGAGTGGGGCCAGCAGGATTTCAAGATCTTCTGACCGTCATCTGGGCGGTGGCGGGCACTCAGTGGCATGCATTGATCCGCTATGGCAGGGCAATCAAGCTCGCCGGAGCGAGCCGTTGAACAGCCTGGGCGACCGGTGCCGCATCAGAGCCCGGCTCAGCAGCGCGGTCAGAGCGCAGGGAGGGCGGGTCCGGGTGGAGGCTGCTGACTCTGTCGGCAGGCAGTAGCGCATGACCGCCGCAGTCGCGGTGGCCAGCGGCCGCCGGAACGGCCTTCCGCGGCATTTCAGCGGGGTCCTCGCGCTCCAACCTCGACGCGGGTCGCCTTGCCGGCATCGCAGTAATCTGCGCTTATACCGTGTATAACCGGCACCGTCGCTGGTCAGGCAACGGGACCTGGGAGATGATCCCCGGGCCGGCTGCGCGCCGGGTGCGACGACGCGGAGGGCCGGGCCTGGACGGTCGCGATGGCCGTCTCCCGGGGCCTGGATGGGGCGGCTCGGCGGACCGCGAGTAGCTTACCTCCATGAGCACTGCCACACCGCCCAGCGGAGATCTGCGCCTGGTCGTGGGGTACGACGGGTCTCCTCCCGCCAGCCGGGCCCTTGATGCCGCGGTCAGCCTGCTGCGGGGCCGGGCCGGCCGCATTCAGGCCGTGTACGTTGCTCACCTGCCCAGCGTGGACGCGCTGTCACCCGGCGCGGTGGCGGAAATGGAAGCCACCTTTGACGAGGTCGAGGTAGAGCTCCGCAACGCGGCCGGTGAGCAGTTGCGCGGCCGGGCAGAGGGCTGGGGGTTCGAGCGGCGCGATGGCTTGATCGCGGACCAGCTGCTTAAGGTCGCCGAGGGCATCCGCAGTGACTACGGCAGCGACACCGTGGTGATCGTGGTCGGCAGCTCCTCCCATGCGGCGCACCGCGTGGTCGGCTCGGTCGCAGTCAGCCTGGCCCGCCACTCACCAGTGCCCCTCGTGGTTGTGCCCTAGACAGCGCCTGGACATCCCGCGCCTGCGGCAGTACCCCGCTGCCTGAGGCATACCTCATCAGGATGACGATCCGGGTCGCGGACGGAACGCGGACCAGACCGTCAGGGACACCGAGGCCCGCGAGGCGGTGCTTCCGCGCCTGGCGCGAGGACCTGGCCTGGCTGCTCGCGGACGCCGGTGTGTCCTCATCGGCGTGCACTGTGACCTGGCGGAGACCGGCCGCCGCGAGCGTGACCGGGCAGACCGCCGTCCCGGCGAGGGCCGGGCGCATGCAGAGACCGGCCTGATCCATACCTTCGGCCCGTACGACTTCGACGCCGGCACCACGCACGGAGTATCCAGCGCAATTACCGAATCCGTACTGGCCGCATGGCGAACCCGGGCCTGCTCCCGGGCCTGCTGCCCAGGGCATCCGGCATGTGAGGACGCCACTCGCGCATCGGGCTCGGGGGATTGCGTCGGGCGCAGCCATCCGCCTTACTATCGCGGGCACTCCGCTGCCGCGTGCATCGCAGGTCATGAGGCGCAAGGCAAGGTCGTCGAGGTGTCCTGGGCGGTGCTCGAAGACTTGGACCGGCGTGCGCTGATGGGGATCGAGGTGGATCTGATCGCGGCCTGCCGGATGCGCTTCGGAGAGAGCCCTGCCTGCCAGTTCCATGGCAGGCCCATGGAGTAGCGAAACGGCCCTGTACGGCTACTTGTTGACCGGTCATCTGGACACGGCGCATCACAGAAGATCATGGCGAGCCAGAACGCCTGATCTCCGTCCCTTC
>CAYPQM010000114.1:0-21865 GCA_964412845.1 uncultured Streptosporangiaceae bacterium
GGTGTCGGACACCGCGCGGAGCACGGCTACCGGCCGGCCTGCCGCCGCGGCCGCCAGCGGCGCGGATTCCAGGTCGGCGACGAGCGCGCCGCCCGCCGCCAGCCGGTCCCGCTCGCTGCCATGAACCAGGTGGTCCACCGTGACCACCCGGCCCGCCGAGGCCCGCAGGCCCGCCCGGCGCAGTTCGCCGGCCAGCAGCACCGCTGATGGGCAGTGCGTGGTCGATGTCCCGTCGCTGACCTCGGTGCCGACCACCAGGTCACCGGGCGACAGGCCGCGCGAAAGGCCGCCGCCGGTCCCCGCGACCGCCAGCATGCCGAACGGCCGGTCGGCCAGTATTGCCGCCTGCTTCGCGGCGCGCGCCGGGCCATAGCCGGTGGTGACCACGTCGGCGCGGCCGCCGATGCCCCGCCGGAGCGCCCTGGCCTCCAGCCGCAGCGGCGCGCAGACCAGGAAGCTGTGGTCGGCGGCGGCCTCGCCGGTGCTCGCGGGCCCGGTGCTCGCGGGCGGCGTCACGGCCGGCCTGCCAGGTACCGGCCGAGCGCGGTCAGCGGGAAGACGAGCCGGTACAGGTGATAATTGATGTAGAAGTCACCGGGGAAACCGGTGCCGGTGTATTCCGGCTCATCCCAGCTGCCGTCCGGGCGCTGATGCTGCGCCAGCCAGCGGATGCCCGCGTCCGCGGCCGGCCCGGGCGGCCCGGCCGCCAGCAGGGCGAGCAGCGCCCACGCGGTCTGCGACGCGGTGGATGCGCCGCGCCCGGCGAGGGCTGGATCGTCGTACGAGCGCAGATCCTCACCCCACCCGCCGTCCGGGTTCTGGTGCGCTTCGAGCCAGTCCACCGCGCGCCTGATGGCCGGCTTGCCCGGCTTGACGCCGGCCGCGATGAGCGCGGGCACGACCGCGCCCGTGCCGTACACGTAGTTGGCGCCCCACCGGCCGAACCAGGACCCGTCGCTCTCCTGGGCGCGCAGCAGCCAGACCACGCCCCGCCGGACCGCCCTGCTTCCGGCCAGGCCCTCCGCCGCGAACGCCTCGACGACATGGGCGGTGACATCCGCGGACGGCGGGTCGGTCACCGCGCCGAAGTCGCAGAAGGGGAGCTTGGTGACCAGGGCGGAGGTGTTGTCGGCGTCGAACGCGCCCCACCCGCCGTCCCGGGACTGCATCCCGGCGAGCCAGCGCAGCCCGCGCGCCGCCGCCGGGGGCCGGCGGCCGGTGCCTGCGCGGCCATCAAGGCCGTCCAGCGTGACCCGGCGCAGCGCGAGCAGCACCTCAGCGGTGTCGTCGATGTCGGGGTAGCCGTCGTTGTCGAACTCGAACGCCCAGCCGCCCGGGGCCAGGCCGGGCCTGCGCACCTGCCAGTCCCCCGGCCCGCGGATCTCCTCATCGAGCAGCCAGGCGGCCGCCCGGCCCAGCGCGGGGTGATCGGGCGGCAGGCCGGCGTCGGCGAGCGCGATCACGGCGAGCACGGTGTCCCACACCGGCGACTGGCAGGCTTCCAGCCGCCGGACCGGGCCGTCCGGCCCGTCCTCGGTGATGGTGAACCGGTCCAGCCCGGCCAGCCCGCGCTTGATCACCGGATGGTCCAGGCCGTAGCCGAGCAGATGCAAGGCGATCAGCGAGTAGACCCAGGGCGGCTGGATCCCGCCCCAGCAGCCGTCCCGCTCCTGCCGCGCGATGATCCATTCCGCGCAGCGGCGCAGCGCGGCCGTGCGCACCGCGCCGACCGGCCGCGCCTGCTGCCCGTAGCGCTCGTAGCGATGCAGCGCCTGGTCAAGCCCGTTGAAAGCGGCCGTCCAGCCAGATGCCCGGCGGGCCGCATCCGCGGTCGGCCCGCCCTCGTCGGCGACCCGGAGCTCATCCAGGCCGAACGGGAGGGAGCGGACCGGGCGCAGCGACCCGACGACGGTGAGCGGGACGATGGTCTGCCGCGCCCAGCAGGCGAAGTCATAGACGTTGAGCGGGAACCAGGCGGGAAAGTAGATCATCTCCGGCGGCATGACCGGGAGGTCGTCCCAGGACCATTCGCCGAACAGGGCCAGCCAGATCCGGGTGAAGACGCGGGTCGCCGCGATCCCGCCGCCGGCCCGGATCCAGTCGGCGGCCCGGGCCATGTGCGGGGCGTCCGGCGGATGCCCGGCCAGCCGCAGGGCGGCGTACGCCTCGACGGTGGTGGACAGGTCACCAGGGCCGCCGAAGAAATTGGCCCAGGTTCCGTCGGCGCGCTGCTTGCTGGCGATCCACCGGCCCGCGGCAGCGGTCTGCTCGGCGACGGCGATGCCCAGGAACTGGCGGAGCAGCATGTCCTCCGCGTCCATCGTGACGTTGGTCTCCAGCTCGCCCTGCCACCAGCCCTGCTCATGCTGGCGGCTGAGCAGGTGATCGCGGGCCCGGGCGAGCGCCGCCTCCGCGTCGGAGGTCGCGGCCTGCCCGTTGGCCCGGGCGCGGGTCACAGGGCTGCTCACCATTGCCGGGCCGTGATGAACTCAGCGATCCCGGCGAACTCAGCCCGCACGTCATCGGGCATGTCAGTTTCCGTCAGGCACTTCTCGGCCGCCGCCAGCTGGGCCGCAGCCTCGTCCTCGGCCCAGGCCTTGCCGCCCGCATCCTCGACCAGCCGCGCGGCGAGCACCAGGTCCTCCTCACTCAGCGGCTCCGCGGCGGCCAGCAGCCCGGCGAGTTCCGGCGCCTGCGGCGCTTCCCTGGTCAGCGCGGCGACCACGGGCAGCGACTTCTTCCTGGCCCGCAGGTCCGAGCGGACCGGCTTGCCGGTCACCTCGGGCGCACCCCAGATGCCGAGCAGGTCGTCGGTCAGCTGGAAGGCGAGGCCCGCATGCGCGCCGAACCCGGCCAGGCCCATGGCCAGGCCCGGCGGCGCGCCGACGTGGATGGCGCCGATGCTGCACGCGCAGGCCATCAGGGCGGCGGTCTTGTCGCCGGCCATGGCCAGGCATTCGGCCAGCGTCACATCGTCACGCCGCTCGAACGCGAGGTCCGCGCCCTGCCCGGCGATCAGCCGGTGCACGGCCGCGGACAGGCAGCGGGCGGCCCACAGGCCCTGCGGGGCCGTGTCCTCCAGCAGGATGTCCTGGGCCAGGGCCAGCAGCGCGTCGCCGGCCAGGATGGCCGCGCCGATGCCGTGCACCGTCCACGCCGTGGGCCGGTGCCTGCGCTCCGTGTCGCCATCCATGATGTCGTCATGCAGCAGTGAGAAGTTGTGCACCAGTTCCACGGCTACCGCCGCGGGCACGCCCCGGTCCGGCGCGGCCCGCGCGGCCCGCGCGGACAGCAGGGCCAGCGCCGGCCGCAGCGCCTTCCCGGCGCCACCGGCCTTCCCGGCGCCACCGCCGTCGAGCCCGAGGTGATAGGCGGCCACTACCCGCACGTCAGGGCTGAGCCGGTCCACCGCCGCGGCGATCGCCGGGCCTACCAAGTCGCGAGCCGTCGCCACGCCCGCTGGCATCACGGTCGTCATGTTGTCGCTCCCGCCACCACGTCTGTGCGCCTTCCCGCGGGGGGCAGCGCTGCTGGCAACCCTCGTCGTAGCTCTCGTGCTGCGTTCAGTCCGCTCCGCACGGCTCCCTCCATCGTGTCCGGCCAGCCAGTATCGGTCCACGCGCCCGCCAGCACCAGGCCCCCTACCGCGGTCGCGGCCCCCGGCCGCAGCCCGGCGCACCCGGGCACCTGGCGAAAGGTGGCCCGGCGCTCCCTGGTGACGAAGAAGTCGGTGATCTGCGCGTCGCGGGCGGCGGGGAAAAGCTCCGCTAGCGCGGGCACGAACTGCTCACGCAGCCGCGCCGTGGTGACATCCACGAGATCGTCCGCCGCGGACAGCGAGATGGCCAGGTACTGCCCGGACGGCAGCCCGGACGGCCTGGTCCGGTCGAAGACCCACTGCACCGGGGAATCCACGGCCGCGGCGAACGGCAATTCGGTGACCTTCCGGTCGTAGATCACGTGCACGTTGACGATGGGCGAGGCGCCCAGGTCCCGCCAGCGGTCCGGCCCCGGTCCCGGCCAGCCCGGGCCCGCGGATCCCGGACCCGCCGACCCGGCACCGCCATCGGCCGGGCCCGCGGGGATCAGGCGGGCCGCGGCATCCGGGGGCACCGCGAGCACCACGCCGTCAGCGTGGATCTCCGCGCCGCCCGCCCGGCCGTCACGGCCGGCAAGGGGACCGTCCGGGTGGATCTGCGAGCTCGCCGCCTCGTCGCCGGCGGTAGGGCGGGGATCGGCTGCGGCGTTTTCGTGTGGTGGGAAGGGTCCGGAGTCAGCGGGGAGCGCCCGGTCGGTGAGCCGGACCAGGAAACCGCCGCCGGCCGCGGCCTCGACCGCCGCCACCTTCGCCCCCATCCGGACGTCCGCGCCGAGCCGCTGCAGCAGCCGGGCGCCTGCCTTGCCATGCAGGTCGCCGAGGGAGATGGCGGGGGTCCCGATGTCCGCCGCGTCCTTCTTGCCGAGCAGCGCGGTCTGCACCACCGTGGCGGCCAGCGTCATGCTGGCGTCGTCGCCAGCCACGTTGAGCGCCGAGACCGTGAACAGGTCCCACAGCACCCGGCGGGCATGTTCGCCCTGGCCGCGCGCGGCGAGCCAGTCGCCGAGCCGCTCATGGTCCAGGCCGGGCCGGGCTGGATCGAGCCGCATCATGGCCAGCGCGGCGCGGGGCACCCGCAGCCGCTCCGCCGGGGACAGGAACGAATACCTGGCCAGCGCCAGGCCCATGTGCAGTGGGCCGGGCAGCCTGGTCCGGCGCAGCCTGGCCTGGCCGCCCGGCCGCAGCACGGTGACATCGAACCGGTCCTGCACGGACACCTCGCCGGTCATGTCCAGCCGGTCGAGCAGCCCCCGGTAAGCGCTGCAGCAGCCCAGGAACACATGCTGGCCGTTGTCGATGACCAGCCCGTTCCGGGTGAACGAGCAGGTCGCCCCGCCGAGCCTGGGCCGGGCCTCCAGCAGCGTGACCTGGTCGCCAGCCTCGCGGAGCGCGATCGCCGCGGTGATCCCGGCGAGCCCGCCGCCCACCACCACCACGTGACGGCCCGCGCTCACCGGGCCGCTCCCGCCATCGTGGGCCGGGCCATGCCGGCCAGGGACCGCGCCGCGACCATGGCCTTCTCCCCGGTGGACAGCGACACCCGGCGGCGCAGCACGCTGGCCGGGGCCGCGGCGATGTGCTCAAGCAGGCGGAAGTAGATCCCGGCCATGGCACCCGCCGACGCGGCGCTGCGCCGGTCAAGCAGCGGCATCAGCCGCAGGCCGTCCGCGTACCAGCCGCGGGCCCGGTCCGCCTCGAAGCCCACCAGATCGGCGAGCTTGCCGTTGCCGGCCGGCTCATCCCGGCCGCCCGGCTCCAGCACGCAGCCGAACCGGTCAAGATCTTCGGCCGGCAGGTAGACCCGGCCGCTGCGGTAGTCCTCGCGGATGTCGCGCAGGATGTTGGTGAGCTGGAGGGCCACGCCAAGCGCGTCGGCCAGCGGCGCCGCGGTGGCGATATCCGGCGTGCCGAACACGCCGAGCGACAGCCGCCCGATCGAGCCCGCTACGCACCGGCAGTAGTGCAGCAGATCATCGAACGTCCGGTAGGTCGTGCCGCGCACATCGGCCTCGCAGCCGTCGATCAGCTCGCCGAACGCGTCCAGCGGGAGTGCGAACTGGCGCGCCGCATCGGCCAGCGCGAGGAGCACGAGGTCGCCGGCGGGCGGCGGCTGGCCGGCCGCCAGCGCGGTGATGCTGGCCCTGGCCTCAGCCAGCGCGGCGAGCTTGTCCGGCGCGGGCAGCGTGCCGTCGCCAATGTCATCGATCCGGCGCGCGAAAGCGTAGACGGAGGCCAGCGCCCGGCGCTTGGCGGCGGGCAGCAGCCTGATGCCGTAGGAGAAGTTCCTCGCCTGGGACCAGGTGATCTCCTCGCAGTGCCGGTAGGCGGCGCGGGGATCCATGACGTCACCTCCCTGTCGCATAGGCCCTCAGCATTTCGGTGGCGAGGCGGCGCTTTCGCGGGCGGTGGGTCGCGCTCAGCACGTCGTGGTCGGCGGCGGCGATGGCGGCCAGCGCCGCCCGGCCGCCGGCCAGGTAGCCCGACACCGCCAGCCGGGCCGCGCCGCGCAGCGTGCCGACCAGGGGTGCGCCCTTGTCCAGCAGCGCCCGCGCCCGCTTCTCCTGGAACGACATGAGCGCGCGGACCTGCGGCGCCGCGCGGGATGCCGCGAGATCAGCCTCGGTGCAGCCGAACCTGTCCAGGTCCTCGTGCGGAAGGTACACCCGCCCGGCCCGCAGGTCCTCGGCGACGTCCTGCCAGTGCTCGGCCAGCTGGAGCGCGGTGCAGACCCGGTCGGAGAGAATCTCGCGCTGCGGCGTGGCGGCGCCGAAGACATGCAGCACGATCCGGCCGACCGGGTTCGCGGACAGCGTGCAGTACGCCAGCAGGGCGTCGAACGTCTGGTAGCGGGTGACCACCTGATCCTGGCGGTTCGCCGCGATCAGGTCGCGGAACGGCTGCTCCGGGATCGCGCACTCGGCGACCGCCGGGGCCAGCGCGCGGATCACCGCCAGCCGCGGGGCCAGGCCACCGCGGTAGAGCCGGTCAAGGTCATCCTCGAGCTCGCTGAGCAGGCCGAGCCGCTCGGCCGGGGGCGCCTCGTCGCCCATGTCATCAGTGACGCGCGCGAAGCCATAGACGGCGGCGAGGTGCTGCCGGTACCGCCGGGGCAGCAGGCGCAGGGCGACCGGGAAGTTCTCCGCGGCGGCCTGAGCGGCCGCCGCGGACTCGATCAGCGCCGCTGATGTGCTCGCTGGCGGCCGGACGCCGACATCGCCCGCTGGCGCCGCCTCCGGAGTCACAGGCACTATCCCTTCACAGTTGCCAAACAAATGCAAACAATGACATCGGCGTCACCTGACACGCGTGTCGTTGTTCGCGCCCTCGGCGCGGCCCCCATCGGCCGCAACTAGCTCCGCATATTATGCCTGACGGTCCCGGCCCGCATAGCCTGCGGTCCTACCCGCCGGTATCTCTTATCACGTTCTGGTGGCCATTAGCAACGCACCGCACAGCATCTATTGCGGGGGCATTACGCGGCGGGCCCCAGAACAGGAGACGGGCTATCCGCGCAGGTCAAGTAGCCAAATCTGAGTATTAGCCCAAGCCCGCTGATGTTTCCACCGTGTTACGCCCAGGCTTCAGGAAGCGATATACGATGCGGCCCGCAGTCACCCGGTCACGATGCGCCGGTTGATGCCACGGAAGGCAAAGCCAGGTCAGCAGGATGCGGCGCACAGTGGCGTCCAGGGCGATGCGAGCAGCGGTTCAGGGCATCATCAATAGCTGACATCAATGTCATATTCGAGTGCCGGTTCCCGGGCGATACGCGCGGTCGCGGCCGCGACCCGGTTCGCACTGAGTCCCAGGCCGGTTACCCGGCGGGTTTACCGCGGTTCGGGCCGGTGGCCGGCGCTTTCGCATCGGGTTACCGGCCGGTTCCACGCGGCGTCCCGATCAGCCGCCCAGCGGAGTTTTCAGTGCCGGTTTCAGCACTGCTTTGGTGCACCGGTTTACCCCGTCCCCGCAGGCCAGCGCCCCGGCCAGCAGAGACTGCCCGTATGCCGCCGACTCCGCAGCGTGCCGGAAGCCGGGGGGAATCGACCGGTATTAGCTTTGACATTAAGGGATATAACCGGCAAATCATCATATCGTGACCGAAAGATTCGCGGATTCCCATACTGGCCGCATGGCCACACTGCTAGTGTCCAACACCCCGGGGGGTTCGAAGTTTCTTCGTAGCACTCTGGTTACAATCCGTTCACTCACACCTTGAGGCCAGAGCAGCCATGGGTTTCCGTCTCCGGTCCATACGCCAGAGGATCTTCCTTCTCGTTCTTGTCCCAGTGCTGTCCCTCATCGGGCTGTATATCTTCGCGACGAGCATCACCGCCGGGGACGCCATCAATCTGGCCCGGACCAACACTCTCAAGAACGCCACCGGGGTGCCTACCGGTGCCTTCCTCGCGGCGATCGATACCGAGCGCCCCCTGGCGATGGTGTACCTGGCCAGCCCCACCGGGGCGAATCTGGCCGTGCTGGAGATGCAGGAGGCGAAGACCAACGCAGCGGCAGCGGCTCTGCGTATCGCCCTGAACTCCAGCGGTACCACTGGAAATGCGTCCGTGGCCGAGAAACAGGCCATCGCCACGCTGCTCAAGGACGCCACGGGCATGCCCGCCCTACGCTCGCAGATCGCCTCGCAGATCGTCACCCGGACGAGGGCCTTCAACGATTACAACAGCATCGCCACGGACGGTTACCGCGTTCTTGACGCGGTAATCCGCCAGGAGACCAGCGCGGCGGTCACCACCCAGTCGCTGGCCTTCGTGCGGATGGGCCGGTCCGAGGAGATGCTGCTGCGCGAGGACGCGCTCCTGGTCAGCGACCTCGCCGCCCGGTCGTTCCCGGCCGCCGACCATCTGCTGTTCGCCCAGCTGGTCGGCGCGCACCGGACACTGTTCAGCGAGACCCTGCCTGACCTGGACCCGCCGTACCGCGCGTTCTACATCCACGACATCAACCCGCAAGCTTCCGCTGCCCTGGTGGCGCTGGAGAACAGGGTGATGGCCGACCCCGCCACGGCAACCCCGCCCCCGGTCGATCCCCGCGCGTGGAATCAGGCGGTGGGCGGCGTCTCCCTCGGGCTCTCCAAGGCGGGGACGCAGGCGTCCGCCCTCATCACCGCCCGGGCGAAGAAGGACGCCCAGGGCACTGACCTGCGGCTGATACTGGCCGGCGGGCTTGGCTTGCTCGCCGTCCTGCTGTCCATCATCGTGTCGTTCTGGATCGGCCGTGGCCTGGTCCGGGAACTGGCGGACCTCCGGCAATCCGCGCTGGAACTCGCCAACAACCGGCTGCCGGGCGTCATGCGGCGGCTCGCCGATGGCGAGGATGTCGACGTGTCCGCCGAGGCACCCGAGATCGCGGCCAGTTCCGATGAGATTGGCCAGGTCAGGCAGGCCTTCACCACGGTGCAGCAGACCGCCATCGAGGCGGCCGTCGGCCAGGCGAGGCTGCGCCGCGGCATCAGCGACATCTTCCGCAACCTGGCCCGGCGCAGCCAGTCGCTGCTGCACCGGCAGCTGACCCTGCTCGACGCGATGGAACGCCGGGCCGCCGAGCCGGATCAGCTCGCCGACCTGTTCCGCATCGACCATCTGACGACACGCATGCGCCGGCACGCCGAGAGCCTGATCATCCTGTCCGGCGACGCGCCCGCCCGAGGCTGGCGCAACCCCGTGCCGCTCGTCGATGTGCTCCGTGCGGCCGTCGCCGAGGTCGAGGACTACACGCGGATCAAGGTGACCTCGACCACCCACGCCGCGCTGTCCGGTCCCGCGGTGGGCGACATCATTCACATGATCGCGGAGCTCGCGGAGAACGCCTGCATCTTCTCCCCGCCGAACACGCCGGTGCTGATCAGCGGGGACATCGTGGGCCGCGGTTTCGCCGTGGAAATCGAGGACCGCGGGCTGGGCCTGAGCGAAGAGAGGCTCGCCGAGATCAATGACCGCCTGGAGCACCCGCCAGCGTTCGATCTTTCTGGCAGCGATCAGCTCGGGCTCTTCGTGGCCAGCCAGCTGGCCAAGCGGCACGACATCAAGATCTCGCTGCGCGCCTCCCCGTACGGTGGGACGACGGCAATCGTGCTGATCCCGGTCAACCTGGTGGTGCCCGAAGGCACGTACGAGAAGGATTCCGCGGCCGACACGGTGGATGAGCGCGCGATCCAGCTGACGGGCCGTCACGCCGCCCGGGATGACGAGGGGAAGGGCGCCACTTCTGGCCTGTTCGCCCCGCCGCAGGCTGATCCGGTCAGGAACGGCCGGGCGGCAGCCGATCATCTCGCGCCGACCTACCGGGAGGACACCGGTTCACTCGGCTACCCCAGCGAGAACGGCACGCTGGGCTATCCCGGCGAGAACGGCTCGTCCGCCTACGCTGAGCCAGGCAGTTCGCTGGGCTACCCCGAGGAGACCGGTTCGCTGGGCTACCCCGAGGAGACCGGTTCGCTGGGCTACCCCGAAGAGGCCGGATCGGTGGCCTACGCCGAGGAGACCGGTTCGCTGGCCTACCCGGAGGAGGCGGATGACTGGGCCGCGACCCGCATCCCGTCCCTGGCGGCAGATCCCGCTGGCCTCGATGACCTGAGCGAAGGACTACCGCGGCGAATCCGCCAGGCCAGCCTGGCGCCACAGCTCCGCGACAGCACCGGGCGGATGGACGCGGGCCCGGAGGGCGAGCCGGCCGACGCACGGTCTCCTGAGGAGGCTCGCGCCACGGTGTCCGCAATCCAGCAGGGCTGGCAGCGCGGCCGGTCGCTTTTCGACCCGCCAGCCAAGAAGACGGTGACCGGCACCGAACCAGCCGGAGGCGACGGAATGCAGCACGACGATGATTAGACGAAGCAGAGCTCCGAGTAACTGTAGGGGGGATGTCACATGGGTGGCGCTGAGCAGCAGAAGACTCTGAACACGAGGCCGGCTGGCGACCTGAACTGGCTCCTCGACGACCTCGTCGCCCGCGTAGCGCAGATCGACAAGGCCGTCATCTTGTCCCGCGACGGCCTCGCGATCGGGGCTTCACGAGGACTTACCCGCGAGGATGCCGAGCACCTCTCGGCCGTGGCGGCTGGCTTCCAGAGCCTCGCCCGGGGCGCTGGAAGGCACTTCGGCGGTGGCCGGGTCCGGCAGACCATCGTCGAGATGGACACCGCATTCCTATTCGTGACCGCCGCGGGCGAAGGCAGTTGCCTGGCTGTCCTCAGCCCGGCCGCTGCGGACGCAGGGCTCATCGCCTACGAGATGGCGATCCTGGTCAAGCGGGTCGGGCCCCATCTAGCGGTGGACCCCCGGCCGGTACCGGCCGAGGACGCTGCGGGCTGAGCCAGCTATGCCTTCCCCCCGCGATCAATGGCTCGACGAAGAGGCGGGCCCGGTGGTCCGCCCGTACGCGCTCATCCGCGGCCGGACCAGGCCTACCGGCGAGAGCCTGGACCTGATCGCTATCGTTACCGCGGTCCGCGGTGTGCGGGGCAATCCGGTGGAACTTGATCCGGAGCACTTCGCGATGCTGCGGCTGTGCCGGCTGCCCACGTCGGTGGCCGAACTGTCGGCCGACCTCAACCTGCCACTGGGCGTGGTCCGGATTCTCCTGGCCGACCTGCGAGATCGCTCTCTCATCTCGATTCATCATCCCATTCCACCCGCGCGGTTGCCTGACCCGCGCATCCTTAGGGAGGTTGCTGATGGCCTACGCCGGCTCTGACGGCGCCGGTCGTCCGGCAGCCGTGCCAGTCACCATCAAGATCCTCATCGCTGGGGGGTTCGGCGCCGGCAAGACCACGCTGGTGGGCTCAGTGACCGAGATTCGGCCACTGCGCACCGAGGAACCCCTGAGCGAGCCGAGCACGCAGGTCGACAGCATCGAGGGCGTGGAGCGCAAGACCACCACCACCGTGGCCCTGGATTTCGGCCGGATCACGATTCGTGACAACCTGTCGCTCTACCTGTTCGGGACGCCGGGCCAGGAACGATTCTGGTTCATGTGGGACGAACTGGCGCGCGGCGCCCTCGGCGCGGTTGTCCTGGCCGATACCCGGCGGCTCGCCGACTGTTTCCCGTCCGTGGACTATTTCGAGCAGCGCCGGATCCCCTTCGTTGTCGCCGTGAACGTCTTTGACGGGGCACGGCGGTACCGTCCCGACAGCGTCCGCAAGGCGCTCGACCTGGAGGACGAGATCCCGGTCATCATGTGCGACGCCCGTCACTCGTCATCCGGCCGGGACGTGCTGGTCGTGCTCGTCGAGCACGCGCTCCAGCTGATGAGCGGGCCACCCAACCGCCAGCCGGCCGGCGCTCGCTAGGCCGGCGCTCGCTAGCGGCAGGCCGCCGCGTTACGAGCGCCAGATGAGGACCAGGGCGCAGTCGTCGGAGCCGCCGGTGCTCGCCCGCACCACCTGGACCAGTTCGCCAGCGGCGGCCTTAAACCCGGATGCCATCAGCCGGTCCGCCTGGCCGAGCAGCCGGTCCGTGCCAACGTCGATATCCCAGCCTGGCGCCTCGACCAGGCCATCGGTGTAGAGCATCAGCGCGTCCCCGGGCCGCAGCGATCCATGGGCCGGCACGCAGCGCAAGTCGGGGACGACACCCAGGACAATGCCGCGAGCCTGGGTGAGCCGCCACCGCCCGCTGCCCGCGTCGAAATGGGCCGGCGGCGGGTGACCCGCCGAGGCGAGCACAAAGTCGCCGGTGGCGAGGTCCAGGGAGAGATGCACCGCGGTGACGAAGCCTTCCGCCACCGCACCGCGGCGCAGGTAGGCATTGCACGCGGCGAGGAACTCCCCTTGCGGAACCGAGCCCAGCAGCCCGCCGAACGCGCCGGAAAGCAGCAGGGCACGGGTCCCCGCGTCCACGCCCTTGCCGGACACGTCGACCAGCGCCACCTCCAGCGTCTTCCCGTCACTAGACGACACGACAAAATCCCCGCCGAACGACGACCCTCCGGCAGGCCGGAGGACCGACACGGATCCCCAGTTCGCGGGGAGGGCAGGCAGCCTGCCCTGGGCCTGGATGCGGTTCCGCAGGTCGATGAGCATCTGATCGCCCCGCAGCCCGCGCATGCCGAGTTCCTGCCTGGTGCGGGCCGGCACATCAGCGAAGATCGCGGTGACCACGATCGTCGCGATGATGCCGGGACCGGCCCGGTCCTTCAGCGCGTCGTACGCCAGCATGACCGCGACCAGGCAGAACAGGATCCGCAACGCACGTGGCCAGAGCAGCAGGCCGCCGGCGAGCACGGGCAGGATCATCAGGCCCGGCGAGAACCACGACACCGACACGTGGACGGCCGCTATCCCGATAACCACGGTCGCTGCCGCCAGCCCGAAGGCCACCCGGCGGTTCCTCGTGATGAACTGGCGCCGGGCCTGGTCGCGAACGCGTGCCCAGGCCGAACGCAGGGCACGGCCAACACGGGTCAGTGGCGGGGAAACCATGATGGCGGCACTGTATCGGCCCACCGGAGATCTGGCACCCCACCCGCCCCGGCCTGCTCGTCATCGCCCTGGGGTAAATGCCCTGGGGTAAGTGCCCTGGCACGGCCGATGGCCCGCGCGGTAGGAATGCGGGCATGGCAGATCCCTTCCCGATCCGGGCGATCGGTGGCAGCGAGTTCGCGGCCTTCTTCGAGGTCATTGAGCACGCCTTCAACTCCAGATGGCCCACGGAAGAGGTGATCGAGTACGAACGGGCCACTTTCGAGTTCGACCGCAGCCTCGTCGCGTGCGACGGCGACCGGTTCGTCGGGACGGCGTGCGCGTTCAGCTTCGAGATGACCGTGCCCGGGGCCACCATCCCGGTGGCCGCGGTCTCCGGGGTGAGCGTGCTGCCCTCGCACCGGCGCCGCGGGATCCTGTCGGCCCTCATCCGGCGCCAATTCGCCGACATCCGGGACCGCGGCGAGGCCGTGGCCGCGCTGTTCGCCTCCGAGACCGGGATCTACGGCCGGTTCGGTTACGGCCCCGCCTCGCTGACCAGCCGGTTCACTATCCGGCGCGGGGAGGGTGGCCTGCACGCCGATGTCCCGCACGACCCGGGCCTGCGACTGCGGATAGCGGAGCCACCGGACGCCAGGGCGGAACTCGCCGCGGTCTATGACGCGGTACGGCCCAGCCGTCCCGGACTCTGGGCCAGGGATGAGCGCTGGTGGAACTCGGCCCTGCACGACCCGGAGAACGCGCGGGACGGGGCCTGCCCGCTGCGCTGCGTCATCGCCGAAGACAGTGGCGGCCGGCCTGCTCCCCGCGGGTATGCCCTGTTCTCGGTCACGCCGTCCTGGGGCGCCGACGGGCTGCCCGCCGGGGTGATCTCCGTCCGCGAGCTCATCACGGCGGATCCCGCGGCGACCGCCGCGATCTGGGCCGACCTGCTCAGCCGGGATCTGGTCGGCGAACTGACCGCGCGCCTGCGCCCGGTGGATGACCCGCTGCTGCACCTGCTGGCCGAGCCGCGCCGGGCCCGCGCGCAGGTGATCGACGGGCTGTGGGCGCGGCTCATCGACCTGCCCCGGGCGCTGGCCCAGCGCCGCTATGCGTGCCCGGCCGATGTGGTCGTCGAGGTGACCGACGCGCTGTGCCCCTGGAACGAGGGCAGGTGGCGGCTGCACGCGGGCGGCGATGGCGTGGCCGGCCAGGCGCAGCTCCCCGGGATGGCTGGATCATGCGAGCGGACTACCGCCGAGCCTGATGTCCGGCTGCCGGTGGCCGCCCTCGGCGCCGCCTACCTCGGCGGCACCAGGCTGGGCCCGCTCGCCGCGGCCGGACTGGTCACCGAGATCCGGCCGGGCGCGGTCGGCGCGCTGTCGGCGGCTCTGTCCTGGGATCCGGCACCCTGGTGCCCGATGATCTTCTAGCGGGACGGCCCACTCCACGTGAGCGCGGCGGAATTGGCCGGACCATAAGACGAATGTTTCCTGGCCGCGGGGAGAGACTGGCCTTGGAGGACGCGATGTCAGGCATGAAGATCACGCTGGGTGCGGCCATGCGGGTCAGGGACGTGTCCCGGCCGAGGCCAGATCAGGAGGCCGCCGCGCAGGCCGCTGAGAACCGCGCCGCTGCCGCGCAGCCGGACCGGGCTGCGTCCCGGCCGGACCGGGCGGACCGGGCGGGCAGAACTGGGGGGGGCGCTGCGTTCCGGCCAGACCGGGCTGGTCCCGCTGCGTTCCGGCCAGACCGGGCTGGTCCCGCTGCGTTCCGGCCGGGTCCGGGCGGGACACGGCCGGACGTCGGCCAGCCGGGCGTGACCGACCCGCCCGGCTCTCAGTCCGCCGCGTCCCGTGCCCGGGCCGGGCCAGCATCGCAGGCCGCGGGAGAGCCAGCGGGGCACGTCACCCCGGCCCCGAGAAAGCCCGCCCCATCAGGCACCGGCAGCCAGCCGACGGGCACCCCCGCCGCTCCCGGTGCGGCGGGCACGCACGGCAGCGGGGGAAAGCGGCATCGCTCGCGTAAACGATTCCCGCGGTGACGGTGGTCAGTCACCTCACGCGGCCGGTCACCATCGGAAGCTACCGGCCACCAGGCACTAACCTGCCTCGGGCAACGGAGGCAGCACGTCCGTCTTCTCGTACTCCGAGATCATCGCCAGCCGCCGGGCATGCCGCGATTCCCCAGAGAACGACGTTTCCAGGAACACCCGCGCGAAGCCGAGAGCGTCCGGCAGCGGGTACATCCTGGCACCGAGGCTGAGCACGTTCGCGTCATTGTGCAGCCGGGCCAGCCGGGCGGTCTCATCGCTCCAGGCGACCGCCGCCCGGATCCCGCCGATCTTGTTCGCGGCGATCTGCTCGCCATTGCCCGACCCGCCGATCACGATGCCGAGGCTGCCCGGGTCGGCGATGACCCCACTGGCCGCCCGCATGACATACGGCGGGTAATCGTCTTGCCCGTCGTAACTGGCGGGGCCGCAGTCAACCGCCTCATGGCCCGCCGCGACCAGCCACTCAACCAGGGCTGTCTTCAGCTCAAGCCCAGCGTGATCAGAACCTAGGTAGACGCGCACGGACGCCAGTCTGCCAGAACGCGGCCCGGCTGTACCCGGTCGCGGCAGGCAGAACGCTCGCCGCCCGCCGCTCAGTCGAAAATCGGGTCTCGGGTGCGGCTCCGCTTGAGTTCGAAGAACCCGTCGGTACTCATCACCAGCAGGACGCCGTCCCAGAGCTTGGCCGCGGCCTCGCCGCGCGGGATCGGGGACAGGACCGGCCCGAAAACGGAGGCACCGCCAATCGAGATCACCGGCGTGCCGACCTCGTAGCCAACCCGGTCCATGCCGTTGTGGTGGGACGCCCGGAGTGCTTCGTCATAGTCGGCTGAGTCCATGGCGTCGGCCAGCTCCGCGGGCAGCCCCGCCTCAGCGAGCGCCGCCTCGATGGTGGGACGGTCCTTGGCCGCCTGCTCATGATGGAACCGGGTGCCCAGGGCCGTGTAGAGGCGGCCCAGGACCTCCGGCCCGAACTTCTGCTCGGCCGCGATGCACACCCGCACCGGGCCCCAGGCCTGGGACATCAGTTCCTGATAGCGCTCCGGCATGTCCGTCTTGTCCGCGTTGAGCACCGCCAGGCTCATGACATGCCAGCGGACCTCGACCGGGCGCAGCTTCTCCACTTCAAGCATCCACCGGGAGGAAATCCACGCCCACGGGCACAGCGGGTCGAACCAGAAATCGACGACTGATATCTCCTGATCGGCCATGCCGCTCCTTCTCCTCGGGGTACCGCGCGTGTTCCTGGGGTACCGCACTGTCGGGGTACTGCGCCGTCCCGGGGGCCGCCCGCCCCCTGAGTACCGCTGGCGTTAACCGGGCCGGGGGCGCCGGCATTCCACGGCGGTGCATGGGAAGATGCCGGAATGGCCAGGGCCCGGAAGAACCCGGGACGGCCGCGCACGAAGGGACCAGAAAGTTGGCCAGCAATCTGAGCCGCGATGAGGCACACGACCGGGCACGGCTGCTCGATGTCGGCTCCTACCAGGTGGAACTCGACCTGACCGATGGCGAGACCACCTTCACCTCGGTGAGCACGATCAGGTTCCGCTGCGCCATTCCCGGCGGATCCACATTTATCGACCTGACCGCGCCCGAGGTCAGCGAGATCACCCTCAACGGCGCGCCGGTCAGCCCGGACGCGTTCGACGGGGACCGGATCACGCTGGACGGCCTGCACGCCGACAATGAGCTCCGGGTCGTGGCGCAGTGTGCCTACTCGCGCAGCGGCGAGGGCCTGCACCGGTTCACTGATCCCGCCGACGGCGGCGTCTACCTCTACTCGGACCTGGAGACGTTCGACGCGCACCGGATCTACGCCTGTTTCGACCAGCCCGACCTCAAGGCGACCTACGAGTTGTCGGCCACCGTGCCCGCGGGCTGGCGGGTCATCTCCAACATGGCGCCGGACGTGGCGGCGCAGCCCGGCCCGGGCGCCGCCCCGCCTGCTGCCACCGCCCACTGGCACTTCCCGCCGACGCCCGTCATGTCCACCTACATCACCGCTGTCGCGGCCGGCCCGTACCACGTGGTCACGGCGGAACATGACGGAATCCCGCTGGGCATCTACTGCCGGGAGTCCCTGGCGCAGTACCTGGACCCCGAGGAGATCTTCGAAGTCACCCGGCAGGGTTTCGACTTCTTCCACGGCGCGTTCGGCGTGCGCTACGCGTTCGGCAAGTACGACCAGCTCTTCGTGCCGGAGTTCAAGGCGGGAGCGATGGAGAACGCGGGCTGCGTGACGTTCCTGGAAGATTACATTTTCCGCTCCCGGGTCACCGACTTCGCCCGCGAGGCGCGCGCCGACACGATCCTGCACGAGATGGCGCACATGTGGTTCGGTGACCTGGTCACCATGCGCTGGTGGGACGACCTGTGGCTGAACGAGTCGTTCGCCACCTGGGCAGGTACGCTCGCACAGGCCGAGGCGACCCGCTGGCAGACAGCCTGGACGACCTTCGCGCAGCTGCACAAGGCCTGGGCCTACCAGCAGGACCAGCTGCCCTCAACCCATCCCATCGCGGCCGACATCCCCGACATCGCGGCGGTAGAGGTCAACTTCGACGGCATCACCTACGCCAAGGGCGCTGCCGTCCTCAAGCAGCTCGTCGCCTACGTCAGCCGGGACTGCTTCCTGGCCGCCCTGCGCCGCTACTTCGACCAGCACGCCTTCGGCAATGCGACCCTGGCCGACCTGCTGGCCGCCCTGGAGGAAACCTCGGGCCGGGATCTGTCCACCTGGTCCAAGCAGTGGCTGGAGGCAGCGGGCGTCAACACGCTCCGCCCGGAGATCCATGCCGGTGATGACGGGGTCATCACCGAGTTCGCCGTCCTCCAGGAGGCGCCCGCCGCCCATCCGGTGTTGCGCCCGCACCGCATCGCTATCGGGCTCTACGACCGCACCGAGGCCGGCCTCGTCCGGCGCCGCCAGGTGGAGGCCGATGTGAGCGGCGACCGCAGTGTCCTGCCCGAACTCGCCGGCGAGCGGCGTCCCGACCTCCTGCTCATCAACGACGACGACCTGGCCTACGCCAAGATCCGGCTGGACGATCACTCGCTCCGCACGCTGATCAGCGGCATCGGGGAGTTCCAGGACTCGCTGCCCGCGGCGCTGTGCTGGTCTGCGGCATGGGACATGTGCCGTGACGCCGAGATGGCGGCGCGCGACTATGTCCGCCTGGCGATGACCGGCCTGGATTCGGTCGACGACATCTCAGTCACCCAGACCCTGCTGCGCCAGGTGGGGGCCGCAGCCCGCCGGTACACCGATCCAGCCTGGCGGGGCACCGGGCTCGGCCTGATGGCGGCCGCCTTGCGCGACCTGGTGCAGCGCGCCGCGCCCGCCTCTGATCAGCAGCTTGCCTATGTGCAAGCACTGATGAGCGTGGCTACCGAGCCCGGCGATCTCGCTCTGCTGCACGGCCTGCTCGATGGGTCCGCCGTGCTGGACGGCCTGGCCGTGGACACCGAGTTGCGCTGGCGGCTGCTGCACCGGCTGGTCAGCCGCGGCGCCGCGGGACCCGCCGAGATCGACGCCGAACTGGCCCGGGACGCCACCGACGCGGGCGAGCGGCGCGCGGCGTCCTGCCGTGCCGCCATCCCCGAGCCGGCCGCCAAGCAGGCGGCGTGGGAGGCGATCACCAGCGGCAGCCTGCCCAACGCCACGTTCCGCGCGGTGCTCTCCGGCTTCGCCGACCCGGACCAGTCCGAGCTGCTGCAGCCCTACGCCCAGCGCTACTTCGACGTGGTCGGGGACATCTGGCGGGACTGGGGCAGTGACATGGCGCAATGGTTCGTGAACTACGCCTACCCGCTGAACCTGGTGTCGCCGGACACGATCCGGCTGACCGACGAGTACCTCGCACAAGCCACCCCACCTCCCCCGCTGCACCGCCTGCTCAGCGAGTGCCGGGACAGCGTCCGGCGCGCCCTGCGCTGCCAGCAGCGGGACCGCCAGGCCGGCCAGGGATAACGCCTGACCCCGCCATTCCGCCAACCGTTACGCGGACGTTACGCAGGGGGCCCTTGACCGGCATTTCGGGTGCGGTATTTACTCCTTGCAACCGGTACCGCAACCGGTACCGCAACCGGTACCGATTCGGCCGGCGGCGGGAGAGGCTGGGCAATGCCGATCACGATGGCTGACGTGGCGAAGCGCGCCGGGGTCAGCAAGACGACGGTCTCGCGAGTCCTCAACGGCAAGGGCGAGATCAACGAGGCGACGGCGCTGCGGGTCCGTCAGGTGATCGAGGAGATGGGGTATGTCCCCAGCGCGGGCGCCGTCGGCCTGGCCCGCGGCCGCACGCAGACCCTGGGCATGCTGGTGCCGTCCCTGACCTGGCCCTGGATGGGCGACCTGCTGCAAGGTGTCGTGGACGTCGTGGAGTCCGAGGGCTACGGGCTGCTGCTGTTCACCTGCAATCGCGGTGACCAGTCGATGCGGCAGTTTGCGACCCAGGTCTCCGCCAAAGCGTTCGACGGCCTGCTGGTGGTCGAGCCGGAAGGCACCATCGACTACATCGCCGGGCTCTATGAGCGCGGCCTGCCTGTCGTCCTGATCGACGACCGCGCCCGCCGGCCGCGGTTCCCCTCGGTCGCCACGACGAACCGCGACGGGGCCGAGATGGCGGCGGATCACCTGCTCGCGCTCGGCCGGCGCCGACCGCTGGTGATCACCGGGGAGAACCGCTTTGGCTGCACCCACGAGCGGCTGGCCGGTTTCGCCGCGGCATTCGACGCGGCGGGGGTGACCCTCGATCCAGGCCTGGTGGTGGAAGGCGACTTCACCGTGGACTGCGGACGGCTCGCCGTCAAGCGGATGCTGGACGCCGGCGTCGCCTTCGACAGCGTGTTCGCGCATAACGACCTGTCCGCCGCGGGGGCGCTGCAGGCGGTGCGGGAGGCCGGGCTCAAGGTTCCCGAGGACGTCGCCGTCGTCGGTTTCGACGACATCCCCTTGGCCGCGCACACCGAGCCGCCGCTGACCACGGTGCGCCAGCCGCTGCGCGAGATGGGAGAGGCGGCGGCCCGCATGCTCATCTCGCACTTCGGCGACACGTCGCTGCCCGATATCCCGACCGTGATTCCCACCACGCTGGTCGTCCGGGGTTCGACCGCATCCGAAGGCTGGCAGCGAACCCGGTCGCCGTAGGGCGGCCATGCTGGCTTACCCCGCACATCCACACAGCGGTACCCAGCCGGATGCCACGAGCGTCCCGGCGTGATCAGCCACGCACGCGGCGGGCCAACGACCGGTTGCCCGGTGCGCGCAGATGCCCCGCAAAACCGACATCCAGCGAAGTCCAGATCCATCCCCGAGATTCAGTGCCCACCTAGGAGGGTCTATGAGACGCAGGCTTACCACACCGGCGAGGTTCGCCACAGTCGTCGCCGCGGCGGCGGCGCTGGCCGTCAGCGGCTGCTCCTCGTCCGGCAGCAAGACGACCAGTGCTGGCGGATCGATCAAGGGTCAGACCATCACCTACTGGGCCAGCAACCAGGCCCCGACCGTCCAGGACGACGTCAAAGACCTGACACCGCAACTGCAGAAGTTCACCAGCCAGACCGGGGTCAAGGTCAACCTGCAGGTCATCGACTGGGCTCACCTGCAGACCAAGATCCTCGCTGCCGTCAGCAGTGGCGAGGGACCTGACGTGCTGAACATCGGCAACACGTGGGCGGCGTCGCTCCAGTCCACCGGCGCATTCCTGCCGTTCACCACCTCGGCGTTCAACGCCGTCGGAGGTAAGAGCAAGTTTGTCGCCGGGGCACTGGCCACTGATGGCGCACCCAACCAGACGCCGACCTCTGTACCGCTCTACAGCCTGGCCTATGGCCTGTATTACAACAAGGCGATGTTCGCGGCCAAGAACTTGCCGCCGCCGACCACCTGGCAGCAACTCGTCTCGGACGCCAAGGCCCTGACCGGCCACGGTGTCTACGGCATCACCCTGGAGGCCGGCAGCTATACCGAGAACGTGCACTTCGCGTTCATCTTCGGCCAGCAGCATGGCGGGAACCTGTTCAATGGCGACACCGCCACCTTCACCAACCCGGGCGTGATCGCCGGGGTCAAGCAGTACATCGACCTGATGGACGTCGATCACGTCGTCAACCCCAGCGACGCCCAGTACACCGAAGGGACCTCCACCCTGGGTGACTTCGCCAAGGGCAAGGTCGCGATGGTCATGAACCAGAACAACGCGAACGCAACCCTGTCCGCCGACGGCATGAAGCCCAGCCAGTACGGCGTGGTGCCGATTCCCGCGCCCAGCCCGCTGCCCTCGGCGGGCAAGGACATCGCCACGTTCCCGGCCGGCATCAACATCTCGATCTTCAAGAATTCGCAGCACATTGCGGCCGACGAGGCATTCGTCAAGTTCATGACCAGCGTGCCCGAGCAGGAGGTGCTCGGCCAGGAACTCACCACACTGCCGGTCAACACGGCAGCGAAGGCGACGTGGACGACCGACACGGCGCTGGCGGGGACCTTCAAGAACATCCTGGCCAATCAGGCCGCACCGCTGCCGTTGACGAAGAACGAGGCTGACATGGAAACTGCGGTCGGCAACGCGATTACCCCGCTCTTCGCGCAGGCGGCCACCGGGCATGTGGTGACCGCCAGCGACATCAAGGCCGCGATGGAGCAGGCGCAGGCCAAGATGCCTGCCAGCTGACCAGGGCCGGGCCGGCCGCGGCGGGCGCCGGCCGGCCCGGCGGACACCGACGACCCCGAGTACCGACTAGTTGGGAGGCAACCGGTGTGGGCAATTGTCGTAGGTGCCGCCCC
>CAYPQM010000115.1:0-6831 GCA_964412845.1 uncultured Streptosporangiaceae bacterium
ACCTGTCCGGGCCGCGCTGGTACCAGGCGAGTGCCGCCGCGGCCGCCGGCGGGTTTGCTGGCGACGAGGCGCCGCCCGCGGCGATCGCCTACTTCTCGCCGGAGTACGGCATCACCGAGGCGCTGCCGCAGTACTCAGGCGGCCTGGGCATCCTGGCCGGGGACCATCTCAAGGCCAGCAGCGACCTGGGCGTGCCGCTGATCGGCGTGGGCCTGCTCTACCGGCACGGCTACTTCACCCAGTCGCTGACCGCTGAGGGCTGGCAGACGGAGCGGTATCCGGCGAACGACCCGAACGGGCTCGCCCTCTCACTGCTCCGTGATGCCGGCGATGCGCCGCTCCGGGTCACCGTCAACCTGGACGCGGGCCGCGTGCTCGCCGCCCAGATCTGGCTCGCCCAGGTGGGCCGGGTCCCGCTGCTGCTGCTCGATTCGTACGTCGAGGACAACGAGCCTGCCCTGCGTGAGGTCACCGACCGGCTCTACGGTGGCGGCAGCGATCACCGGCTCTGGCAGGAACTGCTGCTGGGTATCGGCGGTGTCCGGGCGGTGCGGGCGTTCTGCGGGCTCACCGGGCATCCATCCCCTGAGGTCTTCCACACCAACGAGGGGCACGCCGGTTTCCTCGGCCTGGAGCGGATCCGCGAGTACGCCCAGCAGGGGGTCGGCTTCGACGAGGCGATCGAGCTGTGCCGGGCTGGCACGGTGTTCACCACACACACCCCGGTCCCCGCCGGGATCGACCGATTCACCAGGGAACTGGTGGAGAGCCACTTCAGCGGGCCGGCCGCCGACCCGGCGCTGCCGTGTGACCGTGTGCTCCAGCTGGGTGCCGAGACATTCCCTGGCGGCGACCCGGCCGTCTTCAACATGGCCGTGATGGGCATGCGGCTGGCGCAGCGGGTCAACGGGGTGAGCAGGCTGCACGGCGAGGTGAGCCGGGAGATGTTCGCCGGCCTGTGGCCAGGTTTCGATACCTCCGAGGTGCCGATCGGGTCAATCACGAACGGCGTGCACGCCCCGACCTGGGTCGCCAGGCAGATCCTGGACCTGGCCACCGACGGCGCGGAGCCGGCCCATGGCGCGGCCACGCTGCCGGAGGACGGGCACGCCTGGGAGCGCGTCGCGCACGCCGCCCCAGCGCGGCTCTGGGAGATTCGCCGCGCCCTGCGGTCGCAACTGGTCACCCAGGCCCGGCGGCGGGTGCGCGCTTCCTGGCGGCAGCGCGGGGCCAGCGACGCGGAACTGGTCTGGACCGACGAGATCCTCGACGAGAACGTGCTGACGATCGGTTTCGCCCGCCGGGTTCCCTCCTACAAACGGCTCACCCTGATGCTGCACGACCCGGCGCGGCTGACTGCGCTGCTGCTGGACCCGGAGCGGCCGATACAGATCGTTATCGCCGGAAAGGCGCATCCGGCCGACGATGGCGGCAAGCGGCTGATCCAGCAGATGGTCGAGTTCGCGGACGATCCGAAGGTGCGGCATCGTGTCGTCTTCCTGCCCGACTACGACATGGCGATGGCGCGGGCCCTGGTCCAGGGCTGCGACGTGTGGCTGAACAACCCGCTCCGCCCGCTGGAGGCGTGCGGCACGTCCGGGATGAAGTCCGCGCTGAACGGCGGCCTGAACCTGTCGGTCCGTGATGGCTGGTGGGACGAGTGGTACGACGGCGCCGACGGCTGGGCGATCCCCTCGGCGGACGGCGTCGCGGACCCGGATCGCCGGGACGAGCTTGAGTCGGCCGCCCTGTATGACCTGCTCGGCCAGACGGTGGCGCCGCTGTTCTACGACGCTGGCCCGGACGGGCTGCCCCGCCGCTGGCTGGAGATGGTCGGGCACACGCTGCGCGCGCTCGGGCCGCGGGTCCAGGCCTCCCGGATGGTCCGCGAGTACGCGACGGAGCTGTACCTGCCCGCGGCGCAGGCATCCCGCGCGCTCACCGACGGCAGTCAGGGGGCTCCGGGAACGTACGCGGCCGCGCGGCAGCTCGCCGCCTGGAAGCGCCGGGTGACCCGGGCGTGGAGCGGGGTCGCCATCGAGCACGTCGAAGCGCTCGACGGTGACCAGGTCCCCGGGCACAAACTGGTCGTGCGGGCCAGCGTCCGGCTCGGCGGCCTGACCCCCGACGATGTGACCGTCGAGGTGGTCTTCGGCCGGGTGGGCGACGACGACGAGATTCTCAGCCCGGACTGCAATGCGCTGACCGTCGAGGGGCCGGCCGGGGAGGACGGGGTGGCCCGCTACGTGGGCGACGCGGAACTCGGCCGCCCCGGGCCGTTCGGGTACACGGTCAGGGTGGTGCCGCGGCACCACCTGCTGGCCTCATCCGCTGAGCTGGGCCTGGTCACCCTGCCCGAGGTGCCGGCCGGGATGACCACAGGCGACCTGCGCTGAGGCACGCCGCCAGGGGAGCCGCCGCCGCCCGGGTGCTGCCCGGACCCCAGCGGCAGCGGCTGCGCGGGTACCGGCGGCGGTGGCGGCCCGGACCCGGCGGCAGCGACCACGCGGACCTCGGCGGCAGCGACCACGCGGGTACCGGCGGCAGCGCTGCGGCGCAGGACTTGATGCCTGCATCGTCAGGCTCACGTGTTACGTGGAGCAAGTAAACCGTTGCGCCGCGTATGGCGTCTAGGTTCTGTAGCCTGCTCAGACACCACCGATGCGGTGGTGGGTCAGGTGAGTATCCGCAAAGCCCTGGGGGGGCCATGACATACCGCATCGCGTTATGCGAATCGCATGATGCAGCCGTGTCACTTTCCGTAGCCTGCGCAGGCTCTCCCGCACGTGAAAGGACACTGTCATCGTGAGGCCAGACATCCGTCCCGAAAACCGCCTGCTGACTCCCTCAGAGGTAGCCGCGCTCTTCCGAGTCGACCCGAAGACGGTCACCCGGTGGGCACAGCAGGGCAAGCTCCACTCGATCAGGACGCTCGGCGGTCATCGCCGGTACAGCGAGGCCGAGATTCAGGCTTTCCTGGACGACCCGCAGCGGGTGCCGCTGCCCCGGGCCGCCGGGGAGTAGGCCGGAGAGACAGGGTCAGCGTCCTTCCCGAGAACCGCATACCGGGCCCGGTCCGCATGCCGGGCCCGGTGTCTTGGGCCGCCGGGCCAGGCCTCCCGTAAGATCGTGGCCCGGCATGGAGGTGCGGCATGGGTGAGTTCGTCCGCGTGGAGATTGACCAGGCGGTGGCTACGATCCGGCTCGACCGGCCGCCGATGAACGCGCTCAACGCGCAGGTTCAGGCCGAGATCGCCGCAGCCGCCGGGCAGGTCAGCCAGGACCCGGCGATCCGTGCGGTGATCCTCTACGGCGGTGGGAAGGTCTTCGCGGCCGGCGCCGACATCAAAGAGATGTCCGAGGTCAGTTACGGCCAGATGGCCGCGGATACCCGGCGGTTGCAGGAGTCGTTCACCGCGGTCGCGAAGATCCCGAAGCCGGTGGTCGCCGCCGTGACGGGGTACGCACTCGGCGGCGGCCTCGAACTCGCGCTCTGCGCCGACTTCCGGGTCGCGGGTGACGGCGCACGGGTCGGCCAGCCGGAGATCCTGCTGGGCATCATCCCCGGAGCGGGCGGCACCCAGCGCCTGCCCCGGCTGATCGGGCCGGCCAGGGCGAAGGACATCGTGTACACGGGCCGGTTTGTCGGCGCGCCGGAAGCGCTCGCCATCGGCCTGGTAGACAAGGTCGTCCCGGACGCGGAGGTCTACCAGGCAGCACGTGACCTTGTTGCCCGGTATGCCACCGGCCCCGCGGTCGCCCTGCGGGCGGCCAAGCAGGCTATAGACGACGGCCTGGAAGTGGACCTCGATACTGGTCTTGAGATCGAGCGGCTGCACTTCGCCGGATTGTTCGCCACTGAGGACCAGCGCACCGGAATGCGCAGCTTCGTCGAGAATGGGCCTGGGAAGGCCACGTTCGCCGGCCGGTGAGCCACCGCCGGCGCCGTGGCCGGTCCTGCCCGATCATCGCGGGAGAGGGAGCAGCGGAGCCCATGCGTCAGATGAACAGCAGCCACCAGGGTGCTCAGCGGTGACGGAGCCCGGGGACGGCCCCGATCTGGAGATGGTCACGGCCGCGCTCCGCGCGGACAGCGCTGACGTGGCGGTCTATGCGCGGGTGCTGACCGAGTCGCTCGGCGGGGCGCTGCCGGCCGGCGTGGTGACCATCGAGCGGGACAGGTCCATGTCCGACCGGATGCGCGGGCGCCCGGGCGACGTGTCCAAAGTCACTGTCCGGCTGGGGGAGCGGGTCCTGTCGCTGGCAGTGCGCTCAGGTGAACCTCTCGCGGAGATCTGCCGTGAAGTACGGGGGGTTGTGCTATCGCGTCAACCGGTGCAGGTTCAAGAGTGGGCGGCCGAACTTGCCCGGGCACTGGTCAGCTATGCCGAGCAGAATGCCCAGGCAGCGGAGGCATTGCGCAGGCTGGTCACGGGAGCCTAGCCGGATTCCCAGGAATACTGGGTTACGTCCTGCGCCGTCTGCACCGGGGAGCGCCAGGGTAGTTCGTAGGCTGGGGGGGTCATGACTCCAGACGACCAGATGCCGGACAGGTTGGGCCCATACCGCTTGCTCGATCGCATTGGCGAGGGCGGGATGGGTGTCGTCTACCTCGCGCGCGATCCTGAGCAGCGCAGTGTCGCGGTCAAGGTGCTCCGCCCGTCGGTGGCAGGTGACCCGAACGCACGGCGGCGGCTGGCTCGCGAAGTCGAGACGATGCGGCTGGTGCGCAGCCCCTTTGTCGCCGAGGTGATCGACACCGATGTGGCGTGCGACATGCCCTACATCGTCACCAGGTACGTTCCGGGCCGGACCTTGGATGAGGTGGTGCGCGAGGATGGCCCGCTGCGGCGGGTTTCACTGGCCCGGCTCGCCTGCGGGCTCGCGCAGGCGCTCGTCGCGGTGCACGCCGCCGGCGTGGTGCACCGCGACCTCAAGCCGGGCAACGTGATGCTGGTGAACGGGGAGCCGGTCGTCATCGATTTCGGGATCGCGCAGGCGCTCGACTCAACCCGGCTCACCATGACCGGCATGTTCATGGGCACGCCGGGGTATCTGTCCCCGGAAGTCATCGAGGGCCACCAGAGCAGCCGGGCGTCCGACGTTCATGCCTGGGGCGCCACGGTCGCCTTCGCAGCTACCGGGCGCCCGCCGTTCGGCACCGGATCCTACGAGACGATCTTCTACCGGATCGTGAACGGCAGCCCGGATCTCACCGGCGTCGCCGCGCCCATACTGCCGTTGCTGGCGGCGGCGCTCGGCCGCGAGCCGGCCCGCCGTCCGACGGCGGAGCAGCTCAGCGCGGCGGCAGCGGCGCTCGACGCGGCGGCGCTGGTATCGCCCGCCCCGCCGGGCGCCAGCCCGGACATGGCGGCGGCGATGACCTCCGCGGGCACGAGGGTGGACGCCGCGCCTGTCCTGGCGCCCGGACTTGATGGGCTGGCCGGGGGTGCTGCGGGTGCCGGTGCTCTGGCTGGGGGTGCTCTGGGTGGGGGCGCAATTGGTGGGGGCGCTCTGGGTGCGGCCATGGCGGGGGCAGGCGCGGCTGCGGGGCTGGGCCCCGGTTCGACCACGCCCGGTTCCGCGGGCGCGCTCGCTGACCGGCCGGGCACCCGGCCGATCCCCGTCGGGCGGATCCGGCCGGCCGACTACGCCGACATGCTGCCGCCTGTCGCATACGGGCCGCCCGGCGGCCTGGCCGGTAACGGCCGACAGGCTGGGGCGCCGGCCGGCCGTAGCTGGCCCAATGGCGGCCCCGCCCCGGCTGGAGCAGGTTCCGCTGCGGCGGTCAAGCGCCGGCATCCGCTGCTGGTCCTGGCGACGATGGTGATCGCGGCGAGCCTGAGCGTGGTGCTCCCCGTCGCGGGCACGCTGGTGGCGCTCGCTGCCATCGTGACGCTGCGGGCGGGCGAACTGTCCCAGCGGGGCGTCGACCGGAGGCGCACCGCGCGGGGCGCGCGGGCCACCGACCAGCTCTTCGCCGCGGCCGCTTTTCCCTGGTTCCTGGTCCGCTCAGCGTTCGCCACCCTGTTGCTCGCGCCGTTCGCGCTCGCGGTGGGAGCCGCGGTGGCGGTGATCACTATGCTGTCCGTGCCGGTCGATCCGCTGCCGCGGGCGGTGGCCTACGGGGCTGGCGCGCTGGTGGCTTTCTACGGGCTCGGCCCCGGTTCCGGCAAGGCACGCAGCCAGCTCAACCGGATCTTCACCGCAATCCTCGGCACCCGGACCACCGAGGCCGTCGCACTGGTCGGACTGTGGGCGCTGGCTGTGGCCGCGCTGGCCGCGGCGGTGGGTACGTTTCCGGCGTACTGGCCGCTTGTCGCACCGACGGGCATCGGCGAGCACGTGCCAGGCTGGCACGGGATAAGCCAGATCATCCACTTCCGGTTCTGGCGGCCACGGCTGTGGCGCATGCGGCTCTGGTAAGCAGGGCCGTCCTGATGCGCACCGGTCAGCCCCAGCGCCGCCGTTCCCGCCGATGCAGAAAGAACCCTCGTCAGCACGCTGGGCCGTATCTCGCGGATCTTGGCCGTCGCCAGCGGCCGTCCGGGGGATGCTCGCCAAGCGTAGGAGGAGCCAGTAGCGGATGCTCCTCGCGGCGGCGGCGGCGGCGGGCGGCGACGACGCGGCGCGGCGCCCTCCGGCGAACGCGCTGCAGGTTTGAAGATCTACGAGATGGCCTAGCTCGCTTGCCGGTCAGGCAGGTGCCCGTCCGACGGAGCACGCGGACTCGGTGTGCGGGGGGCCGTCCCCGGGGCGGCCGGGCGGGCCGGTGACCGCGCTGCGCTGCTCCCGGCCGAGCCCGAGCCGGCCGAGCCCGAGCCGGTTCCG
>CAYPQM010000115.1:6931-21705 GCA_964412845.1 uncultured Streptosporangiaceae bacterium
GCCGAGCCTGCGCCGGTTCCGGCCGAGCCTGCGCCGGTTCCGGCCGAGCCTGCGCCGGTTCCGGCCGAGCCTGCGCGGCTTCCGGCCGAGCCTGCGCGGCTTCCGGCCGAGCCCGCGCCGGTTCCGGCTGCGCCCGCACCCGCCAAGCCTGGCCCGGCTCCCGCCGGACTCCCGGCCATTCCGGCCGAGCCCCCAGAGGTTCCCTGGCCCCCGCTGGTCCCGGCTGGGCCTGCGCCGGTTCCGGCGGCCCCGGCCGGGACCGGGGTGCCCGCGGCGCGCCGCGGCGACTGCGGTGGCTCGGTCCGCCCGGTCGGCGGCATCGGCCTGACCAGTCCGAGCGCGACAACTTCGTTGGCGAGCCGGACCCGCCGGTTGGCTCCTTCTGGGATGCGGAACTTCTGGTACAGGCGCAGCAGGTGCTGCTTGACGGCCGCCTCGGTGACGACGAGATCCGCGGCGATCTCGCGGGCCGTCGCGGGCGCCACGAACGCCTCGTCCGAGAGGGCGGGGCGGCAGAGCGAGGTAAGCACGTCGAGTTCCCGCCGGGTCAGCTCCGGGCTGGCCGAGCGCCGCAACTCGACCTCAGCGCTGAAGTCCTCGTGCGGCAGCCCGCCGATCCGGCAGCGGGCTGCGCCGAAGGTGAGCACATCTCCGTCTTCGAGGACCCGGCGGGCGACAGGCCGTCCGTTGACCCGGGTGCCGTTGCGCGATAAGCCGAGGTCCGTGACGTAGGCGTACGGCCCGCGGCGGAAGATCTCGGCATGCAGCCGGGACACGCTGGGGTCGTTCAGATGCACGTCGACCCCGCTGCCACGGCCGATCGTGGTCACCTGCTCGGTTAGCGGGATCACGGCCCCGGTGTCCTCAATGCGTATAAAGGGCCCCTCCACACCGTTCCTCCTGCCTACCCGAGCAGTCACTGATGTCTCTCGGTGCAGTTACCCTCTCGGAGAGGTGTCGTACCACGTTTGGGCAATGCGGTTTCCGGCCGGGGTTTCTGTCCCGCTGGGCGCCACATGCAGGAGCCGGCCGGTGGCGGCCAGGAGGCGGCGGCGGAAGTACACTGCCGAGCGAGCCATCGGGAGGAACACGATATGGCGGACAAGCCGTCCAAGGGCCTGGCTGACGTTGTCGCCGCGTCCACCGCGCTGAGCGATATCGACGGCCAGGCGGGCCGCCTGTTCTACCGCGGGTACGACATCCACCAGCTGGCCGGAGCCGCGACTTTCGAGGAAGTCGCCTACCTGCTGCAACGCGGATCGCCACCGGACGCGGAGGAACTCGACAGCTTTCAGGCCGAGATCGCCGCCGGGCGCACCCTGGGCAAGCTTGTCACCGCCAACCTGGCCGAGATCGCGGGCCGCCAGGAACCGATGGAGGCGATGCGCACGCTGGTCTCGCTGGCCAGCGCCGATGACCCGGACAAGGACTCCAACGCGCCCGACGCGAACTCGCGCAAGGCGGCCAGCCTCACCGCGCAGCAGCCGATCCTGGTCGCGGCCTACGATGCGGCCCGGCATGGCCTTGAGACCGTCCCGGCCGATCCCGGGCTGGGCATCGCGGCCAACTTCCTGCTCCAGCTGCGCGGGACGCCCCCCGCGGCCCGCGAGGCGGAAATCCTGGACATCTGCCTGGTGCTGCACGCCGATCACACCATGAACGCGTCCACCTTCGCGGCCCGGGTATGTGCCGCCACCTTGTCGGACATGCACTCGGCGGTCGTCGCGGCCCTCGGCACCCTCAAGGGGCCCTTGCACGGAGGCGCGAACGAGCAGGTCATGCTCGGGCTGGAGGCGATCAGGCGGGATGCGCCCGACGATCCGGTAGCCGCCGTCACCACGGTGGTCCGCGAGCGCCTCGGCCGGGGCGAGAAGATCATGGGTTTCGGGCACCGTGTATACAAGACCGAGGATCCACGGGCCACCCACCTGCGCGAGCTGTCCGCGGAACTGGCGGAGGCGTCCGGTGATGACACGTACTACCGCATGTCCCGTGAGATGGAGGCGGTGGTTTCCGCGGAGAAGGGCCTGTACCCGAACGTGGATTTCTTCGCCGCGAGCGTCTACCACTACCTCGGCATCCCTACCGACCTGTTCACCCCGGTCTTCTCGGTAAGCCGGATGGCCGGGTGGACGGCCCATGTCATGGAGCAGCACGCGGACAATAGGCTGATTAGGCCGGACAGCGAATACATCGGCGACCGGGATCTCACCTGGACGCCCCTGGCCCGGCGGTGAGGCGCGCTGCGGAGGGCACTGTGGGAGTAAGGCACGGGGCGCCGGAGCCAGCCAGGGCCGAGCCACTCAGGGCCGAGCCCTCCAGGGCTGGGTCGGCCCAGCGAGCGGCGGAACCTGCGGGCCGCCGCGCGCGAAGGCACCGGGATGCCAGGGGAGCGCAGCTTCCGTATGTCGTCGTGCTGGCCATCGCGGCGGGCGGGGTGGCGTGGATCTCGCAGGGCCAGCAATACGTCCGTGGGGGTACCTTTGCAGTGGCGGGTGCGCTGTTCGTGGCTCTGCTGGCCAGGCTGGTGCTGCCCGAGCGGCGGGCCGGGATGCTCGCCTCCAGGCGGCGCTTCATCGACGTGACGGCGCTGGCCGTCCTGGCCATTGGCCTGCTGGTCGCTGGTCTCGTGCTGCCGACCCCGTCGTGACCGGGCCCGCCAGGCCGGCACGGGGCTCGCCCGGCCCGGCCGGGCCGCCAAGACGTCCGGGCGGCGGCTGCCGCCCAGGAGCAAGACGCAGGTAAGGAAGGGAAGTCGGCGGCATGCCCAAGATCAAGGTAACCAATCCCGTTGTCGAGATTGACGGCGACGAGATGACTCGGATCATCTGGCAGTTCATCAAGGAGCAGTTGATCCTGCCCTACCTGGACATCGATCTGAAGTACTACGACCTGTCGGTGGAGAACCGGGACGCGACCGACGACCAGGTGACGGTGGACGCGGCGCACGCCATCCAGCAATACGGCGTCGGGGTCAAGTGCGCTACCATCACCCCCGACGAGGACCGGGTCGCCGAGTTCGGGCTCAAGAAGATGTGGCGCTCGCCCAATGGCACCATCCGCAACATCCTCGGCGGCGTGGTGTTCCGCGAGCCCATCGTGGTGGCCAGCATCCCGCGCTTCGTGCCCGGCTGGACCAAGCCGATCATCATCGGCCGGCACGCGCACGGCGACCAGTACAAGGCGACCGACTTCGTGGTGCCCGGCCCGGGCACGGTGCGGATCTCCTACACGCCCGATGACCCGGACGGCGAGGCGCTCGACTTCGAGGTGGCTCAGTTCACCGGCGGCGGCATCGCGATGGGCATGTACAACTTCGACGACTCGATCCGCGACTTCGCCCGCGCCACCATGCGGTACGCGCTCGACCGCAAATACCCGCTCACCTTGTCCACCAAGAACACCATCCTCAAGGCCTACGACGGCCGGTTCAAGGACATCTTCCAGGAAGTGTTCGAGTCCGAGTTCAAGGCCGAGTACGAGGCGGCCGGCAACACCTACGTGCACCGGCTGATCGACGACGTGGTCGCCCAGGTGCTGAAGGGGGAGGGCGGCCTCGTCTGGGCGTGCAAGAACTACGACGGGGATGTGGAGTCCGACATCGTGGCTCAGGGCTTCGGCTCGCTCGGCCTGATGACGAGCGTGCTGATGACGCCGGACGGGCGCACCGTCGAGGCGGAGGCCGCGCACGGCACGGTGACCCGGCACTACCGGATGCACCAGCAGGGCAAGCCCACCTCGACCAACCCGATCGCCTCGATCTTCGCCTGGACCCGTGGGCTGGCCCACCGGGGAAAGCTGGACGGTACCCCCGAGGTCACCCGGTTCGCCGAGACCCTGGAACGGGTGTGCGTGGAAACGGTGGAGAGCGGCCAGATGACCAAGGACCTGGCCCTGCTCGTGGGCCCGGACACGCCGTTCCTGACCACCGAGGAGTTCCTCGCCGCGCTCGACGCGAACCTCGCCGCCGCGATGTCCGCCTAAACAGCCCGCAGGGCAGAAGGGAGATCACAGCAGATGACGCGCAGCGGCAAGGTAACCGTCGTCGGGGCCGGATTCTACGGCTCGACCACCGCGCAACGGCTCGCCGAGTACGACATCTTCGAGGAGGTGGTGCTCACCGACATCGTGGCGGGCAAGCCGGAGGGCCTCGCCCTCGACATGAACCAGTCGCGGCCGGTCGAGGGTTTCGAGACCCTGGTCACCGGGCAGACCACCGGCCCGGCAGGCGAGGGATACGAGGCGATCGGGAGATCCTCGATCGTGATCATCACGGCCGGCCTGCCGCGCAAGCCGGGGATGAGCCGGATGGACCTGATCGGCGTCAACGCCAAGATCGTCCGCAGCGTCGTGGAGAACGTGGTCAAGCACGCCCCGGACGCGGTGCTGATCGTGGTGTCCAACCCGCTGGACGAGATGACCGCACTGGCCGCGAACATCTCGGGCTTCCCCGCGCACCGCGTGCTCGGCCAGGCAGGCATGCTGGACACCGCCCGCTTCACCAATTTCGTGGCCACACGGCTCCGTGTGCCGGTCAGCTCGGTCCGTACGCTGACCCTGGGGTCGCACGGGGACACCATGGTGCCGGTGCCGTCCGCCTGTTCCGTGGACGGCCGGCCACTGGCCAGCCTGCTCTCCGCCGCGGACATCGACGACCTGGTGGAGCGTACCCGCAATGGCGGGGCTGAGATCGTCGGCCTGCTCAAGACCGGGTCCGCGTACTACGCTCCGTCAGCGGCAGCCGCCCGGATGGCCCGGGCGGTGGCCGAGGACTCCGGAGCGGTGCTGCCGGTTTGCGCGTGGGTGGACGGCGAGTACGGCATCTCCGGGGTCTACCTGGGCGTCGAGGCCGAGATCGGCTCGTCGGGCGTGCGCGCCGTCGTGCAGCGGGATCTCACCGACTCAGAACTCTCCGCGCTCCGGGCGGCCGCCGAGGCGGTCCGGGCCAAGCAAGCCGACATAGCGAGCCTCTAACCCGCGCCCGGCTTCGCTGCTAACGGCAGTGAAGCGTTTTGGTGTCGTTGGGACGACCACGGAAGCGTTCTACTGTCGTTGGCCCGTGCGGCGGCCCGGCCGCCGGAGGGCTCAGGCGGGGGCGGCCAGGTGGCGGAGGGCCAGTTCGGCCAGGAGTGTGGCGCCGTCGGCGAGCACTGAGTCGTCGAACACGGCATCCGCCGCGTGGTTGGTCGGCGCGCTGATTGGATCAGTGCCCGCCGGGCAGGCGCCCATCATGATGAACGCGCCCGGCACCTGATCGAGCACGAACGAGAAGTCTTCCGCACCGGTCAGCGGGTTCGCCATCGCGGTGAACCGTCCGTCGCCGAACAGCTCGGCCGCGGTCTGCCGGGCGAACGCGACCTGGGCCGTGTCGTTGACGGTGACCGGGTAGCCGTCGGTGTAGACCGCTTCGGCATGTAGCCCGTGCGCCGAGGCGATGTCAGCCACCAGCCGGATGCTGGCCTCTTTCACCGTGTCCCGGGCCGCGGCGGAGAACGAGCGCACGGTGGCCAGGAAGCGCGCCTCGTCGGGAATCACGTTGTCCGCGGTGCCCGCGTGGAAGCTGCCCACGGTGACGACGACCGGGTCGAACACATCGAAACGCCTGGTTACCAGCGTTTGCAGGGCGGTGACCATCTCGCAGGCGACCGGGATCGGGTCCTTGGTGAGATACGGCCGCGAGGCGTGGCCGCCGTGCCCGCGCACCGTGACCTCGAGCACGTCGGCGGCGGCCATGATCGTCCCGGGCCGGGTGGCGAGGACCCCGGCCGGCCAGTCCGACGAGGCGACGTGCAGTGCGTAAGCGGCCGTCGGCCGCTCGCCCGCCGCGTCCAGGACGCCCTCGTCGATCATGAGCCTGGCCCCGCCGAAACCCTCCTCGCCCGGCTGGAACATGAAGATCACGTTCCCGGCGAGCCCGTCCTGCCGGGCGGCCAGCACGCGCGCCGCCCCGGCGAGCATGGCGGTGTGCAGGTCGTGCCCGCACGCGTGCATGGCGCCGGCGATCCCGGACGAGTAGTCCAGGCCGGTGCGCTCGGTCACCGGCAGCGCGTCCATGTCGCCACGCAGCAGCACCGCGGCGCCGGGGCGGCTGCCGCGCAGCACGGCCGTCACCGAGCTGAGCGCCCGGCCCGGGGTGACCTGCAGCGGCAGCCCATCCAGCGCGGCGAGCACCTTCTCCTGCGTCCGCGGCAGGTCGAGCCCGATTTCCGGCTCGCGGTGGATGCGGCGGCGCAACTGCGCGAGATCGTCCGCGATGGCGACGGCGTCCTCGTGAACTGTCATCCAGGCTCCTTCGCGCGGTCGGGCGGCTCAGGTTTGCGCGAGCTTAGCTCAGGCGGCGCGCGCCGTCCGAGGGCGGTGCATCGAGGAATCCCGGGACCGGCCAGCCCTGGCGGTCGAACGCCGCCAGGACCGCGGCGCGGACCGGCGCGGCATCTTCGGGCACCAGGGCGATCACTGACCCGCCGAAACCGCCGCCCATCATCCGGGCGCCCAGCGCTCCGGCGCTGACTGCCGCCCGGACCGCCGTGTCCGCCTCGGGCCAGGAGACTTCGAAGTCGTCGGCCAGCGAGGCGTGCGAGGCGCTGAGCAGTTGCCCCACGCCGCTGAACCGGCCGCCGCGCATCAGGTCAACGGCGCGCAGCACGCGCCGGTTCTCGGTGATCACGTGCCGGGCCCGGCGTTGCAGCACCGGGTCGGCGAGCCGGCTCACCGCCTGCTGCGCGTCGTCGATGTCCCGCAGCGACCGGACGCCCAGGGCATGCGCCGCGGCCTCGCACTCGCGGCGCCGGGCCGCGTACCCGCCGTCAGTCAGCGCATGGTGCGCGCGGGTGTCGATGATCAGCAGGGCGAGCCCGGCGGCCGCCGGATCGAGCGGCACGTCGGTGGACGCCCCGCTACGGCAGTCGAGCAGCAGGGCGTGACCGGCCTGGCAGAGCAGCGAAGCGGACTGATCCATGATCCCGGAGGGCACCCCGACGAACTCGTTCTCCGCCCGCCGGGCCAGGGCGGCCAGTTCGGGCCGGGGCACGTCGATCCCCTGAAGCTGGGTCAGCGCGAGCGCGACCGCGCATTCCAGCGCTGCGGAGGAGGACAGCCCCGCGCCCTGCGGCAGATCCGAGTCGATGACCACGCTGGCTCCGCCGACCGGGTAACCGGCCGTTCGCAGCGCCCAGATGACTCCGGCGGGATACGCCGCCCACCCGGTCACCTCGCCCGGGGCCAGCCCGTCCAAGGGAACCGTGACGCTGGCCTCGGGCGCGCTGGCCTCGGGCATCCCGGCGTCGCGCAGTTCGAGCGCGTCGCCACCGGTCAGCGTGGCGGCCGCCAGCGTGCCGCGGTCCAGCGCGAACGGGAGCACGAACCCCTCGTTGTAGTCGGTGTGCTCGCCGATCAGGTTCGCCCGGCCCGGGGCGTGCCAGACGCCGTCCGGCGCCGCGCCGAAGCACTCCCGGAACCAGCTGACGACATGGTTCTCGGCCGCGGCGCCGGCCATCAGGCCATGGCCTGGGTGAAGGCCCAGGCGTCCGCCACCATGGAGCGCAGCTGACGTTCGGGCTGCCAGCCGAGGTCAGCCTTGATCCGGTCGGCGGAGGCGACGAGCGCCGCGGGATCGCCCGGCCGCCGCGGCCCGATCGTCGCCGGGAGGCCCTGCCCGGTCACCTCGCGGCACATGTCGAGCACCTCGCGGTTGGAGAAGCCGCTGCCGATGCCCAGGTTGTAGATCTGGTGCCGGCCAGGTGTGCACGCGCCCAGGGCCAGCAGGTGGGCCTGGGCCAGATCGGTCACGTGGATGTAGTCCCGCACGCAGGTCCCGTCCGGCGTGGGGTAGTCATCACCGAACAACTGCACCCGGCGGTCCGCCCCGGCCGCGATGGCCAGGATGTTCGGGATCAGGTGCGTCTCCGGCGCGTGCCGCTCGCCGTACCAGCGGCCATCGGAGTCGGTGAACGCCCCCGCGACGTTGAAGTACCTGAGGCTGACCGCGCCGATGCCGTGCATCCGCGCGTGCTCGGCCAGGGCCGTGTCCACGGCGAGCTTCGAAGCGCCGTAGGGGCTCGTCGGCCTCGTCGGCGCGGTCTCAGTGATGGGCACGCTCTCGGGTTCCCCATAGGTCGCGGCGGTGGAGGAGAAGACGATGCGGGGGGTTTGCGTGCGGCGCATTGATTCTAGGAGCGCGAGTGTCCCGCCCAGGTTGTTGTCCCAGTACAGGGCCGGATTGGCCATCGACTCGCCGACCAGTGATTTCGCGGCGAAGTGCAGCACCGCGTCGACTCCGCTGGCCAGCACCGCCGCCGCGTCGTCCCGCACGGTGCCGGGCACGAACCTGGCGGCCGGCGGGACCGCATCCCGGTGGCCGGTGGACAGGTCGTCGAGGATGACCACGTCGTGTCCCAGCGCGCCGAGCAGGGCCGCCACCACGCTGCCGATGTACCCGGCGCCGCCTGTGACGAGCAGCTTCATCCAGCCTCCCGGAGTCTCAGCGCCGCCTCCTCCGGCAGGACGTCGTTGATCCAGACTCCCATGCCTGACTCGGTTCCCGCGAGGTACTTCAGCTTGCCGGGCGCCCGGCGCACGGACAGGACCTGGAGGTGCAGGCCGAACTCGCGGCGGGCGAATTCATCCCGGCCCGGCGCCTGGTGCCAGGCCGCTATGTAGGGCAGCGGCACGCCGAACAGCGCGTCAAGCCGGTGCAGCACGTCGAGGTACAGATCGCAAAACGCGGCCCGGGCCTGGTCGCTGAGCGCCGGGATGTCAGCCACCCGCTCGGCCGGGAACAGCAGCACCTCATACGGCCACCGCGCGGCGGCCGGCACGAAAGCTGTCCAGTGCTCGTTGCGCGCCACCAGGCGGATTCCCGCGGCGATCTCCCCGGCGACCAGGTCATCAAACAGATTCCGGCCGGTGGCCGCCGAGTAGCCGCGCGCCTGGCTGACCATCCGGGACGTCGTCGGGGTGACAAAGGGGAAACCGTAGATCTGGCCGTGCGGGTGATGCAGCGTGACGCCGATCTCCTCGCCCCGGTTCTCGAAGCAGTACACCTGCTCGATCCCGTCCATCGCGCCCAGCGCGATGGTCCGGTCCGCCCAGGCCTCCACGACGGTCCGGACGCGGCGCGGCGTCAGGCTGGCGAAGGATGCCTCGTGGTCGGAGGTGAAGCAGACCACCTCGCACCGCCCGATGGCTGGCCTGCCCGGTACCCCGCCGGTCTCCGGCGGCCCTGCGTCCAGCGGCCCGGTTCCGGGCCGCCCTGCGCCCTGGAGGCCGGCGGTCGCCCCGCGCAGGGACGGGAACCGGTTCTCGAAGACGACGACGTCATAGGTATCCGCCGGGATCTCGGTGAGCCGTCCGGCCCGGGACGGGTCGAGCGGGCACTCGTCGGTCGGCGGCAGGAACGTCCGGTCCTGGCGTTGCGCGGCGACCACGACCCATTCGCCGCGCAGGGCATCCCAGCGGAGCCCCGACTCCGGCCAGCCCGGCGCCGGCAGGCCGGTTCCCTGCGCCACGCTGGGGGCGGGATCGGATGTTAGCGATCTCATATCCGCGGTAACGGCCCTGGTCAGGCCGGGTGACTCGTCGAAATAGATGATCTCTCTGCCATCGGCGAGCCTGCCGCTGCTTTTCCAGACGCCATCGGTCCCCATCGGACCCATACGCTATCTGGCCCAGGGGGCGTTTGCATCAGACCACGGCGGACAGGCCACCGCAACCGTGGGCGTGGCTGAGTTCCGCACCCGATTTCGCGGCTCAATCGCCCGTCGCCCCAGGCGGGCTGCTTAGACTGTGCCCACACCATGCACGGTGTGGGCGAGCCATGCCAGCGGCCGCTGGCCGCCGGGGCCAGAGGTCTGCCGCCCGGCCGGTGGTGGACTGCGGAGGTTAGGTCAAGACGTGAACCAGGTCGGCTGGGACGTCATTATCGTTCTACTCATCGTGCTTGTCGGCGGATTCTTCGCCGGGGCCGAGATGGCCCTGGTCTCGCTGCGTGAGGGGCAGGTGCACTCGCTCGCCCAGCAGGGCAAGCGCGGCCAGCGCGCCGCCCGGCTCGCCCAGGATCCCAACCGGTTCCTGTCCGCGGTGCAGATAGGCGTCACCCTCGCGACACTGCTGTCCGGCGCGCTGGGCGCGGCCACGCTGGCCAGTGACCTGAAGGTTTCCCTGATCAAGCACAACGTCGATTCCGGGGTTGCGTCCGTGCTCTCCCTGGTCGTGGTGACCGTGACGATCTCGATCTTCACCCTGGTCCTCGGCGAGCTGGCACCCAAACGGCTCGCGCTGCAGCGCGCCGAGCGATGGGCCATCATCGCGGCCCCGACGCTGGACCGGATCTCGGTGCTGGCCCGGCCGCTGGTCTGGCTGCTCGGCCGCACCACCAACCTGGTGGTGCGGATCCTGGGCGGTGACCCGAAGGCCGGCCGCGGGGTGATGACCGAGGAGGAACTCCATGACCTGGTCGTGGGTCACCAGGCGCTGAGTCCCGACGAGCGGCAGATCGTCGGGGAGGTGTTCGAGGCGGCGAACCGGCAGATCCGCGAGGTTCTGGTGCCGCGGACCGAGGTGGAGTTCATCGCCGCCTCGACGCCGCTGTCTGAGGTGGTCAAGATCGTGTCGGGCGCGCCGCATTCACGCTTCCCCGTGTACCAGGACTCCTACGACGACGTGATCGGCTTCATTCACGTACGCGACCTGCTGGACCCGGAATTCGCGGCCCGGCCGCTCACCGTGGGCCAGGTATGCAGGCCGGTGAAGCTGCTGCCGACCAGCAAGACGGTCCTGTCCGCGCTGTCGGAGATGCGTCGTGACCGGTCGCACCTGGCCATCGTGGTGGACGAGTACGGCGGCACGGCGGGCATCGTCACCCTGGAGGATCTCGTCGAGGAACTGATCGGTGACATCCAGGACGAGTACGACGTGGATGAGGGGCAGCCGAAGAAGCTGCTCACCGGTGAGGTCGAAGTGGATGGCCTGCTGAACCTGGATGATTTCGCCGAGCAGACCGGGGTCGAGCTTCCCGAGGGGCCCTACGAGACCGTCGCGGGCTACGTGCTGGCCACCCTGGGCCAACTGCCTACTGATCACGAGTCGGTGGAGGTCGCCGGGTACCGGCTCACCGTCACGGAGATGGACGGCCGCCGCATCGCCCGGGTCCGGGTCGGCCCAGTACGGCAACCCAGCGGTGCGGCTGGCGGGCCGCCCGGCGGGCTGGCTGGCGGTCAGCCCGGTGGTCAGGCTGGTGGTGCGCTGCCGGAGCCGCCCGCCAAGGACTCCTCAGATCCCAAAGCCGCCAAAGCGACCTAGAAGGCGAGCTGCGGGGGGCTTGGGGTGCGATCGCAACTGGGCCGAGGCTCTAGACTGACGACTTCTGCCGACAACGCGCCGGCCCCCCCGTCCCTGGGTGCGGACGGTGGCCGGCCTCCGGGGAGGGCGGCGCCGTGCATCCTGATGGCGACTTCGACACGGTCCTGGTGGTCGACTTCGGGACCCAGTACGCGCAGCTGATCGCGCGCCGGGTCCGTGAGTGCCAGGTGTACTCGGAGATCGTGCCATGCACTATGTCCGCGGCGGAGATCCTGGCGAAGAAACCAGCGGCCATCATCCTGTCCGGCGGGCCGGCGTCGGTCTACGCGGTCGGCGCACCGCCTGCCCCGCCGGGGCCACCGGATCTGCTCAGCGCCGGCGTCCCGGTCCTCGGCATCTGCTACGGCTTCCAGCTGATGGTGTCGGTGCTCGGCGGTGAGATTGCGCATACCGGTGCCGGCGAGTATGGCGCGACCGCCCTCGAACTGATCTCCTCGCCAGCCGATCGGTCGCCAGCCGATCGGTCGGCGGGCAGTAGATCGGTGGATGGCGGATCGGCAGTCGGCGGATCGGCGCACGGTGAGCCGGGGGGCGCTGGGTCGGCGGGCGCTGAGCCGGTGCCAGCAGCGGCGCAGCCCGGCGGCGCGCTGCTCGGCGGCCTGCCTTCCCGCCAGCAGGTGTGGATGTCGCACGGTGACACGTGCACAGCCCCGCCGCCCGGCTTCGCGGTGACCGCACGGACAGGGGCGACCCCGGTAGCCGCCATGGAGGACCCTGACCGGGGGCTCTATGCCGTGCAGTTCCACCCCGAGGTCCTGCACACCCAGCAGGGCATGCTGATCCTCCGCCGGTTCCTGGAGGCGGCGGGCTGCCGCCCGAACTGGACGATGCGCGGCATCATCGAGGAGCAGACGGAGCGGATCGCTGAGCAGATCGGCGAGGGCGGCGCGATCTGCGGCCTGTCCGGGGGAGTCGATTCCGCGGTCGCCGCGGCCATCGTGCAGCGGGCCATCGGATCACGGCTGAGCTGCGTCTTCGTCGATCACGGGCTGCTCCGCCAGGGCGAGGCCGAGCAGGTGGAGAAGGATTTCGTGGCCGCGACCGGCGCCAACCTCACGGTGGTGGACGCGGCCGGAACATTCCTGGCGGCGCTGGCCGGGGTGACTGACCCGGAGGAAAAGCGCAAGATCATCGGGCGGGAGTTCATCAGCGCCTTCGAACACGCGGCGCGCCAGATCGCGGCCGACGCCGGGAGTCACGGCACGTCCGTCGACTTCCTGGTGCAGGGCACGCTCTACCCGGACGTCGTGGAGTCAGGCGGGGGCACCGGCACGGCGAACATCAAGTCCCACCACAACGTCGGCGGCCTCCCGGAGGACCTGAGATTCCAGCTCGTCGAGCCGCTCCGGGCGTTGTTCAAGGATGAGGTACGCCGGGTGGGCGAGGCGCTCGGCCTGCCATCGGAGATCGTCTGGCGGCAGCCGTTCCCCGGGCCCGGCCTGGCCATCCGGATCGTCGGCGAGGTTACCGCCGAGCGGCTGCGCATTGTGTCAGCGGCGGACGCCATCGTCCGCGCGGAACTGAGCGCCGCGGGCCTCGACCGCGAGATATGGCAGTGCCCCGTGGTGCTGCTCGCCGACGTGCGGTCCGTGGGGGTCCAGGGCGATGAGCGCAGCTACGGCTACCCGGTGGTACTCCGGCCGGTGACCAGCGAGGATGCCATGACCGCCGACTGGGCGAGGCTGCCGGACGCGCTGCTCGCGGCGATCTCCACCCGGATCACCAACGAAGTCCCCGAGGTCAACCGGGTGGTCCTGGACATCACCAGCAAGCCCCCCGGCACCATCGAGTGGGAATGACCCTGCTTGACCGCCTGGGAATGAGCTTGCAGGCAGCCCGTCGGCCGGCCGAGGCGGTCGGTACCTCCTGCTTGAGTGGCACCCATGGCGGACAGGAGGCACTATGGGTGTTGTGACCATCGCAGAGGCGTGGCCGGCCGCTGGTCGGCCGTTCACCGTGGCAGAACTGGACCGGTGGTAAGGCTCGGGGAACTCGGCGGCGCGAAGATTACCCGCCCACCGCTGCTGGCGGCTGAAGTCAGGTCGCCGAGCAACGCTCTCATCGATCTGAACCGGAAGAAGACGGCGTACGAGCGCTTCGGGGTTGAGTCCTACTGGGTGGTTGTGCCCGACACCGACAAGCCGGAACTGATCGTTTTCGAACTGCGAGCTGGGCGCTATGAACAGGTCGCGCACGTCAAGGGGGATGGGCCGTTCGTCGCCGTCCAGCCTTTCCCGGTCGAGGTCGTGCCATCGCGATTGGTCGTCCAGCTACCCGGGTGATGGCTCCCCTCGGCGCCCCTGCCAACTACGCACGGCCATCGCTCAGGTCACCCGGGCGGGTTCCCGCTCGAACTGCTCGTAGGCCTTGGTCTCGATGATCTCGCGGGTGATGGTCAGCGCGTCCCAGACGTCGGTGAACCGGGTGGTGATCGGGGCGAGGCCGAGCCGGAGCCGGTCCGGGGTCCGGTAGTCACCAATCACCCCGGCCTGAATCAGGGCCTGGCTGATCCGCCAGGCTTCCGGATGGCGCAGGCAGACATGCGAGCCGCGCCGCGCGGCATCCCTCGGCGTGGCCAGCACGCAGCCGAGCGGGGTCAGCCACTCGTCGGCCAGGGCGATCAGGTAGTCGGTCAGCAGCATGCCCTTGGCCCGCAACGCCCCGATGCCCGCCTCCCCGAGCAGCCGGGCGCCCTCCTCGACGGCGATCGTCCCGAGGATGTTCGGTGAGCCGGTCAGGAAGCGGTCGACCCCTGGCGCGGGATCGTAGCCCGGTCCCATCGCGAACGGGTCCCGCTGCCCGAACCAGCCCTGGATCGGCTGGCGCAGCCGGTCCTGCAGGTCGCGCCGGACGTACAGGAAGGCCGGCCCGCCCGGGCCCGCGTTGAGGTACTTGTAGCTGCAGCCGACGGCCAGGTCAGCGCCGCAGGAGTCCAGTTCCACCGGGACCGAGCCCACCGAGTGGCACAGGTCCCACAGGATCAGCGCACCCGCGTCGTGCACCATGTCGGTGAGCGCGGCCATGTCGGCGAGCGCGCCGCTGCGGTAGGCGACGTGGGACAGGCTGACCAGTGCGGTGTCCGCCCCGATCGCCGCGCGAAGAGCCTGCTCGCTCAGCCCTTCGTCCATGTCGGTGTGCAGGAGCCGCAGCTCGAGCGGCCCATGGCCGGTGCGCTCCCTGACGAGGCGCGCGATCCGCTTGAGCTGCGCGTCGTCGGAGGTGCCGCTGGGCTCCTGCTCGCTCGCCGACAGCGGCTGCTCGAGCGGCTCGAGGTGCGTGTGCACCTCGGCGACCTCCGGATCCGCGCTCAGCGCCGCCTCGACCCGCTTCGAGACCTCGTGCGCCTCGGTCAGCGACAGCGCCGAGTCCATCTTCAGGTGCAGCGAGACGCTCTCGCGGTCGCCGTGCTGGTAGAT
>CAYPQM010000116.1:0-21576 GCA_964412845.1 uncultured Streptosporangiaceae bacterium
GTCGGCATCGGGCGCGGCGGCAATCACCGGGTCGTACACAGGTGCGAAGGGCGGGGCATAGCTGAGGTCAAGCGCGGCCAGGTCAGCCACGGTGAGCCCGGCATACAGGGCGGTCGCCAGGACGTCGATGCGTTTCGCGGCGCCCTCGCACCCGGCCATCTGCCCGCCGAGCAGCCGGCCAGCAGGCGCGTGCACCAGGCGCACGTGCAGCGGCGAGCTGCCCGGGTAGTACTTGGCCCGGGACCTGGACGTCACATCCGTGGCCGCGGCCGCGAAACCGGCGGCGGTGGCCTCGGCCAGCCCGAGGCCGGTCCGCGCGACCTCCAGCTCGAACACCTTGACGACCGCCGTGCCGACGATGCCGGTGAACGCCGCCGCACCGCCGGCGGCCACCGTGCCCGCCACCCGGCCGGTCTTGTTGGCGGCGGGCCCGAGCGGCACCCAGGCCGGCCCGCCCAGGACCAGGTGCGGCAGCGCGACGCAGTCCCCCGCCGCGAAGATGCCGGGCAGCGACGTGCGCATCTCCGCGTCGACCACGACGGACCGGTCGGCCAGGTGCTCGGCTCCCGCCTGGATCAGCACGTCCGCGGCCGGGCGCACCCCGGTGGCGACAACCACCAGGTCCGTATCGGTCTCCGTGCCGTCCACCAGCGCGGTCACGCCGCCGTCCCGGCCGTGCACGCCGCCCAGCCGGGCGCCAAGCCGGAGCCGGACATGCCGGGTCAGCTCGGCGGTGACCAGATCCGCGATCGGCTCGTCCACAGTGCCCAGGACGCGGGGCAGCGCCTCGACGACCTCCACGTCAACACCCGCGCTGACCAGTGCCTCCGCCGTTTCCAGCCCGATGTACCCGGCGCCCACCACGATGGCCCGGCGGACCTTTCCGGTGTCCAGGAGCCGCCGCAGCGCGATGGCTTCCTCCAGGGATCGGATCGTGAAGACGCGGTCGTGATCGAGGCCCGGGACGGGCGGCCGCACCGGGTCGGCGCCGCTGGCGACGACCAGCGCGTCATAGCCGAGCGGCCCGCTCCCGCCCTCGCCGCTGAGGTGCACCTGGCGGGCGCCGGTGTCGATCCGGCTGACCCGGGTGCGCAGCCGCAGGTCGATGCCGCGCTTGTCGCGGAACTCCTCCGGCGGGTAGGCGAGCAGGCTCTCCGCGCGCTCGACGGTGCCGCCGAGGAAGTACGGGATGCCGCACATGCCGTACGCGGCGAATGAACCAGCTTCGCAGACCACCACGTCGAGATCGGGGGCGGTGCGGCGGGCGGCCGACGCGGCCGACATCCCGGCGGCGCCACCACCGATCACTACGAGCCGTGCCACCTGCCGCCCCTCGCCTTCTCCCCGCCGGTCATGAACGAGCATGCGGGCAGTACCCCACCCTGGGTCAGGTCATGCCGGGACAAAGAGCCGCCGTAGGCTCACCCTGCCAGACCAGTGGAATCCGCAGCCGGACCAGCCACGCTGGCTGCATGACTGAGCGCAGCAACCAGGCCGACAGCTCCACCCGTGACGAGATAGCAGCCGTGGTGCAGCGGGCCCGCACCGCGGCCCAGGCCATCGAGCATTACACCCAGGAGCAGGTGGACGAGCTGGTCACGGCGGTGGCCTGGGCCGTGGTCCGCAAGGACCGCGCGGAGGCGCTGGCCCGGCTCGCGGTGGACGAAGGCGGGTTCGGCAACTACGCGGACAAGGTCACCAAGATCAACAAGCGGGTCACCGGGGTGCTGGCCGACATGTCCGGGATGCGCACCGTCGGTGTCGTCGAGGAGGTGCCTTCCGCCGGGCTGGTGAAGATCGCCAAGCCGGTCGGCGTGGTCGCCGCGCTCATCCCGACGACCGGGCCGGATGCGACGCCGCCGGTCAAGACGCTGTTCGCGCTGAAGGGCCGGAACGCGATCATCTGCGCGCCGCACCCGCGGACCCGGGCCACCACCGAGGCCGTGATCGGGTACATGCGTGCCGCCTGTGAGCAGGTGGGGGCGCCGGCCGACCTGGTGCAGTCGCTGCCCGCGCCGTCGCTGCCCAAGACCCAGGAGCTGATGCGCCAGGCTGACCTGGTCGTGGCGACGGGCGGCGCGGGCATGGTGCGCGCCGCGTACAGCTCAGGCACCCCGGCCTACGGCGTGGGGGTCGGCAACGCCGTGCACGTGGTCGATGAGACCGCGGACGTGGCGGACGCGGCGGCGGCTATCGTCACCGCGAAGACCTTTGACTACGCCACCAGCTGCCTGGCCGACAACGCGGTGGTCGCGCACGCGGCAATCTACGACGACCTGGTGGCCCGGCTGACCGGCGCGGGCGCGCACCTGTGTGATGAGCAGCAGACCGCGGCCCTGCGCTCGGTGATGTGGCCGGACGGCGGGCACGTCCCCGCGATCGCCGTGGTGGCGAAATCGGCGGCGCACATCGCGGACCTGGCCGGATTCCAGGTCGCTCCCGGCTGCCCCATGCTGCTGGTCGAGGAGACCGGCACCGGGCCTGATCACCCGTTCTCCGGCGAGAAACTGTCCGTCGTGCTCGCCCTCTACCGCTACGACGGCGGCATCGACGCCGCCGCGGCGCTGGTCAACGACATCACTGCCTACCAGGGCCTCGGGCACACCTGCGGGATCCACACCAGCTCGGACGCCAACGTCGAGCGGCTCGCGATGACCACCAGGACGGGCCGGGTGCTGGTGAACCAGAACCTCAACGAGGGAGCAGGTAGCCCGCGCAACGGCCTGCCGTTCACGCTCAGCCTCAGCTGCGGCACCTGGGGCGGCAACATCACCACGGAGAACGTGAACGCCCGGCACTTCGTCAACCTGACCTGGGTATCCCGCCCGATCGATCCCGCACCGGTGAGCGAGGAGGCGCTGTTCGCCGGCCACTGGCGCGCCCACGGCCGCTAGCTGCCGCGCTCGTTGTGCCGCGTTCCGCCGGGCCGGCGCTCAGGATGTGGTGACACCGTGGCTGGGCCGCTCGCCCGGTTCCCGGGAGTGGCCGCGGGCGAGCAGCACGAGATACGCGGCGGCGACGATGCCGGTGAGATTGATGATCAGCTGGAGGGCCGACCCGCCGGCGGCGTGGAAACGGCCGAACACCAGGGCCAGCGCCCCGTTGCCCGCGGCCGGGATCGTGGTGACCGAGATGAACACGCCCACCAGTGCCGCCGATTTGGCCGAAGTGAGCGACAGTGTGCCGGCCGCACCGGCCACGAGCGCGGTGATGAGTGAGAACCAGCCTGGCTGGTAGATGTACTCGGTTCCGGTCGAGGCGCTGAGGGTGTGCGCGTCCACCAAGCCGGTAGCCCGCCACAGGATGGCCACCACGGAGGTCGCTGCGATGGCGCCGGCGAATCCGACGACCAGCGCCGTTATCCCGCGACGGACCGCGTCCATCTGGTGCAGTCGCAGTCCCACCGCTATCCCGGCGAGCGGGCCGAATTCCGGGCCCACGACCATCGCGCCGACGAGGGTGATCGGGGAGTTGGTCGCGACGCCGATCGCCGCCAGCAGGCACGCCAGCGCCATGAACGCCATGAACGTCCAGGTCAGCGTCGAATCCTCGCCGGTACCGGAAATGATCTCTTCCCAGATCACAGCGTCGGCCCCGTCACCTGGCGCGTCCCGCTCAGCGCGGCGCACGCCGGCGCCGATCGCGGTGTCGACGGCCCGCAGGCTGATCGAGCCACGCCGATCGATGCCCAGCTCCCGCAGGCCACTGATGACTTCCTGGACGCACTCGCGCACAAGATCAGCCTCGATCAGGTCGCCACTCGGCTGGCGGGCCGCGCCCGGCAGCACAATGAGGTTGGTCGCCCCCCGCTGGTCGCGCACTAGCGCCGCTACCTCATCGCTGAGATCGGCCGGGCTCACCACTCGCACATGCAGCAACGACATGGTGAGTAAGCCTGCCCGAGCGCTCCCGCCGACGTCGAGCGTTACCGCCACCCGCGTGCCCCGGCGAGGGTCAGGCTTCGCGGCTGGCCAGGAACTCGTCCGGGTTGAGGTAGTACGGGTTGTCGATGACCATGCCGCCGAGCAGCGCCTTGGGATGGGTCTTCAGCACATCCATGATCAGGTCCCCGGAGCACCGGGTCAGGTCGTACAGGCACAGGTTGACCTGGGGAAAATTCGACATGATCCGGTTGAGCTCGGACTCGTAGCCGATGAGTTCGCCAACTCCGGGCTGCTGGCGGTGCGCCCAGCTCATGTCGCCAATGTTGCGGGCCACGGTAGCTCCATCCCCCCAGGGACCCTGCCGCGCCTTAGCCTCCCAGAACCGCAGCATGCGCTCGGGCAGGAAGCCACCGTCGGCCAGGTAGGTGCCGTAGGAATCGAGCACCTCAAGCTGGTTGACCGACACGAACGCCTCGACCTCGATCTGCTCGGACAGCTTGGCCAGCACATCGGAGGGGGTGCAGCTGTCCACCACGCAGGTGCACTTGTCACCGGCCTTGAGCCCTTCGGCCAGGAAGGGGATGAGGATGTCGTCGCGCTCGGACGGCCTCCGGTAGAAGCCGCAAATGTGGTCGCCGACGCTCAACTGCAGGCCCAGCACCTCGTGCCGCATGTCCGCGGTCATGTCCGCCTCCGCATCGCCGCCGGCCTCCCGGCGTTGGAGCCCCCGGCGGCGCTGCCACCTGGGGCGAGGGTAACACCGCGCGGACCGGGACCATCCCGGCCCGCGCGGCTCGTAAGCCCGTGCTCCGGGATCAGAGCGTGCTGCGCACCGACTCGGTCGCCTGGCCCATGGCCCGCAGCTTCGCGTAGGCGACGGTCCGGCTGAAGTAGCCGAGCCCGCAGTCGGGCGCGATGAGCAGCCGGTCGGCCGGCACGACCTCAAGCGCGCCGCGGATCCTCGCCTCGATCTGCTCGGGCGTCTCCACCATCAGGTTCTTGGCGTCCACCACGCCCACGCCCAGCACCTTGTCGGTCGGGAAGTCACGGAACGCTTCCAGCTCGTCGAAGCCCTTGTTCGTGAACTCCAGGTGGATCACGTCGGCCGGTGACTCCTTGAACAGCGGCATCATCGAGACGGCGTGATTGTCGAATATGTCGCGCTGGCCGTCCACGCTGCCGTAGCAGACGTGCCAGAACTTGATCGCGTCGACGCCGTCGAACATGATGTTCTGCATCTCGATCTGCCACATGTCCGTGGTGTACGGCGGCAGCACGTCGATCAGCTGGACCGCCTCCAGGCCGATGCTGACCAGGTACTTGAGTTCCTTGTTCATCGCGATCGCCAGGTCCCTGGCCACCGCGACCTGATCGCCGTAGTACTCATCCTTGACGATGACGCTCTGCTGCGCGGGGCCGAGGAACGCGACCTTGAACGGCTTGCTGGTCGCGTTCTGCATGGTCATCACCACGCTCTCGAAGATCGGCCGCTCCCAGGTGATCTTGTCGTGCACGACAGCCTGGTAGAACGGCCGGTACTTCGGCCCGTCCCCGGGCGGCCCGTACGGCTTGAAGCCGCCCAGGTTCTCCGGGATGAAGTGGAAGATGGGCTCGAGCTGGAAGCCCGGGGCCTCCCACTCGTAGTACTGCGCGCCGTCAGTCAGGATGTCCAGGCCGGCTATCTCCTGCTCGCGCGCGCAGATCTTGCAGGCGTCCTCATAGGCGATCCGCAGGTTATGGCTGCGGTAGACCGGCTCGCTCAGCGATCCGAGCACCCGTCCCTGCAGCCAGTGCGGCCGGGGATATGCCGACACTGCCGACAGGGGCAGCAGGACCTCTTCGCCACGAATCTCCATGTGCGTTCACCTTTCTTGCTGACGGGTACCACTGAGTCGCTTGTCCTGGGCCAGGAGTGCGCGGGTCGCCGCGACGACGCGCTGCGGCGAGACATCCACCTCGGCTTCGAGCGCGGCCGCGACGGGCAGCGGCACGTTGCCGCCGCTGACCCGGGTGACCGGGCCGGTGAGATCGCTGAAGGCCTCCTGCGCGGCGATCGCCGCGATCGAGGCTCCCCAGCCGAGCTGGCCCGGGTTCTCCTCCACCACCACCAGCCGCCCGGTGCGCGCCACCGAGGCGAGCACCGCGGCCGCGTCCAGCGGCACCAGCGTCCGCAGGTCGATGACCTCGGCCTGGACACCATCGGCGGCCAGCTCGTCCGCAGCCGCCAGGCAGGTTCCCACGGTGATGGACAGCCCGACGAGGGTCACATCACCGCCGGCCCGTACCGTCCTGGCCCGGCCGAGCGGCAGCACGTATTCGCCCTCCGGCGCTGCCTCCTTGCGGCCGTACAGCGCCTTGTGCTCGAACACGATGACCGGGTCGTTGTCCCGGATCGCCGCGGCGAGCAGCCCGAACGCCTCGGCGGGACCAGCCGGCGACACGATCTTGAGGCCGGGCACGCACATGGCCCAGTTCTCCACCGACTGGCCGTGCTGGCTGCCGAAGCCGAGGCCACCCGAGCCGTTCGCGCCCCGGAGCACCAGCGGCATGCTGACCTGCCCGCCGGTCATGTAACGGATCTTCGCGATCTCGTTGGCCACCTGGTCCCAGCAGGTGGCGTAGAAGTCGGCGAACATGATCTCGGCCACCGGCCGCAACCCGGCCATGGCGGCGCCCATGGCCGCGCCCGCGATGGCCTGCTCGGAGATCGGCGTGTCCCAGACCCGGTCCGGCCCGAACCGCTCGCGCAGCCCGCCGGTGGTCTTGAACACCCCGCCGCACGCGACGTCCTCGCCGAGCAGCACGACTCGTTCGTCGCGCGCCATCTCCTGGGCCAGCGCGGCGGCGATGGCCTGCCGGTAGGTCAGGTCCGCCATTGCCATCCCCCGTCGCTCCACACGTCGGTCCAGGCGGTCGCCGGATCGGGGGCCGGCCGCGCGAGCACCTCCTGCGCCAGGGCGGTGAGGTCAGCCCGCGCCCGGGCATCGATCTCGTCCAGCGCGGCCTCGGGGGTTCCTGTCCCCAGCAGCGACGCCCGCGTGCGCAGCAGCGGCTCGCGCTGCGTCTCCCGCGCCACCTCCTCGGCCGGGCGGTAGGTGCCGCCGTCAGCGCCCGAATGGCCCTTCAGCCGGTAGGTCTGCGCCTCGATCAGGCTCGGCCCCTGCCCGTTCCTGGCCGCGTCGACCGCGCCGCCGATCACCTGCCGGACGCCATCCACGTCGTTCCCGTCCACCACGACCGGCGGCAGCCCGTAGGCCGAGGCGCGGTCAGCGGCGGGCCGCGCTACCGGGATGACGTCCGCGATCCGCGTGTACTCCATGTACCAGTTGTTCTCGCAGACGAACACGACCGGCAGCCGCCAGACCGCAGCCAGGTTCACCGCTTCGTGGAACGCCCCGATGTTGACCGCGCCGTCGCCGAAGAAGCACACCGTGACCTGGCCGGAGCGCCGGATCTTCGCCGCCCAGCCGAGCCCGCAGGCGATCGGCAGGTGGGCGCCGACGATGGCGTAGGACCCGTAATACCCGTGCTCGACGCTGGTGATGTGCATCGAGCCGCCCTTGCCGCCGCAGATCCCCCCGGTGCGGCCGAGCAGCTCAGCGAGGACCGCGTCCGGCGGCGCGCCACGGGCCAGCGCGTGCGCGTGGCCGCGGTAGGTGCCGATCGAGTAGTCATCCGGGCGGAGCACCGACGCGGCGCCGATCGCGATGGCCTCCTGGCCGAGGCCCAGGTGCACCGGCCCGTGGATCTGCCCCTGGCGGTACAGCGAGTCAACCTTCTCCAGGAACCGGCGGAGAAAGCTCATCCGCGCATAGAGCTCCAGGCCGTCGATGGTCTCCATGGCGAGGACGCTACGCACGCCCGCCGCGCGGCTACCTCGTCCTGGCGGGTCCAACTGAAGGCCTCCGCTCCGCAGTGCGGGCTGCTGCGGTGCCGCGTTTCGCGTGCTCGCGGGCCCGCGATCAGTCACGGAGGGCCCGCAGGGTCACCCAGGCCCGCGTCGCGAGCTGCAGGTTGAAATGCGTCTCCGGATCGCCCAGGTCAAAGCCGGTCAGGTCGCGGATCCGCTGCAGCCGGTACTTGAGCGTGCTGCGGTGCACGGACAGGGCCCGGGACGTGGCTTCGTAGCCGCCGCCGTGCTGCAGGTACTGGGTGAGGGTCTTCAGCAACTCGGTGTGCTTGCGCTCGTCGTACTCCACCAGGACGGCGAGCCACTTCTGCACGAAGCGCTCCACGTCAGCGAGGTCGTCAACGGAGGCCAGCATCCGAAGGACATCGAGGTCACCGAAGGTCGATGTCCGCTCGGCCGGGGAGGACGCCTTCTGCAGGCGCAGCGCCAGTTGCGCCTCGCGCAGCGAGCGGGACAGCTGGGACGGCCGCGGGTAGGCATCACCCACGCCGATCCGGCAGCGGCCGCCGCCCAGCTGAGCCATGGTGGCCTGGCGCAGCGCCTCCCAGTCGGTGCCGCCGCTCGGAGCGACGATCACCACCGCGCCGGCCAGCGTGCCGAGCAGGGCGGTCACCTGCTGCTGACGCAACCCGCGGCGGGCCGCGTGCAGGACATCCTCCGGGGCGCCGGAGCGTTCGGTGATCTGCACGACCGCCACCTGGTGCGGGCGCCCCAGGTCATAGCCCAGAGCTTCGGCGCGCAGATACGCACCCTCGTCGTCGGTACCGGTCAGCAGGTCGTGCACAAGCTCACGGCGGACCCGCAGCTCGGTGTCCGCCAGCCCGCGCAGCCGGGCCAGCTCGACCGCCAGGACGGTGGCCGCGTGCTCCAGCGCCACCACATCCGTGGTGGTCGCGCGCCGGCCGGGGTCCATCAAGGCGATCAGGCCGAGTACCCCGGGACGCGGCGAGGCCAGTGCGACAACGCGATCGCCGTCCCGCACCGACCGGCCCTCCAGCATCAGGCGGCGGAGCAACTGCTCCCGGTCGTACGCCTGGGCCTTGGGATAGGGAGCGGGCTGGCCGGGACCCGCCCAGGCGGACAGGTTGCCGTACCTGTCCTCGACGGCCACCGGCAATCCGGTCAGGTCGTGCAGCGCTTCCGCGATGCCGGCTGACCCTTCGCCGGCCGCCGCGACCCGGGTGAGGCGCTCGTGGATCTGCATGCCGCGCCGGAGGGTGGACACCGTGTCCTCCAGCGCCTCGTTCGTCCGGGCCAGCTCAAGCGCCGTGGCCCGCTCCCGGGCGTGCAGTTGCGCGTTGGACACCGCGACCCCGGTCTGCTGCGCCACCACCTGCGCCAGGAACTGCTCCTCCACCGGCGGCTCACCCGCGGCGGAGACCACCATGTGGCCGAGCGACCCCGCGATGCTGCGCATCGGGTAGGCCCAGGCCCAGGCGGAGCCGGGGATGGTCACCGGCCCGCCGGTCTCGGGGAGCGCGCGGAGCTGGCTGACCAGCTCCGCGGACATGGCCCCGGTGGCGTGGGTTCCCGTCCGCCATGCGTCGCCGACCAGGAAACCGGCGATGCGCCAGCCGCCGAGCGAGGTCGCCGAGGATGCCGCCAGCCGGAGTATCTGCCCGTCGTCAGCGCTCTCGGTCATCAGGATGGACAGGACGAGCAGCGCGCGGAGATTGGTCAGCTGGCCACGGAGCGAGGCGAGCGAATCCCGGCCGGCCGGTGACGGTGACGCCCCGCGCACCTCAGCTGCTGATGTACTCGTGCCCACACTTCCACCACCCCGTGGATCAGGTGATGGCAGCGTAGGTTGGCTCATCCCCGGCCGGCTAACTGCCGCGGGGACGAAAGAATCCGCTGATCCTGTCCTGCGGGGACAGATCTGTCCCCGCAGGACAGGATCAGGTGGCGGCCCGTAGTGTCACTGTGACGTCATGCCACCATCCGCGGTGATCACGGAGCCGGTGAGGAACGACGAGTCATCGCAGGCCAGGAACAGCGCCACCGCCGCGATCTCCTCCGGCGTGCCCAGCCGGCCGATCGGGTACTTCGCCACCGTCAGCGCGAGCCCGGCCGCCATGTCGCCGCCGCCACGGGCCCGGAGCATCGGCTCCATCAGCGGCGTGTACACCGTCCCGGGGCAGATGACGTTGACCCGGACGCCGCGCGGGGCGAGATCGACGGACATCGACCGGGTGAGCGCGACGACGGCTCCCTTGGACGCGCAGTAGGAGGCGAAGTTGGCGATGCCGACGACCGCCGCCACCGAACCCTGGTTGATGATCGAGCCTCCGCCGGTGTGCACCATCGAGCGGGCCGCCACCCGGGAGCACAGGAACGTCCCCTTGGCGTTGACCGCGAAGCTCCGGTCCCAGTCGTCCTCGGTCGCGTCGATCACCGAGCCGCTGCTGTTCACCCCGGCGTTGTTGTAGAGGACATCAACCCGGCCGTATTCGTGCAGTATCTGGGTGAAGGCGCTGTCCACCTGCTCGGTGTCGGAGATGTCGGCACCCACCGCTATCGCGCGGCCGCCAGCGGCGGTGATCTGCGCCGCGGTCTCCTTGGCCGTCTCAGCGGCGAGGTCGACGAGCGCCACCGACGCCCCCTCGCGGGCGAACAGCGTCGCCGCCGCCCGCCCGATGCCGGATCCGGCCCCGGTCACCACGGCCACATTGCCGGTCAGCTTGCCTGTCATTCGGGTCTCCTCGCGTTCGTCACCGGGCTCAGATCACAGGGCTCTCAGATCACAGGGCTCTCAGATCACAGGGCGGACATGCCGCCGTCGACCACCAGCGGGTGGCCCGTCATGTAGGCCAGCCGGCCGGAGGCGAGCACCGCGACCGCGTCGGCGATCTCGTCGGTCGAGGCGACCCGGCCGGCCGGGATCCTGCTCTCCACGGCGGCGCGCAGCTCCGGCTGGTCAAGCCGCCAGCTCGTCATCGGCGTGTAGACCATCCCCGGGCATACCGCGTTGGCGCGGATGCCGTCGGCCGCGTAGTCGATGGCGAGCGACCGGGTGAGCATCACGGCCGCGCCCTTGGACGCGGTGTAGGCGCACCGCCCGGGAAAGGCGATCAGCCCGGCGACCGACGCGATCGTGATGATGTGGCCCGACCCCCGGGCGATCATGAATGGCAGCACGGCGCGGCTGCACAGGAACGGGCCGCGGACGTTGACCGCGTGCACCTTGTCCCACTCGGCGACCGGCGTCTCGTGACACCGGGTGGCTTCCTGGGACCCGGTGATGCCGGCGTTGTTGACCAGCACGTCGATCCCGCCGAACCGGTCGATGACCGCCGCCATCGCGCTGTGCACGTCAGCTTCGTCCGTGACGTCGCAGCTCAGGGTCAGTGCGGCCGCCTCCGCGGCGCCGTCCGGCTTCAGGTCAAGCGCGGCGACGGTGAACCCCTCATCCCGCAGCCGCCCGCAGGTGGCGAGCCCGATGCCGGACGCGCCGCCGGTGACCACCGCCACCCGGGCTGCCGTCACAGGTTCACCAGGTTGGTCTGGCCCGCGCGCAGCCGGGAGAGCTGGATGAAGTGCTCCGGGTTCAGGAACAGCTCATTCAGCTCGGCCATGTCATCGATCGTCCAGCCCTCCGGCCGCCGGATCAGGTAGTCGATGTACTGGAAGGCGTCCTTGGCGCCGAAGCCGACATGGTGCGCGCCCAGGATCTTGCGTGAGTCCGCGTTGATGACCAGCTTGAGCCAGCCGGACAGGATCGGCCGGGTGAAGGCGTACAGCATCGAGCCCTCGGCGGCCGGCAGCGCGAACGTCTCCGGGTCAGCGTCGTCCGGCGGCATCTGGATCTTGATGACGTTGCGGTACTTGGCCCTGGCCTCCGCCTCGGACAGGCCGCACCAGGTCACCTCGTAGGTCGTGTGCAGGAAGTCGGGGTACTCGGTGTAGTCGAACTCGTAGTCCTCGCCCATGATGTTGCGGGCCGCGCCGACTCCGCACTTGCGCGCCTTGAACATCTCCATCGGCGGCCCGACCAGGTCGCCCGACGCATAAACGTTCGGCACGGAGGTCCGCATGTGCGTGTCGGCGACCAGGAAACCGCGGTCGTCGGTCTTCAGCCCGAGCGGCTCGTACATGCCGAGGCTGGGACGTTCCCCGGTGCCGATGAACACGAAATCGGTGTCGATCTCCTCGACCGCGCCCTCCGGCGTCCGGTAACGGACTCCGGTCACGTGGCCGTCGCCGAGCACCTCAAGGACCTGCGCGCCGTTCACGATCTCGATGCCCCGGTCGACCATCATCGAGATGACGTACTCGCGCAGCCCCTCGTCGACGTGGTGCAGGCTGGCCGTCTCCATCAGCGGGCTGCGGGTCAGGATGGTGGTCTTGCACCCGGTCGCGTGGAAGAACGACCCGTACTCCAGGGCGACCTTGGAGCCGCCGATGATCACGCAGCGGTTCGGCTCATAGTCGAGGTCCTCGATCAGGGTGGCGAAGTCGTACACGCCCTTGGTGCCGATCCCGGGGACCTCCGGGTAGATCGTCCGCGCCCCGGTGGACAGCACCAGGTTCCTGGCCGTGAACCGCTGGCCGTCGACCTCGACGGTGTGGTTGTCGATGATGGTCGCGGGGGCGTTGAGGATGTACTCCATGTCGAGCTGTTCCTTGGACTGCCAGTTCATGATCGCGTGCGGCAGCCCACGGCCGGCCTTGAACAGCTCGACGATCTCCCTGATGCTGGCCTGCTTGTCGTCGAACGTCGGGTACCACAGCCGTCCCTGCATGTGCCGGGCCAGGTCAAGTTCGCGGGCGCACTCGGAGAACAGGTGATGCGGCACGCAGGCCTGGTGCGGGCACGACCCGCCGAGGAAGGGCCAGGCGTCGATGGTGAGCTGCCGGCCGCCCCGGGCGCGCAGGTACGCCGAGCCGAACCGGCCGCTCGCGCCGCCGCCGACGAAGATCGCGTCGTACTCGCGGTCATCTTCCTCGGGCGTCGCGACGTTCCACAACGGCTCGGTGTTGTCCTGCGGGTGGGCGACGATGTCGTCGATCAGCAGGGCCCATTCGCCCACGGTCAGCGGAGCGCCGTCCGCGCCGCGGTCGCCTTCGGCCGGCGGGCCGAGCGCGTTGATCCTGGCGCGCAGTGACCTGAATCCGTCGCTCGGGTTCCGTACGTCGATCATCGCTGACCCCTCATCGCCGGGTGTTGCTAGCCTGTTCAGCATCACCAGCGGGGCCCTGCCCCGGGCAGGTCACCGGGGGACGAAGTACCGCCCGAACATCACCCCGGCAGATCAGGGGGTCAAAACCGCAGCGTGAGCGGCGGTCAGCGGCCACCTCGGCGGGCCCGCGGCGCGGCCCGGCGGCAGCGGCCGTCAGCGCTCACTGCGGAGGGCCTGCAACGTCCCCCACGCCCGGGTTGCGAGCTGCAGGTTGAAGTGCACATCAGGATCGTTCAGTTCCAGCCCGGTCAGCTCGCGGATCCGCTGCAGCCGGTACTTGAGCGTGCTTTTGTGCACCGACAGCTCAGCCGAGGTGGCGTCGTAGTTGCCGCCGTGCTCGAGGTACTGGGTCAGGGTGTGCACGAGTTCGGCTCCCTTGCGGGTGTCGTAATCGAGCAGGTTGCCGAGCCATTCCCGGACGAACTCGTCGACATCGGTAAGGTCAGGGATGGCCGCGAGCATGCGGAAGATGCCGAGCTTGGGGTACTCGCAGGCGCTGCTCCCGGGCAGCAGCGTCTTCTGCAGCCGCAGCGCCAGGCCCGCCTCGCGCAGCGAGCGCGGCAGCTCAGACGGCCGCGCGCAGGTACCGCCTACGCCAATGTGGCACGGCCCGCCAAGATCAGTAACGATCGCCCGGCGGAGCTTTTCCCAGTCCGTCTGGCCGGCCGTCACGATGGCGACGTTGCCGGACCAGGTCTCGAACAATCCGACCTGCCGGGCCTGGCGCATGGCCCGGCGTACCGCGCTGAGCAGGGCGTCGTGCGCCCGGGAGCGTCCTTTGCCCTCGACCACCACCACCCGGTGCGGGCGCCGCAGGTCGTAGTCGAGCGCCTCCGCCCGCGCCTGCGCGCTCTCGTCGTCTGTGCCGGCCAGCAGGTCATGGACGAGGTCGCGGCGCAGCCGCAGTTCCGTGTCGGCGATGCTGCGCAGCCGGGCCAGTTCCATCGACAGCACGGTCGCGCCATGCTCCAGGGCCACCAGGTCGGCGTTGTCGGCGGTCCGCCCGGGATCGATCAGGGCCACGACCCCGATCAGGTCGGTCCGCGGCGAGACGAGCAGGATGAGCCGTTCACCATCCCGGACCGGCTTGCTGGCCAGCATCAGCCGCCGGAGCAGGTGCTCACGCTTGGCGAACGACTCCTTCGGGTAAGGATCGGGCCGGCCCGGGCCGGCCCAGGCGGACAGGTTGCCGTAGCGGTCCTCGATCGCGACCGGCATGCCGGTGAGCTCGTGCAGGGCCTTCGCGATTCCCGGCTGGCCCTCACCGGAGACAGCCACCCGGGTGAGCCGGTCGTGGATGTCCATGCTGCGCCGCAGGGTGCTCACCGTCTCGGCGAGCGCGGTATTGGTGACGGCGAGTTCCGCCGCGGTGGCGCGCTCCTTCGCGTGCAGCCGGGCGTTCGACACCGCGACACCGGTCTGCTGAGCGATGACCTGGATCAGGAACCGCTCCTCGGAGGACGGCTCCCGCTCGCACGACGCGACCAGGTGGCCGAGCAGGCCGCTGACGCTGCGCAGCGGAAACGCCCACGCCCACCGGCGGCCGGGCAGTTCCACCCGGCCGCTGCCGCTGCCCAGCGAGGCCAGCAGTTCGGGAAGGTCAGCCGGGACGGGTGCGCCGTGGTCAAGGCCGGGACACCACCGGCCATCGGTGAAGCCATAACCCTCGATCCGCCAGGGGCCGAGCCCCGGCGCCGACGAGGCGGCGAGTTCCAGGATCTGGTCCTCGCCGACCGACTCGGTCATCAGGAGCGATATCACCAGCAGCGCCCGTAACTCACCCAGCCGCTCCCGCAGGTTCGCGTCGGCTGCTTCCGGCGGCGGCACCGGCCGTACCGTCATGGCCGCCAGGCTGCTGCGCGCTGTCTGCTCGGCGGTCATCGCGGGCGGATCAGGTGTGCGCTGACCTGAGGAACTCGTCCGGGTCCAGGTAGTAGGGGTTCTCTACGAGGATGCCCTGGATCAGTACCTGGGGATGCGTCCTGACGATGTTGACCACGACCTCCCCGCTGAACAGGTCCAGGTCATACAGGCAGAGCACGATGACCGGGTAACCCGGGGTGACCCGGTTCAGCTCCGACTCGTAGCCAACCAGGTGCTCCACCCCGGGCGCGTCGCGCAGCGCCCAGGTCATCTCGCCCACCAGGCGGCAGAAGGTGTACCCCTCAACGCCGGCCTTGACCATGCTCTCGGTCCAGAACGTGACCATGTCACTGGTCGTGAATTCGCCGCCCGCGAGATACGTCGACTCCGGCAGGTGGATATCGAGCTGGCCGCCAGTGGGCGCAGGCCCGACGCAGGAGCCAGGCAGCGACTCAAGCCGCTTCGCCGTGTAGGCGGAGTCGACGATGCAGATGCATTTGTCACCGGCGGTCAGGCCAGCGCGAAGGTAGGCGGTAAGCAGCCGGTCCCGGTCGCTGTCCCCCCGGTAAAACGCACACACATGACTGCCCGGCTGCAGGTCGATCTGGTCGATTCCGCTTGGCACCGATCCGGTCATCCGCATCACCACTCGCATCACCACCCTGTGAACGCGTTAGCCGGATGATACGTGCTAAATAGAACATCCGGTTCACCCCCAGGGGACAAATATTCAACTGGCGATCAATCCGGAAAGACTAGACAGTTCGGTCTAGGGCCGGGGTCCGGGCCACCCGGGCACGCCGGGTGCGCACCCGGTCCCGGGCCAGTGCTCCCCGCCCCATGGCCCGGTCACCACCCCCCGTCCCCACCCGCTCTCCCGCCCCTGGCTCAGTGCGCGGAATCAGGAAGATTCCCGGGTCCGGTAGCGTGCCAGCCCCCGGAAGATGACGGAAATGTGGCGCCGGGAAATCCGCTATGACTCGGCATGGCGACGAAACACGGAATGCTGGTATCCGCGAGACACAGCCCGGCGCGGCCGCCAGTCACGTTCCGTTTGCACCGGGCCGCAAATGTGCCACACACAGTAATACCGGCCCACAGAGCCGAACGGTGCACTGCGACTCCGCCCCCGGAGGACCAAGACCGCGGCCCGCGAAAGCCGTACGGTCAGGTTCTCTCTCCACCGACGAATAGCGTGCGCTCCAAACGTGCGCTTAACCGGAGGCCGGCACGATGGCTGTGTACACCACGCAGAAGCGGCAGAACCTGTCAGGAAACCGCACATTCGTCTGGGTAAAGGCCGCCGGGAAGCGGCCGACCGAGTATGAAGATCTCACCGTCGGCCAGCAGTCCACTCCCGCTCAGTACGCCGTCCAGGGATGGCCTATCCGGTTCGACGACGGAAGGGATCCTTATACCGAGGACTCGACCCTCATCCGGTCATCAGACTGGTACGCCTACCGTGACCCGAACCAGACCTGGCAACGAGGGTACATATCCGGGGTCAATGAATCCGAGAAGGCACTTGAGCGTTCCTTCCAGGGGGCGCAGGCGGCTGGCCTCTTCGCTTTCGCTGACGAGAACTGGGTGGCGAAGGGCCTGGCCGAGCATTACATGACCTACCCGTTCGTCGAGTACGGGCTCTTCCTGGCTTTGTGCTACGCGGAGCGCGAGGCGCTCTCTGACACGGCGACCTTCCCGATCGTCTTCGAGGCCGGGGACAAGCTGCGCCACCTGCAGGATGTGGTCTATTACTCCTTCGAACTGGCTGAGGCCTTTCCCGGGTTCGATGACTCGGGCGTCCATGCCGCCTGGACCGGCGACCCGATCTGGCAGGGAGCGCGCAAGGCGGTCGAGAACATCATCGCTCTCTACGACTGGATGGAAGTGATCGTCGCCACCAACCTGTGCTTCGACCGGCTCTTCGGCGAACTGGCTAAGGTGGAGTACTTCAGCCGGTTCGCGGCGGCGAACGGCGATGTGGTGACACCGATCATCATCGCGTCCTCCGAGGCCGACACGGCCCGTACCCAGCGCTGGACCGCGGCCTTGATCAAGCACGTGCTCGATGACCCCGCTCATGGGGACGCGAACCGGGATGTCATCGCCTCGTGGATCGAGAAGTGGAACAGGTACTCACTCGACGCGTGCGAGGCCTTCGGCCCGGTTTTCGGCCAGGCCCCGGCACGGCCCGCGACATTCCAGTCGGCAATGAGCGACGTGCTCGCCAAGCAGGCCGCCTACCTCGGCCGCCTCGACCTGGCCGCCCCGGCTCGCGCCTGAGAGGGAGAAAGACCGTGCCAGCGAAGGATCTAACTGAAGTCCGGGACGTCGTCGGAATCTCCCTGATAGGCAGCGCCGAGACCAGCGTGGCCGTCGAGATGGTGGCCGAGGAGATGCCCGACGCGAAGATCACCGACAACGACTGCTTCTACAAGATCGAGCGGAAGGGCCTGCTCACCTTCAACATGGCCGACCTCTCCGAGCGGCTCGGCCGCGATTACACGGTCCACGACTTCCTGGTCAATATGACGTCCTATTACGGTCGGATCGTCGTGAGTGACGCTGCGGTCGAGATTTACGCGGAAATACTGCCTGAGCGGTTCCGCGATTAGCTAAGGAGGAGTACCAATGGCGCCGAAGCTTGAAGTGGTCCACGCAAAGGGAAAACGGTACGACTGGGGGTTTGACTACGCCCGCCCCGACCCGAAGTTCCCTACTCGGTACATCATCCCGCCGAACGGCAAGGATCCGTTCCGGGTGATGATGCGCGGCTACGCCTCGATGGAAACCGAGAAGGACAACCGCGTATACGGCGGGCTGGACAGTGACGTCCGCTACCGCAACGCCAACGTCGCCGAGCCCCGGTTCATGGAGGCGATGAAGTTTGCCGTACCTGCCTTCACGGACGCGGAATACCAAGCAGTTACCGGGGCGGGCTTCCTGGTTGCCTCGGTGAAGAACCAGGAGATGCGCCAGGGCTTCGCCGGGCAGATGCTGGATGAGGTCCGGCACACGCAACTGGAGATGGGCCTGCGGAAGTATTACCTGAAGAACTACCACGACCCGGCCGGCTTTGACATCGGGCAGATCGCGCTGGGGAACCACCCGGTGGGGACGCTCGCCCGCGCCTCGTTCCAGCCGTTCAACACCGGCGACCCGGTCGAGGTCTCGATGTGCCTGAACGTCGTGCTGGAGACGGCCTACACGAATCCGCTGGTGGTCGCCCTGCCGCAGGTAGCCGTGGTCAACGGCGAGCACGCGATGCCGACCTCGTTCCTGTCCATCCAGTCGGACGAGTCGCGGCACATGGCGAACGGCTACGGCATGCTGATGTGCGTCGTCGAGGAACCGGACAACATCCCCTTCCTGCAGGAGTCGCTGGAGCGGCACTTCTGGCACCAGCACATGTCGATGGACACGCTCGTCGGCGTCGTCTCCGAGTACTACGCGGTGAACCGGCCCTGGGCGTACAAGGACGTGTGGGAGGAGTGGGTCGTCGATGACTTCGTCGGGTCGTACATGAACCGGCTGAGTTCGTTCGGCCTGCGGCCGCCGGACCGGCTCGGCGAGGTGGCCCGGTTCGTCGAGGACATGCACCATTCGGTGGCCATCGCGCTGGCTGCCATCTGGCCGCTCAACTTCTGGCGCATCGACCCGATGGGCCCAGCCGACTACGAGTGGTTCGAGAACCACTATCCGGGCTGGACCGCCCGCTACGGCGGGCTCTGGGATGCCTACCGGGCGATGAGCGACCCCTCATCAGGCCGCATCCTGATGCAGGAACTGCCGGCCCTGCCGCCGTTCTGCCAGGTGTGCCACGCGCCTTGCGTGATGCCGCGGATCGATGCTCCCGAGACCCGGATCTTCGACCACGAAGGCAAGCGCTACGCGGTCTGCAGCGAAGGGTGCCAGTGGATCTTCGACCTCAACCCGAAGATCTACACCGGGTGCGCTGGCTGGTGGGAGCGCTTCGACGGCATGGATCTCGCCGATGTCATCCTCGCCCTCGGCTATGTCCGGCCGGACGGTAAGACGCTGATGGGCCAGCCGCACCTGAACGCGGAACGGATGTGGACCATCGACGACATCCGCCGCCTGCACTACGAGATCAAAGACCCGCTGAGGGTGTGAGAGCACCGCCCGGCTCCGGGCCTGGGCTGCCATCCGCATTGGGCAGGCCCCCGGAGCCGGCGGGCGCGGTGCCGCATCGGGGAAAGGCCTGCTGCTTCGGACTAGGAGGACGAGATGGGATCTGTGGTCACTGTCTTGCCCTTCGGGGAGACGCTCGACGTCGGGCCCGGCGAATCGGTGCTCAAAGCGATCCTCCGTCAGGGACGGTTCGTCAAGTACGGCTGCAAGCACGGGGGGTGCAGCACCTGCCGCGCCGAAGTCGTGCAGGGTGACTATGAGCTGAGCGACAACACGTCGTTCTCGCTGAGCGACGCCGACCGGGCGGCGGGCGTCGTGCTGCTGTGCTCGACGTTCCCGGAGTCAGATGAACTGGTGGTGGATGTCACCCGGACGATGGACGACCTCAGCGAGGAACAGTACCTGGCCGGTCAGCACGTCCAGGAAACCGAAGCCACCGTGGACCGGATCGAGGCGCTCACCCACGACATCCGCTGGCTCGGGCTGCGACTCGATGACCCGGCCGGCCTCCCGTTCCTCGCCGGGCAGTACGTGGATGTGGCCGTCCCGGGAGCGGCCGATAGCTGGCGATCGTTTTCGATGGCCAACCCACCCGGGGAGTCAGGCCGCCTGGACCTGATCGTCAAGGTGATACCTGGCGGCGCTTTCTCGGCCGCCCTGGACGACAGCGTCACGCCCGGCGATCGTCTGCGGCTGCGCGGCCCGTTCGGTCAGTTCGGCGCGCGGCTCTCGCACCGACCGATGATCATGGTGGCTGGCGGGTCGGGGATGGCGCCCATCCTGGCCATGGTCAAGGACCTCATCGCCACCGGAAACCGCCGTGATGTCATCTTCTTCTACGGGGCCAGAAGCCGTCGCGACCTGTTCCTCGTCCACGAACTCGCGAGCCTCGCCGACCGGCATGAGTGGTTCACCTTCGTCCCGGCCCTGAGCGAACCGGACTCCGCCGACGGCGCCTGGGCCGGGGATACCGGGCTGGTCACCGAGGTGCTGACCCGGCGCCTTCCGTCGACCAAGGGAATGGAGGCCTACCTGTGCGGGCCGCCGCCCATGATCGATGCCGCGATTGACGTGCTCACGTCCACTGGCTGCAAGGAACGCCACATCTATTTCGACCGGTTTGTTCCCTCCGGCTGACCATCCCGCGAACCTCGCCCGCACCCGACTGCCATGATTGTCGCGTGCCCGGTGAAATCACGCCGCCCGATACCAGGCGGGCCCACCTCTGGAAGGCCGCCGAGTCCAGGGGCATCCCGCTGCGGACCATCCTGGCCACGGTCGCGGTGGTGGTCGTGGTGTATCTGGCCGGCAAGCTGGTCTACCGGCTGCGGGACGTCATCCTGCTCATGATCATTGCGGGATTCGTCGCCCTGATCCTCAACCCGCTGGTCGTGGCCCTGCAACGGTGGCGGATCCCACGCCGCGGCTGGGCCGTGGCCGTGGTGACGTTGTGGGCCATGCTGGTCTTCGCCGGGCTGGCCATCGCGTTCGGTTACCCGCTGGCCAACGGGATCACCAACCTCGCCCGGGACCTGCCGTCGTACGTGAGCGCGGCGGAGCACGGCCGGGGCTGGATCGGTCACCTGGCGCTCAGGTACCACGTCCAGACCTGGGTGCAGACCAACGCGCCCAAGCTGGTGGGCCTGGGCAAGGGCCTCGCGAAGCCGGCCCTCACCCTCGGCAAGGGCGCCCTGTCGCTGGTCGTCGCGCTGCTGACCATTTTCGTGCTGGTGCTGCTGCTCATGCTGGAAGGGCCCAAACTGCGGACCAGCCTGCTGGGCATGATGTCGCCCGCGCGGGCCGAGCGTTATTCCAAGGTGGGGCGCGAGGTCAACCGCTCGGTCACCGGCTACATGCTGGGAAACTTCCTGACCTCGCTCATCGCCGGGGTCGTCGTGCTGGTGACCCTGCTGGTGATGCGGGTCCCCTTCCCCTTCCTGTGGGCCCTGTGGGTGGCGCTCGTCGACTTCCTGCCCATGATCGGCGGTGCCCTGGCGGGCATCCCCACAGTGCTGTTCGCGACGGGACACTCGCTCACCGCGGGCATCGTCACCCTGGTGGTGTTCCTCACCTACACCCAGATCGAGAACCACGTGCTGAACCCGATCGTGATGAGCCGGACGGTGAAGGTCAACCCGCTGCTGGTGCTGGTGTCCATCCTGGTCGGGGCGTCCCTGGGCAGCGCGATCGGCGGGATCTCCGGCGCGTTCGTCGCGGCGTTCCTGGCCATCCCCGCGGCCGGCGCGATCCAGGTGCTGATCCGCGAAGCCTGGCAGGCCACCGCGCCGCAACCCGCCGAAACCGTGGACGCCGCCGAGGCACCGACCGCGCATACCTAGCCCCGGCGGGCTCCTAGGCTCTGCTCACTCCGGCGAGCGCGGATCCGAGAGAACGACGACAGCGCGCGGGCCGACGGTCACCTGCTCACCGGAGGCTGCCGACCGGGCTGGTGCGGCTGGGTCATAGCTGTCTAGCTCGACGTGCCAGGCCGCCTGCGGCCTGGTGGCCGGGAGGACGAAGTCCAGCGGCTGCCACCAGGCGTTGACCAGGACCAGGAAGTCGTCGTCGAGCAGCAGCGAGCCGTCCG
>CAYPQM010000117.1:0-21443 GCA_964412845.1 uncultured Streptosporangiaceae bacterium
CGCCGGCCACCGCGCGGGCCAGCAGGGTCTTGCCCGTGCCAGGCGGCCCGTAGAGCAGCACACCCTTGGGGATCTTGGCGCCGATCGCCTGGAACTTGCCGGGGCTCTGCAGGAAGTCCTTGATCTCCTGGAGTTCCTCGATCGCCTCATCAGCCCCCGCCACGTCCGCGAAGGTCGTCTTCGGCGTGTCCTTGGTGATCAACTTCGCCTTGGACTTGCCGAAGTTCATCACCCGGGAGCCGCCACCCTGCATCTGGTTCAGCATGAACACGAAGAACAAGATGATCAGCAGATACGGGAGAATGCCGAGGATCAGGCCCCAGACCGAGCTGCCCTTGGGCACCTGGACGTTGTAGCCCTGCGGCGGAAGGTGCGTCTGGAGGTCCGTAGCGAGTTGCTGTCCTTGGTTTCCCACCCATGAGGCCTGGAATTTCTGGCCCTTGTCGGTGGTGACCTGGATCGTCTGATCCTTATCGATCAGCAGCGCGGACCTGACGTGGCCCGTTTCGATAAGCGTGACGACCTTCGACGTGTCCGCTTGCGTGTACGAGGTGCCTGAGCTGGCATATGCGTAGACGACGAAGAAGACAAGCAGCATCACTAGGACCGCCACGAACGGCCCGCGGAAATAGCGCTTCAGATCCATCGATGAACGACCCCGCCAGCGTGTGGCGGGTCCCTCCTGACCAGCGTCATGTCCCGCCGATCCCCGGCGCGACTGCCTTGCGTCCCAATGACCATGCCCAGCTTCCCTGTCATTCCCGGCTGCGGCGCGGGGATATCCGACGGTACACCGCGTCCTGACACGCCGACACACGGAAGGTACCGCAGGGTCTCGGCGGCCCTTTCCCACACCTCAACGCTTCTCATTGCTGATCGTGTTCCCCCGGTGGCTGCGCACCGGGTCCGCTGGCCGCGTCATCCGGGCGGGATGAGTCCCCGGCGCCCCCGTAGACGTGCGGGGCGAGCGTCCCGATGAACGGAAGATTGCGGTAGCGCTCCGCATAGTCGAGCCCGTAGCCGACGACGAACTCGTCAGCGATATCGAATCCCGTGTAGGCGACTTCGACGTCCATCTGGGCCGCGGCGGGCTTGCGGAGCATCACGCACACCTGGACCGAGGCCGGCCCACGCGACCGCAAGTTCCCGACCAGCCAGGACAGGGTCAGGCCGGAGTCGACTATGTCCTCCACCACGAGCACATGCTTGCCCGTGATGTCCGCGTCGAGATCCTTCAGGATGCGGACCACCCCGGACGACCTGGTGCCGGATCCGTACGACGACACCGCCATCCAGTCCATCTGCACCGGCAGCCGCATCGCCCGGGCGAGGTCCGCCATCACCATGACCGCGCCCTTGAGCACGCCGACCAGCAGAAGTTCGCGGCCGGCGTAATCAGCGTCGATCTGGGCGGCAAGCTCGGCCACCCGCGCCTGCACCTGGTCAGCCGGGATCAGCACATCCTTGAGGTCGCCGCCTGCGTCACTCGCGTCCACCCGCGTCCTCCGCGTCATCGGGTACCAGCGGGCCAGCCGTAGCTGACGTGGCTGCCTCCAGCAGCAGCTTCCCATACTGCCGCCGCCCGCGGACGCCCCCCGGCAGGTCTGCCCAGCGCTGCCCCCGCCAGCCGGTCACCAGAGCGTCCAGCGCGTCGATGTGCCGGGAGGTGAGGGCGCCCGGCGGGCAGCCGGCCGCGATCGCCGACTCGCGGAGCACCCGGGTGCGGATCGCGGCGGGCAGCGCCGCGAGCGCGCGGGCGTCCAGCCCGCCGGCGGCGTCGCGGAGCCGCCGCGTTTCGGCCTGGGCGAGCGAGTCCAGGGCGTCACAGTCAGCGCGGAGCTGGTGGGCGGTCCGGGCCAGTGACTCCGCGATACCGGGCCCGAGCGCCTGCTCAAGCACGGGAATCACCTGGTGCCGGACCCGGGTCCGGCGGTACGCCGGATCCATGTTGTGCGGGTCGTCCCAGGGCTCGAAGCCGAGTGCCTGGCAGGCCTCCCGCAGGGTGCCCCGGTCAACACCGAGCAAGGGCCGGCGGTACCACCCGCGCTGGGCAGGCATGCCGGCCAGCGAGCGGGCGCCGGAGCCCCGGGCCAGGCCCAGCAGCACGGTTTCCGCTTGATCGTCGCGGGTGTGACCGAGCAGGACGGCGGCCGCCCCGGTGCTCTGCGCGACCTCGCCGAGAGCGTCGTACCTGGCCGCCCGCGCGGCGGCTTCGGGTCCGCCGTTGCCCGCGGCCGTCGCCACTACCACGCGCACGCTGCGCACCGGGTCAAGGCCGAGACCTGACAGCATCGCGGCGACCGCGCTGGCCCGCCGGGCGGAACCGGCCTGCAGCCCATGGTCGACGGTGACCCCGCCTGCGCGCAGTCCCAGCCGGGGCCCCTCATGCGCGAGCGCGGCGGCGAGGGCGAGGGAATCGGCACCACCGGAACAGGCCGCCAGCACGAGATCGCCTGGACCCAGGTCATCCAGGCAGCGGCGGACGCACCTGCGCGTCTCCGCGACCGCAGGACGCGGGCCCATGACCGGTCAGCCGCCTGCTGCCAGGGCGCCGGCCTCCCCGATGCGATCGAGCCAGCGCTGCGGGCTGGTGAACTCATCCTTCGTCGGCAGGGTCTCCGGAGACGTCCAGACCTTGTTGAAGGTGGCCATCCCGGCCTCCTCCACCACAGTCCGCACGAACCGCGAGCCCTGCGCGTACTGCTTCATCTTCAGGTCGATGCCCAGCAGCCGCCGGACCGTCCGCTCCACCCGTCCCGCGGCCACCCGGCGCTCATTGAACCGTGTCCTGATCTCCTCCACCGAGGGCACCACGCGTGGCCCCACCGCGTCCATCACGTAGTCGCCGTGCCCCTCCACGAGCGTCATCACGCTGGTGAGCCGGTCGAGGATCTCCCGCTGACGCGGGGTCTGGATGGCCTCGATGAGGCTGTCGCCCTCACCGTCGCGCACCGCGCCCGCTACCGCGTCGGCCGCCGAACGCAGCCGGTCCAAGATGGTCGCCGGATCAAGGTCGGAGGCCAGCAGGAACTCGGTCATCTGCTGCTGGACGTACCCGCGCAGCCAGCTCACGGCGGTGAACTGGGTCCGGTGGGTCTCCTCGTGCAGGCACACCCAGCGCCGGAAGTCATGCGGGTCAACCTGGAGTTCCCGCTCCACCATGAGGATGTTCGGCGCGACCAGGGTCAGCCGGCCGGCCGGCGCGCTGCCGTCCGGGGCGTTCGGGTCGGGGGGCAGGAAGAGCTCGTACTGCCCCAGCACCCGGCCTGCCAGGTAGGCGAGGATCAGCCCGGCCTGCATGCCGGTGACCCGGGACCCCACCGCGCCCATCACTGAGCCGCCCGGCGGGCCGCCTTTCTCCCGCAAGTGCTGCGCGAGTGGGTCGAGCACGACGCGGAAGCCGTCCACGTTCGCACGAATCCAGCCGGGCCGGTCCACGACGGCCACCCAGCCGCCGTCCTGCGCACCGGACATGCCGGTGACCTCACGAACCGGCTCGGCGACGGTCGCGGCGAGTTCACGGAGCTCCGTGACCACCGCCCGTGCCTCAGACAGGCTCACCTGAGGCCCCGGCCGCGCCCACCTGACGCCGGTGGAGATGGCCACGTCCCAGTCGATCATCTGCGCGCTGCTCACCCCCCCACCGTACGTCGTCGCCAGCGCAGGCCGGGTCCGGAGGGCCGGGAGTCGGGAGCCGCCGGATTACGGTGTGATGAGAGGGACGGGAGTGACACCAGGTTCCGGGCTTCGCACACTCCCTCAGCGGCTACTTAACGGCTATACCGGGCATGATCATGGTCGGACCGGGTGCGGAGTCTGGCGCCGGCCCACGAACCTTTCCGGACGCAGTGATTGCGCGGCTTAGCGGCAGCCGCAGTTGGCGAGGACCGTGGCCATCGCGTCGATCTGCGCGGCGGCCGCCGCCAGGCCGCCGGGGGGTACCCGGTCCGCCATGAAGGCGAAGGCGAGGACCTGGCCCTGCCGGTCGTAGGCGAGCCCCGCCATGGTCGCCACGGTGTCCAGGTTGCCGGTCTTGGCGCGCACCGCGCCCAGGGCCGGGCCGGTGAACCGGCCGAACACGCTCTGGGCCGGTGCCAGGGTGCCGGAGAAACCCGCCACCGGCATCCCGGTGACGGCCGGCCTGAGCCTGGCCTGGCCGGCCCCGGAGGCCACCGCCACCAGGCTGGTCAGCGCGGCGGGGGTGATCCGGTCGCCCGGGGACAGGCCGCTGCCGTCGACCAGGTCGATGCCGCTGGGGATGCCCAGCCCGCGCAGGACGTGGCTGACCGCCGCCGCGGCGCCGCTGAACGATGCCGCCGCGCCGGTATGCAGCGCGACCTGCCGGGCGAGATCTTCCGCGATCACGTTGTTGCTCTCCCGCAACATCCAGCCGACGATGGCGGACAGCGGCGGCGAGCTGACCGCGGCGATCGTGGCGGCATCGGGCGGCGCGGACCCCCTGGCAGGCGGGCCGGACAGGCTGATCCCGTCGGCGCGCAGGAAGGACGCGAACGCTTCCGCCGCGACCGCGGTGGGGTCAGCTGACCGGGGCCGGAAATTGGCTGGATCGTCGGCATCCTCGGAGGTACCCGATGCGGTCAGCCTGCCCTGGTCCACTTCCAGCGATGTGATGGGTGTCACATTGCCGGTGGCGATGTAATCGTTGGTCCAGCCCGGCGCCATCAGCGGGCCACTGAACAGCGACGTGTCGTAGCTGAGCCGGACGTGGGAACGGCCCTGCCCCCGCAGCGAGCGGGCCGTGGCGGCGGCCAGGGACGCGAGCGTGGCCGGCTGGGGGTAGTCCGACCCGGGCGGCGATCCGGCCGCGAGCGTGGGGTCACCCCCGCCCACCAGGACGATCGATCCGGCCGTGGGGCCGGCCGCGACCCGGGTGGTGAACCGGGCGGCCGGGCCGAGCACCGCCAGCGCGGCCACCGCGGTGGCCAGTTTCGCGGTCGACGCGGGCTCCGCGGGGGACGTCCCGCCGCTGGTGAACAGCACGGCACCGGATGCGGGATCGGTGACCACCGCGCCCACGTGCGCGCCGAGTGCTCGCGAGGCGAGCATGGGTGTCAGCGCGGTGGCCAGCCCGTCACTGGTCGGCAGCGTCCCGGACGGCTGCGCCGGGCGCAGGACCTGGCCGGGCGCCACCAGCGGCGCCGCAGCTACCCGCGGGATGTCCCACAGCGCGAGCCGCGCTGGGAGCAGGCCCGCTACCGCCACCCCGGCCCCTAGCGTGAACACATTGACCATGGCCAGGGAGATCAATGCGGTAACCCGGAGGCGGTTCGCCAACACCCCTCCTCTCACGAGATGCTTGAATTCAGTCGGGAGTCAACCACCTTCGCGCCCAGGGAGCGACATCGTGGAGTTCGAAGTGGTCATCGAGATCCCCAAGGGGCAGCGCAACAAGTACGAGATGGACCACGACACAGGCCGGATCCGGCTGGACCGGATGCTGTTCACGTCCACCAGGTACCCGTCGGACTACGGGTTCATCGAGGGCACGCTGGCCGACGATGGCGACCCGCTGGATGCGCTGGTGATGCTGGAGGAGCCGACGTTCCCCGGCTGTCTCATCCGGTGCCGCGCGATCGGCATGTTCCGCATGCGGGATGAGAACGGCCTGGACGACAAGGTGCTCTGCGTCGCCTCAACGGACCCGCGGATGGAGCATTTCAGCGATATCGATGACGTGCCGGAATTCGACCGCCTGGAAATTCAGCACTTCTTCGAGGTCTACAAGGCCCTTGAACCCGGCAAGGAGGTGGAGATCACCGGCTGGGTGGGCCGCCGGGAGGCGGAGCGGGAGATCCTTGACTGCCGGGAACGTGCGGCGCAGGCCGGTGACCATCACGGTTAGCCGCGCTGACCCTGCTGGCTTGCAGGTCACCGGATGCGCGACACTGGGCAGAGGATCAGGCATGGACACCGTGCTACACAGCCGGTAGACACTGTGTGCAGGGCCAGGTAGGCACGGTGTGCGAGCACAGTGGATGGACACTGTCGCAGCGCGGCTGTGCAAAGACGTCTGCGAGGAGGCACCTGTGGATCACGCGGACGACGTGCTGAGCCGGGCGCCGTTGTTCGAGGCGCTCGACGAGGATGGCGCGAAGGCGCTGCGGTCCATGCTGAACGACGTCGAGCTTCCGCGCGGCGACCGGCTCTTCGACGAAGGCGACGCCGGGGACCGGCTCTACGTGGTGCTTGAGGGCAAGATCAAGCTGACCCGCGCCGCGTCGGACGGCCGGGAGAACCTGCTCAGCGTGCTCGGGCCGGGCGAGATGTTCGGCGAGCTGTCTCTCTTCGATCCTCGGCCGCGCACGGCCAGCGCGGTCGCGATCACCGACGCGCGGCTGGCCGCTCTCGCCCACGCCGACCTGCTGAGCTGGCTCACCGGCCGGCCCGACGTGGCCCTGCATCTGCTGCGGGCGCTCGCGCAGCGACTGCGCCGCGCCAACGACGTCATGGCCGACCTGGTCTTCACCGACGTGCCGGGCCGGGTTGCCAAGGCCCTGCTTGACCTGGCCGACAGGTTCGGCGAGCCACAGGGGGACGGCCTGCAGGTCCACCATGACCTCACCCAGGAAGAACTCGCACAGCTCGTCGGGGCGTCGCGGGAGACCGTCAACAAGGCGCTCGCGGACTTCGCGGCGCGTGGCTGGCTGCAGTTGTCCGCCAAGTCCGTGCTGCTGCTCGACGCTGAACGGCTGGCCAAGCGGGCCCGGTGACAACAGCCCTCTCGCGCCAACAGCCCTGTCGGTGACACCCGGTGACAACAGCCCCCCGGTGACACCCCGTCAGTAACTCGTTCCCGGTGGCAGGACACCCTGATCGCCCAGGTACGCCAGCTGGGCCTGGACCGACCACTCGGCGAACGGCCACAGTGCCGGATCGACGTCCAGGTAGACCCGGGCGACTATCTCCGCGGGGCTGCGGTCACCGGCCGCCAGCGCGGCCGTCACCTCGGCCAGCCGCTCCCGGCGATGCGCGATATAGAAATCGAGCGCACCCGCCGGGTCGGCGAGCAGCGGCCCGTGACCCGGCAGCAGTGCCCGCAGCTGCTCCTCGTCGGCGAGTGCCCGCAGCCGGTCCAGCGAGCGCAGGTAGTCGGCCAGGCTGCCGTCCTGGGCGATCACCGTGGTCCCCCGGCCCAGCACGGTGTCCCCGGTGAGCAGAGCGCCGTCGGCGGCCAGCAGGAGGCAGACCGAGTCCGCGGTATGCCCGGGGGTGGCCACTACCCGCACCTCGCAGCCGGCGGCCGTCAGCACGTCGCCGGGCCCCAGACCCGTCTCGCCGAGCCGGAACGCCGGGTCGGCGGCCAGCACCGGGGCAGCGGTCATCCCGGCCAGCTTGGCCGCTCCCGCGGAATGATCACTGTGCCCGTGGGTGAGCAGGATCTGGGCCACCTGCTGCCCCGCGTCGGTTACCAGGTCAAGGACCCGGCGCAGGTGATCCTCATCATCCGGCCCCGGGTCCACGACCAGCGCCGACGGCGATCCAGGCTCTGCGATGAGCCAGGTATTGGTTCCGTTAAGGGTCATCGGGCTTGGGTTGGGGGCCAGCACGCACCGCGCCCTCGGTGTCCCGGAACCATCGATCGAGGGCCGCTCATCGGCGGCAGTCATAGCGGATACTCCAGCTCGGCGGGCAGGGTCAGCCACACGCCGTCCTCGGCCTGAACGACCTCGGGCTGCACGGCGGTCATCGGGCGGCGCTGCGCGAGGGCCGCGGGCACGTCGCGGCACGCGGCGAGTTCTGCCAGGGTCACCGCGGTGGGCGGCATCAGCCGGATTTCGCCGCGGCGTGCGGCATCGATCGCCTCGGCCGGCCGTACCCAGGCCACCTGGTCCGCCTCGCCGCCCACATCCCTGGTGCGCTGGCCGGCCGGCAGGGCAGCGGCGAAGAACCGGGTGTCGTACCTGCGCTCCTCGGTAGCCGGGGTGATCCACCGCGCCCAGGGCATCAGCAGGTCAGTGCGGAGCACCAGGCGACGCCGGGCGAGCAGGTCCGCGAGGGACAGCGACCGGTCGAGCAGCCCGCGCCGGTCCGCCTCCCAGTCATCGCCCCGGGTGTCCGCGACGACCCGGTCCGCAGACGGGCCGGCCAGCAGTACCCCGGATTCTTCGAAGGTCTCCCTGACCGCCGCGCAGACCAGGGCGCGGGCAACATGCACCGGGGCCGCCAGCGCCGAGGCCCATTCCGCGGCGTCCGGCCCGGCCCAGGCCACATCGCCGCCGGCATCCCTGGGGTCGACCGAGCCGCCGGGGAACACGTAAGCACCTGGCATGAAGGCCATGGACGGTGCCCGGCGCAGCATGTAGACCTCAACGCAGTCCGCGCCCGCCTGGCCTGCCGCCGCCTGGCCCAGGCCGGCCTCGCGCTGCACAGCCTGGTCTGTGCCGGGCGCAGCCTGGCCTGTGCCGGGCGCGGCCCGGCCGCTGCTGGCCGGGCGCAGCAGCATCACGGTGGCCGCGTCACGCGGCTCGACCGGCTGCGCACCCCCGCCGAGGACTTCGCGGGCGCGCTCGGCCATCCGCCCACCCAGGCGCAGCACGGCCCGGGTGGGGGGACCGCGGTCTACCGGCGGCTCAATCACTGACCTCCACGATCAGCTCGACCTCCACGGGCGCGTCAAACGGGAGGACAGCCATCCCGACCGCGCTGCGGGCGTGCCTGCCCGCTTCACCGAAGACTTCGAGCAGCAGCTCGCTGGCGCCGTTTACGACCTGCGCCTGCTCGGTGCAGGTGGGTGCGCTGGCCACGAAACCGGTCACCTTGACCACCCGCACGACGGAGGAGAGCCCGCCGGTCACCGACGCGACGGCAGCGAGCCCGTTCAGCGCGCAGATCCGGGCGAGTGCCGCGGCTTCCGCGACGGCGACCTCAGCGCCGACCTTGCCGGTCATCAGCAGCGTGCCGTCCACCAGCGGCAGCTGACCGGCGGTGTAAACGTAGTCGCCAGTGCGGACCGCCGGCACATACGCGGCCAGCGGAGCGGCCACCGCGGGCAGCGCGAGGCCCAGGGCGGCCAGCCTGGCCTCTGGCGAGCCGTCCGGGGGGCCGGCGGTCATGACGTGCCTTTCGCCCGTTTCATGTAGGCGACCAGCTGCTCCTGGTTAGGCCCAGGTACCAGGGCCACCAGCTCCCAGCCGTCGTCGCCCCAGTTGTCGAGGATCTGCTTTGTCGCGTGCACCAGCAGCGGCACCGTTGCGTACTCCCACTTCTGCATGGCGCCAACCCTAGCGGTCTGTCCCTGCGGCAGGCCGCTGATGACCTCGCTACCCGGAGCGGAGCCGAGGATGGGCGGTCAGCCGGCCTTGCCGTCCCCGTCCAGGCCGGGGACGGGCGGAATCACTGACTCATCGACTTCCGGGATGGGTACTTCCGGGATGGGTACCTCCGGGATTTCCGGCACCGGCACGTCGGCGATCGCGGGCGGCGGGAAGGGGACGCTGCCGATCTCGGCTGAGGCCTCGGCCGCGGCCAGCTCTGCCTCACCGGTGTCCGACGGTGACGGCCCCATGTCCTGGGGCGGTGGCGCGGGCGCGTACTTGTCGAAGAACCTCAGCAGCTCGACCGGCACTGGCATGACCAGCGTGCTGTTCTTCTCCGCGGCCACCTCGACCACGGTCTGCAGCAGCCTGAGCTGCAGTGCCGCCGGGTCGCGGGCCATCACGTTGGCCGCCATGGCCAGCCGCTTGGACGCCTGGTACTCGCCGTCAGCGGAGATGATCCTGGCCCGGCGTTCCCGCTCCGCCTCCGCCTGCCGCGACATGGAGCGCTTCATTTGCTCCGGCAGGTTCACGTCCTTCAGCTCGACCCGCTCCACCCGGATGCCCCACGGCCCCTCGGTCGGCTCGTCGATGATCCGGCGCAGCTCCCGGTTGACGTTGTCCCGGTCGGCCAGGAGCTGGTCCATCTCCGACTGGCCGATGACCGAGCGCAGCGAGGTCTGCGCCTGCTGGGAGACCGCGAACATGTAGTTCTGCACGTTCACGACCGCCTTGATCGGGTCCACCACCCGGAAATACACCACCGCGTCCACCCGGACACTCACGTTGTCCTTGGTGATGCCCTCCTGGGCCGGCACCCCCATCGCGATGATCTGCATGTTGACTTTCTGCATGCGGTCACCGATCGGCCGGATGATGGTCAGCCCCGGGCCCCGCGGCGGATGGACAATCTTGCCGAACCTGAACACGATGGCCTGCTCGTACTGCTGCACCACCCGCAGCGAACGGCCGACGACCACCAATCCAGCTACGCCCAGCACTACGAGGATGACCAAGAGGGCTGCGAGCATCGGTCAATACCCCTTCTCCGCCGGTACGCCCGGCTTCCAGCGACCAGCCTAGTGACAAACGGCAGGCGCGCCAGTGCCACGCCGCGCCAGGTGCGGGCGGCCGCCGCGGGGGAAACCTGGTCCACCGGCGCGGATAGCCTCGGTTAAGTGAGTGCGCGGGACACGGACTGGGAAGGCGTCCGGCTGCACGTCGTCACCGGCAAGGGCGGGACCGGCAAGACGACCGTGGCCGGGGCGCTCGCGATCGCGCTGGCCGCAGGGGGCGGCAAGGTCCTGCTGATCGAGGTGGAAGGCCGCCAGGGCATCGCCCGGCTGTTCGACCGCCCGCCACTGCCCTACCAGGAGCGCCGGATCGCAGTGGCACCGGCCACCGCCACCCTCCCCGGCGGCGATGTGTACGCGCTCGCCGCGGATCCGGAAACGGCGCTCATCGAGTACCTGGAGATGTTTTACAACCTGCGTCATGCCGGTACCGCGCTCACCCGGCTCGGCGTCGTGGACTTCGCCACCACGATCGCCCCTGGGCTGCGCGACGTGCTGCTCACCGGGAAAGCGGCCGAGGCCACCCGGCGGCGGTTCGACGGCCGGCCGGTCTACGACGCGGTGGTCATGGACGCGCCGCCGACCGGCCGCATCGCCAAGTTCCTCAACGTGGCCACGGAGGTGTCCGGGCTCGCCCGGGTGGGGCCGATCCACGGGCATGCCGAGACGGTGCAGAGTGTCATCCGGTCGCCGCAGACGGCTGTCCACTTCGTGACGGTGCTGGAGGAAATGCCGGTCCAGGAGACCTTGGACGGCATTGCCGAGCTGCGCGGGCTGGCCCAGGGCGGGCTCCAGCTCGGCGGCATCATGATCAATATGGTGCGGCCGGTGGATCTGGCCGATGACGAGTTGACTGCGGCCGCCGACGGGGCCCTGGACGAGCATGAGCTGGACCTCGGCCTGAAGGCGGCCGGCCTGGAGGACAGCCTGGAGCTGGCCGCGAGCCTGGCCGTGGAGCTCACCGAGCACGCCCGCGGGGCACTGGCCCAGCGGGCGCAACGGCACCGGCTGGAGGAGACCGGCCTGCAGCGCTACGACCTCCCGCTGATCACCGACCAGATGGACCTCGGCGGCCTCTACCGGCTGGCGGCCGCGCTACGGGACCAGGGAGCGGCATGATGCCGGCGGACAGCGACGACCAGAGGCCTCCGGTGCTCGACGTGGACCGGCTGCTGGATGATCCCCGGACGCGGATCATCGTGTGCTGCGGGTCCGGCGGGGTCGGCAAGACCACCACCGCCGCCGCGCTTGGCCTGCGCGCCGCTGAGCGGGGCAGGCACGTTGTCGTGCTGACCGTTGATCCGGCCCGGCGGCTGGCGCAGTCGATGGGCCTCACCTCGCTGGACAACACGCCGCGGCCGGTGCCGGGCGCAATCGGGGAGGAGGACGACGGGCCGCGGCTGGGCGGCAGCCTGCACGCGATGATGCTGGACATGAAGCGGACCTTCGACGAGATCGTCGAGGCCCACTCCGATCCGGACCGGGCGGCGCAGATCCTGGCCAACCCCTTCTACCAGTCCCTGTCGTCGAGCTTCGCCGGCACGCAGGAGTACATGGCCATGGAGAAGCTCGGCCAGCTCCGCCGGTCCGACGAATGGGACCTGATCGTCGTCGACACCCCGCCGAGCCGGTCCGCGCTCGACTTCCTGGACGCACCGCAGCGGCTCGGCCGGTTCCTCGACGGCCGGCTCATCCGGCTGCTCACGGCGCCCACCAGGGTCGGCGGCCGGGCCTACCTACGCGTGGTCACAGCCGGATTCAGCATGATCACGGGTGTGGTCACCAAGGTCATCGGCGCCCAGGTGCTGCGGGATGTGCAGACCTTCGTGGCCGCCTTCGACACGATGTTCGGCGGATTCCGGCAGCGGGCCGAGGACACCTATCAGCTGCTGCAGGCCCCGGGGACCGCGTTCCTGGTGATCGCGACACCCGAACCGGACGCCCTGCGTGAGGCGTCGTACTTCGTCGAGCGGCTGTCTCAGGACCGGATGCCGCTGGCTGGCCTGGTGGTGAACCGGGTGCACCGGTCGCCAGCCGCACAGCTGTCCGCCGCGCGCAGCCTGGCCGCCGCCGAGACGCTGCAGGCTGCGTCGGCCCAGGCCGGGAAGGCCGGACCAGCGACAGTGGCCACCCTGACCAGGCCGGACGGAAACCCGGCCGCACATCCCGCCCGCTACCCACTGGCCGCGACCGCCCTCAGACTCCACGCGGAGCGGATGCAACTTGGCGAACGCGAGCGCCGCCTGGAAGAACATTTCACCGCGGCCCATCCGGTGATTCCCGTCGTCGAGGTCCTGGCCCAGCCTGAGGACGTGCACGACCTCGATGGGCTCCGCGCGATCGGGGTGGAACTGGCCAAGGCGGCCAGCCCGGGCACCGGGACTCCGGCCAGCAGCTAGCCGGCCGTCTGCTTCAGCTAGCTCAGCCTGCTGCTGAGTAGCTGGCGACCAGTTCGTCGGTGGTCTGCTCGTACTGGTTGCGGGCATGCTCAAGCAGGTCACGCCAGGACGATACGTCCGGCCGACGGCGCAGCAATGCCCGCCGCTCCCGCTCGGTCATGCCACCCCAGACACCAAACTCGATGCGGTTATCGAGGGCGTCCGCCAGGCATTCGGTCCGCACGGTGCAGCCGCGGCAGATCAGCTTGGCCCGGTTCTGCGCCGCGCCCTGGACGAATAGCTCGTCAGGGTCCGTGCCCTTGCACGCGGCGCGGGCGGTCCAGTCGGCGATCCACATGTGGCCCCATTCCTCCTGATCGTCACGCCCAGTAGGGTCGTAGCGCCGGACGGCGTTCACTTGCGGTCCAGGGCTGGCGGCTGGGCGCCAGCCTCGGTTGTCATGGTTGCGAAAAAGTAACTTACGGGGGTCCGGGCCTCAGCGCCAGACCCCGTTGGGCCCATTTAACGAATAGCCCTGATGGGCCATGCGCTGTCTGGCGGGTAGTCACCCTCCGGAGGCGGCCACCACTGCGGGCATCGGGGCGTACCCTGTGTCCGTGCTGACATCTGGTCCCTTCGCGAAGATCGGCGTCGTAGGCAAGCTCGCCCTGCTCGCCGTGGCCAGCGGCGTTCTCGCCGCTGCCCTTGTCCTGCCGGCCGTGGGCGCGGCAGGCCTTGGCGTCCGCAACTCTGCGAACAAGTTCAACACGCTGTCCACGCCGGAACTCGGCCAGCTGCCGGTACGCTCTGAAATTCTCGACCATTTGGGTAATGTCCTAGCATATTACTACCCCCGCGGCATCGACCGGGTTCCGGTGAGCTTCGCGCACATCGCACCGGTGATGCGAACGGCGATCGTAGCGATCGAGGATTCCCGTTTCTACCAGCACGGAGCGCTCGATTTCAAGGGCACGGTCCGTGCCGTCATCAACAACCTGGAGCACAAGGCAATCCAGGGTGGCTCCACGCTGGCCCAGCAATACGTAAAGAACGTGCTGATCCTGTCGGCTCCCGATCCGCAGAAAGAGGCGCTCAGCGCCGCCAGCGGGACGGTCGGCAGAAAGATCCGTGAGCTGCGGATGGCCGTCGAGGTCGAGCACAAGATGACGAAAAACCAGCTGCTGGCCGGATACCTGAACGTGGCCCCGTTCGGGGGCCAGGTCTATGGCATTGAGATCGCGGCTCAGTACTATTTCGGCATCCATGCGTCGGATCTGAGCCTCCCCCAGGCGGCACTGCTGGCCGGGATGGTGGACAACCCGTCCTTCTACAACCCGATCAGCAATCCCACGGGCGCGAAAGACCGACGCAACCAGGTGCTGGCGCGGATGAAACAGCTCGGCGACATCACCGGCGCGCAGGCCACGCAGGCCGAGGCGGCCAAGCTCCACCTGCACGTCACGCCGCAGCAGAGCGGGTGCACCAGCGACTCGATCAAGTTCGCCGCGTTCTTCTGTGACTACGCGCTCGCCGCGATGAAGCATGACGCTGCGTACCAGAAGGTCTGGGACAGGCTGCAGGGCGTCGGCGGGCTGAAGATCTACACCACCCTGGACAAGAAGGACCAGAGGGCGGCGCAGAACGCGGTCAACTACGAGATGCCGCCCCCGCCGTCGTCGCTCAACCCGGGCCGGAACGCCGAGACCGAGGTGATGATCCAGCCCGGGACCGGCAAGGTCCGCGCCTTGGCCATCGACCGGCCTTACGGCAACGGCCCGGGTCAGACCACCGTGAACTACGCGGTGGGCCCGCAGTACAACGGCACAGACGGGGTCCAGATCGGCTCGACCGGCAAGGTCTTCACCATGGTCGCCGCCCTGGAACAGGGCATCCCGTTCGGGTACAGCAAGACGGTGGGGTTCTCCGCCACGGTTGGCCCGTACACCGACTGCAAGGGCCTGACGGTCAACCCCTGGCAGGTGCACAACGACGAGAGTGAGCGCGGCGGGGACTACACGCTCTACACCGGCACCACGGCGTCCATCAACGTGTTCTTCGCCTACCTGGAGCAGAAGGTCGGCCTGTGCAACGTGGTCAAGACCGCCGCGAAGATGGGCCTGACGTGGCCTAACGGCACCTCGCTGCTGAAGAAAAACCCGGTGTCCGGCAACGCTAGCGCAGACAATGATGCGTCGTTCACGCTCGGCGCGGACAACGTGACCCCGATGGACGTGGCGGCCGCCGACGCCACCCTCCCCTCGCGCGGCATCTACTGCCACCCCATCCCGATCAACAAGGTCGTGACCTCCACCGGTGCCAAGCTGCCGGTCGAATCCGCGCACTGCCACCGCGCCCTGTCCACCGAGGTCGCCGACGCGGCCAACTACATCCTGGCCGGCGACCTGACCGGCGTCGGCACCGCGGCGATCGACAGCATCGGACGCCCGGCGGCGTCCAAGACCGGCACCGCAGACCAGTACGTGTCGGCGTTTTTCGTCGGCTACACCCCGAGCCTCATCGCGACCGTATGGGCGGGCAACCCCAAGGATCCCTACACCCACCCGATGTCCGGCTACCCGGGCTCCTGCTACCGGAACGGCTGCCCCGGTTTCATGTACGGCTCGATGGCGCCCGGCAACACCTGGCAGGTCAGCTTCCTGCACGCGATGGAAGGCGTGCCGCCCACCGGTTTCGTGCCGGTCAGCCCGACCAGCCCGCTGTTCTCGCTGGGCAGCGGATTGGCCGCGCCGCATCCCAAGAAGCCGCCGCACACCGGTGGTGGCGGTCCCACCCCGACCCCCACCACCAGGATCACCCCCCAGCCCGGCTGAGGCATCTCCGGGCTGGCCACGCTGAGCGGCCTGGAACGCTAGCGGGCCTGCTGCCCGGGCCCGCTGCGACCGGCCAGCTGGAAATCACCTGCCCAGCAGGTGCGTCGCCGCCGCAGGCTAACCCCGGCTGTCTGCAAAATTTGCACGCCTCTCCCGGCACCGCCCTGATATGGTGCTAATGTGAGTAGCATTAATAACACGTTGGAGATCGACCACTCGAGCCCGGTGCCATTGCATGAGCAGGTCGCCGCGGCTATCCGCCGGGCCATCGCCGAGGGTGAGGCCCGCGCGGGTGAGCGGCTGCCGCCGGCCCGGGACCTGGCCGCAGTGCTGGGGGTGAACGCCAACACGGTGCTGCGGGCACTGCGGACCCTGCGCGAGGAGGACCTGGTGGAGTTCCGCCGGGGCCGCGGGGTCTCGGTCACCGGGATCGCCCCGCAGCGCAGCCGGGTCGTGGTCAAGGCCCGCGAACTGGTGGCGCTGGCCCGGCAGTGCGGGTACCAGCCGCAGGAACTGGCCCGGATCATCGAGCAGATATTGATGGAGCCGCAATGAGGATCGACACCCCCGACCTGGCGACCGGGGCCGAAACGGAGCCAGGAGCCGACACCGAAGCCCTGATCAAGGAAGCGCGCAGGCGCCAGCGCCGCCGGCAGGTACTGATCGGCTCGGCCGCCCTCCTGGTATTGGCCGGCACGGCGGGCGTCCTGGCCGCCCGTCCCGGGCCGGGCGGCCCCGCGCCTGCCCCCGGCCGGGCGGCCTTCAGGGTCCCGCTCGGGGATACGCCGGTGAGCTACACCCATCCGCCCGCGTACTACGCCTACGCCGTGCAGGGCAGCATCTACAGCTACGCCTCGCAGGGCACGCAGTTCGGCAGGAGCGCGCAGCGCTACGTCAAGATCCGCGCCACCGCCACGGGCAAGCTGCTGGCCAGCGTCAGCCCGCCTGAGCCTTACAACGAGGTCGGCACGCTGAGTGCCGACGCGAACGGGCGGACGTTCGCTGTGGCCGCGCAGCGGATCCGGGAGCGCAACGCGGGCCCCTCCCCCCGGCTGGTGGCCCGTGACCAGCACACGCCGCTGAAGCTCCTGCTGCTGCGGATAACCCCCGGCGGTCACCTGGAGCGCGCCTGGCTGTCCTTCCCGCAGCGGGTGACCCCCGCGCAACTGCCGACGATCGCGCTGTCGCCCGACGGGACCCGGCTGGCCATGGCGTTCGGCGGGCGGGGCCAGGCTGCGGTCATCCAGGTGATCTCGCTCCGCACCGGCCAGGTGCGGCAATGGACACTGCCGCACAGCCGGTGGACGCCCGCGCTCAGCCGGGCGGGCGCCTGGACGGCTGACGGCCGGACCCTGGCGTTCCGGCAGGAGTTCGTCCCGACCCCAGGGCAGCTCCAGCAGCTCAGCCGACCGCCCGCCGGGACCACCCAGGTGACCCGGGAGGGCCTGCTGGATACCAGGGCACCGGGGACCAGCCTGGCCGCCCGCCCGGTCCTGCTCCTGCACGCCCCGGCCGGAGCAGATCCCGGCGAGCCCTTCCTCACCCCGGACGGCACCACGCTGATCATCCCGGTCGAGGTCACCCCGTTCGGGCCGTCAGCCCGCTCCTGGCGGGGTGAACTGGCCGTCTACTCGGCCCGCACCGGCGCGCTGCTCCGCACGCGGGCACCCTGGGTGTGGCGATGGCCGTCTCCCCCGGGACGCGGTGGCCTCCCGGCGCAGACCGTCGCCTGGTCCAGCCCGTCCGGCAACCGGCTCGTCCTGCTGCAGCCCCGTGCCGACCTGAACATCCTGGGGCTGCTGACCGGGACCACGTTCAGGCAGGCCGGCCGCGGAATCCTGCCCCAGCCGCCGCCCGCCTACCAGAAACTGCAGTACGCCCTGCGCACCGGCCCGGTGACCTGGTAGCTCACTGGCGCGCCGCGACGCCGGGATAACCTCTGTAGCTGCCCAGCACGCGAGCTGCCCAGTCGGCTGGTGCCCGGCCCGCTAGCGGCCCAGCGCGCGGCGGACCTCGGCGGCGACCCTGCCGCCGTCCGCCCGCCCGGCCACCTGCGGGGTAACCACTTTCATGACCTGGCCCATCGCCGCCAGCCCGGCCGCGCCGGTCGCCTTGATGGCCGCCACCACCAGCGCGCCCAGTTCGTCGTCAGTGAGCTGCACCGGAAGGTACCCGGCCAGAATCGCGCCCTCGGCCCGTTCGGCTGCGGCTTGTTCTTCCCGGCCGGCGGCCGCGAACGCCTCGGCGGCCTCCCGGCGCCGCTTGGCCTCCTTGCTGAGCACCTTCAAGACCTCGTCATCGCTCAGCTCACGGGAGGCAGAGCCGGCCACCTCCTCCTTGGAAACCGAGGTCAGCGCCATCCGCAGGGTGCGCGTGCGAACCTCGTCGCGGGCCTTCATGGACGCGGTCAAGTCGCCGCGGAGCCGGTCTTTCAGGTCAGCCATGACACCATCCTGCCGTGCCGGGCGGTCCGCGCGCAGCAGGGCTGGCGGCCGCGGGCTTGCCTGGTCGGCCTGGCATGGCACCATGGACAGATGCGATCACGAGCCATCCAAACCCTCGGGGCCGCGGCCGCGGTCGGCGCCGCCACCCTTGCCTACGGCACCGTGGTCGAGCGCAACTGGTTCGCCCTGCGCCGGTACGAAGTGCCGGTACTGGCTGCGGGCGTGGCACCGCTGCGCATCCTGCACATATCCGACGTGCATCTGACGCCCCGGCGGCACCTGCTCATGTCCTGGATCAGGTCACTGGAGGCTCTTGAGCCGGATCTGGTCGTCAACACGGGCGACTCGATCGGCCACCTGCAGGCCGTTAAGCCATTCCTGGAAGCTCTTGGCCCGCTGCTGGACCGGCCCGGTGTCTTCGTGTACGGCTCCAACGACCTGTATTCGCCGAAGCCGCGGAACCCGCTGCGGTACCTCTGGGAGACCAGCGCGCGGGTCCACCGGCACGTGCCGGACATGCCGTGGACCGAGCTGGGCGCGGGGATGGCCGCCGCTGGCTGGCTGGACGCCAACAACCGGCGCGGCCGGATCAAGGTGGGCGATCACGACATCGAGGTGGCGGGGGTGCACGACTCGCATACCAAACGAGACCGCTACGAGGACGTGGCCGGGCCCACCGACCCCAGCGCGGACCTGCGCCTGGGCGTCATGCACTCCCCGGAGCCCCGGGTCATGGACCAGTTCGCGGCAGACGGCTACAACCTCCTGATGGCTGGTCATACCCATGGCGGGCAGCTCTGCCTGCCGCTGTACGGCGCGCTGGTGTCCAACTGCGGCCTGGACCCCCGGCTGGCCAGCGGCCTGCACCGGTATCCCGGCGCCGCACCTGGCGGCGGCTGGCCCGGCACCTGGCTGCATGTATCCGCCGGGCTGGGCACCTCGCCCTGGGCGCCGGCCAGATTCTGCTGCCGACCCGAGGCAACCCTTCTCACGCTGGTTCCGCGGATCGGCTAGACTGCCCGAGGCTCCGGGGGTTCACCCCTCCGGTGTTCCTGCCGCCCAGGCGGACGGCGGGGTGTGGCGCAGCTTGGCAGCGCGCTTCGTTCGGGACGAAGAGGCCGCCGGTTCAAATCCGGCCACCCCGACCAGTAGTTGTAGCAGGTCAGAAGGGATTTCGGAGGATCACTCCGGAGTCCCTTTTTGATCTTCGCAGGTCTTCGGGAGCCAACCGGGGGCCTTCGCGTTAGCAGGGGGCAGGCGGTCAAGGCGTCGAAGCTGCTCCGGAAGAGGACCGTGAGGGTACCGGCCATCGCCGGAACTCCGTCTGGCGAAGCCCGTGTCCGCTCCAGAGTCCGAGTGGATTCAGCGGCTCACCCCACCGATGGCCCTTCGAAGGCGGTGATCAGTTGTTCGTGCAGGCCAGGCTCGGCGAGGACGAGGACGTCGTCCCCAGGCCGCAGTCTGGTGTCACCCGTGATGGGGACGAGCTGGCCGTCGCGGACGACGAAGCTGACCCAGGCGTCACCGGGCAGGCCGGCCAGGTCGTCGATAGTGGCACCATCGGCGGGTGAGCCAGCTTTGATCGTGAGCCGGTGCACGCCGCTGGGCTCATCCCGCAGCCGTACCCCGAGGGCCCAGGGCTGCGGCTCGACCGCGCGCATCTGGACGTGCAGCAGGCCGGCGGCAGCGGGCACCAGGCTGCCTTGCACGACGACGGAGAACACCACGACGACGATGACGATGCCGTAGAGGCGGTCCGCGCCGGGCACGCGGGCCGCGAGCAGGAAGCTGCCCAGCAGGATCGGCACAGCGCCCTTAAGCCCGGCGAACAGCACGAAGGTGCGCTCTTTGCTTTTCAGCCGGGCGGGGATCAGGCACAACCCGACCAGGACTGGCCGGATCACGAACGCGAGCGCTGCGCCAACGATGAGCCCGGGGATCCACACGCCGGGCCGGGCGAGTTCGGTGAGGTCGATGGTGAGGCCAAGGACGGCGAACGCGGCGATCTCGCCGAGGCTGGCGAGCGCCGAGTGGAACCGCTCGATCTCCCGCTTGTACGGCGCGCGCCCATCCCCCAGCACGATCCCGGCAGTAAAGACCGCCAGGAACCCGGACCCGTGCGCGAGGGCGGCGATGCCGAACAGCAGCAGCGCGCTGGCCAGAGTCCGCAGCGGATACAGTCCCTCGCCAGGCAGCGGCACCCGGCGCATGAACCACAGCAGCGCGCGGCCTCCGATAACGCCAACCGCCGCCCCGACGCCCATCTGGACCAGGAACTCGCCGCCGACCCGGGCGAATGCGCCGGCGCTGAGGCCGCCCGCGGTGATGAGGCTGGCCATCAGCGCGATCCCGACCGGGTCGTTCGCGCCGGACTCCCCTTCCAGGATGGTTCCGCTGCGGCCGGAGACCTCCCGCTGGCCCAGGACGGAGAACACCACCGCCGGGTCCGTCGGGGCCACGGCAGTGGCCACGAGCAGCGAGAGATACCAGGCCAGGCCGAACGCGAGGTGCACAAGGAGGGCACCGGCGGCCACGGTCAGGAACGTGCCGAGCACGCCGACGACAGCAATGGGGGCGGCGGCGGACCGGAACCGGGACCAGCCGATGTGCATGCCGCCGTCGAACAAGATGCACACCAGGGCGACAGTGACCACCCGTTCCACCGCCAGCCGCGGCGGCGCATGCAGCGCCGGGATGACCTGGACCGCGATAGCCGCACCGGCCAGAACCAGCGCAGGCGAGGGGACCTTCACCCGCTCGGCCAGCCGGTTCGACAGCACCGCGACCAGCCCCGCCGCCGCCGTCAGCACAACTACCAGCGCAAACGGCTCAGTGTCAGTCACAACGGCGCTCCTCCGGGTCAGGCATGCCAACACATTGCCGACCAGGCTTCCCGGCGCACCACCACCAACCCTAATCGGCGGCGACAGGCCATGGTGAGCCTCGCGGCGCCCAATCGGCCGGTTGGTTATTTCATCCGTGCCGTCAAGAGCGGCGGCCCGGGGCTGCCGCTCTCCAGCAGCGCCGCCAGCTTGGGGAGTTCTGCCCGCGTCGCGCGTGACAGATCCGTTTGCGGGGCGGGCCGCTACCTGATGATTACTTGGCGCCCAGGCCGCCCGGGTCTATGCTCGTGATCAGGTGAGCCGGGAAGCCTGGTCGGCACGATATTCGTGATTCTCGAATTCGTCTGCCAGGAGCGCGCCATGACCACGCAGAACACACCGGTCGATACCTCCCCCGGGTCAGCAATTACTCGCTACCTGACCAGGGACCGCATCGCGATCCTGGCCGCGCTGGCCGCGCCGGTGGCGGCGGCGGCGATTCTGCTGCCGTTCCGGGCGAGCTGGTCGAACACAAACGTGGCCCTGCTGCTGGTCGTGGTCGTGGTCGGGGTGGCGGCGATCGGGAACCGCACCGCCGGCGGCCTGGCGGCGGTATGGGC
>CAYPQM010000118.1:0-10700 GCA_964412845.1 uncultured Streptosporangiaceae bacterium
ACCGCTATGGCCCAGTTGCTGACCAGGCCATGATTTGTGGGATTACCGAGGAAACTCTGTCCTATTGCCACGCTGCCGTTGGGCCCGGCCGGTGGAGCGTCCTGGCCCGGGCGGCCTGCAGGCCGGCCGCGAGCTGGCCGCCGGTCACGGCCTGCAGCGCCACGATCGGGACCGTCCAGCTGCCCGTCGCCGTATGCAGGAACCCGACGAAGAGCGGGCCCGTGGCGGCGACCAGGTACCCGGTGCCCTGAGCGAACGCCGACAGGGAGAGGGCGGTCACAGGATCGGGGGCCCGGGCCATCGTGAAGTAGATCGCCAGGCTGAGCCCCGCCCCCTGGCCCAGGCCCAGCACGAGGATCCAGGCGGGGCACTCGGCCAGCGGGGCAAACCACACGCCGGCGAGGCCGACCGCACTCGCCGCTGTGGTGCCCGCGGTCAGGCTGCGCTGGCTCGGGGCCCGGTGCGCGAGCACCGGGATGAGCAAGACGCTGATGGCACCGCCGAGACCCATCAGGGCCAGCATTGCGCCCGCGTGCACGGCGCTGGCACCGCGGTCACGGATGAGCACGGGCAACCATGAGAGCGCCGCGTAGAAGGTGAGGCTCTGCAGCCCCATGAACACAGTGACCTGCCAGGTCAGCACCTGCCGGTACACCTTGAGCCCGGCCGCCCGGCCCGGCCCTGGCCCCGCCTCGGCCGACACGGCACCCGGCGGTGCTGCGGCCCGCGAGGGGCCAGCCGCCGGTCCGGCGGCTGGTGCGGGGCCAGCCAGCGGCGGGGTAGCCGGGCCGGGCGGCTTCGTCCGGTACCTCCACTGCGGAAGCCAGGCCACGGTGGCGACGATGGCCGGCACCGCCCACACACCGAGGATGAGCCGCGCTGACCCACCTGACGCCCGGTACACGGGCACCGCGATCAGCGAGGCCAGGATCGAGCCGGCCGACAAGCTCAGCAGGTAGCAGCCGATCAGCAGCCCGGCCCGGCCCGGGGCCCGCCGCTTCACCAGGCTCGGCAGCAGGACATTCATCAGCGCGATCGCGGCAGCGGCCAGCGCCGTGCCGGGAAACAGCATCACACCCGGCAGTGCCCCGCGCAGCAGCAGGCCCGCGACCAGCACGACCAGCGCCACTTCCAGCACGCGCTCTTCCCCGAACCGGCGGCTGAGCGGCGCGGCGACGATGCAGAACACGCCGAAGCAAAACACCGGCACGGACGCGAGCACGGACAGCGCCGCATCGGACAGGTGCAGGCTGGCTGACAGCTCCGGGAACACCGGCGGCAGGCTGACGATCGAGGCCCGCAGGTTGACCGCCAGCGCGACGATCCCGACCATAAGCAGGGCACCCCGGCCGCGACGGCCAGCCCCGTCGGCCGCCGCCGGCCGCGCCACATGCAGACGGCCCACGCGGGCATGGCGCGCGGGCGGCTGGCGCGGCAGAATTCAGCCTCTCGCGACGAGCGGGCGGAGCAGGTACGGCATGATCCCGCCGTGCCGGGAGTACTCCGCCTTGCCGAGTGTGTCGATCCGGCCGGCGGCCCGGAGCTCCCGCCCGTCTGCGCGAACCGTCACCTCACGCGGCACATACCAAGCATTGATCCCCTTGATGCCGACCACGTTAAGCCCCCCGGCCGTTGAGGCTCAGTCCGTCACCGGCCCCCCAGCCGGTACTGTAGCGGAATCACCCACATATCCTGACCTGGACCGGTAGGTCCCCCCGAAGGCCCCCACGAGGACCGCGTGGAGGCCGAGCAGCAGGGTTACCGGGGAAACTCTGTCTATTGCCACGCTGCAGCTGGGCCCGGCCGGTGGAGCGTCCTGGCCCGGGCAGCCTGCAGGCCCGCGGCGAACTGGCCTCCGGTCACGCCGAGCAGGGCCACGATCGGGACCGTCCAGCTGCCGGTCGCGGTGTGCAGGAACCCGACGAACAGCGGCCCGGTGGTGGCGAGCAGGTACCCGGTGCCCTGGGCGAATGCCGACAGGGAGGCGGCCACGATGGGATCGGGGGCCCGGGCCATGGTGAAGTAGATGGCCAGGCTGAGCGCCGATCCCTGGCCCAGGCCCAGCACCAGGATCCAGCCCAGGGACTGGGCCAGCGGGGCGAACCAGATTCCGGCCAGGCCTGCCGCGCTGGCCATGCTGGCGCAGCCGATGAGCACCCGCTGGCTCGGGGCGCGGTGCGCGAGCACCGGGATGAGCAGGGCGGTGACGGCGCCGCCGAAGTTCATCAGGCCGAGCAGGTTACCTGCCTGCACGGCGGTGGCCCCGCGGTCACGCAGCATGGTCGGCAGCCAGGAGAGCGCGGCGTAGAAGGCCAGGCTCTGCAGCCCCATGAACACGGTGACCTGCCAGGTCAGTGCGTGCCGGTAGACCCGCAGCCGGCCGCCCCGGCCCGGCGCGGGGACGATGTCCGCCGGCACCGCGCCGGGCCGGGGGGACGTTCGCGGGGCGACGGCCAGCGGCATACCGGCCGGGCCGGGCAGCGGCCTCGTCCGGTGTCTCCACTGCGGAAGCCAGGCCACGGTGGCCACGATGGCCGGCAGCGCCCACATCCCGAGAGTGAGCCGTGCTGACCCACCTGATGCCCGGTACACGGGCACGGCGATCAGCGAGGCCAGGATCGAACCGGCCGACAAGCCCAGCAGGTAGAGCCCGATCAGCAGCCCGGCCCGGCCGGGGGCGCGCCGCTTCACCAGGCTCGGCAGCAGCACATTCATCAGCGCGATCGCGGCGGCGGCCAGCGCCGTGCCGGGAAACAGCATCAGCCCGGGCAGCGCGCCGCGCAGCAGCAGGCCCGCCACCAGCAGGACCAGCGCCGCTTCCAGCACGCGTTCCTCGCCGAACCGGCGGCTGAGCGGTGCCGCGACGATGCAGAACAGTCCGAAGCAGAGCACGGGCACGGAGGCGAGCACGGACAGCGCCGCCGGGGACAGCCGCAGGCTGGCCGACAGCTCCGGGAAGACCGGCGGCAGGCTGGTGATCGAGGCACGCAGGTTGAACGCCAGCGCGACGATCCCGGCGACGAGCAGGGCACTGCCCCGCCCGCGCTTACCGGGCAGAACTCAGCCTCTCGCGACAAGCGAGCGGAGCACGTACTGCATGATCCCGCCGTGCCGGAAGTAGTCCGCCTCCCCGGGCGTGTCGATCCGGACGACCGCGTGGAATTCCCGGCCGTCCGCGCTGACCGTGACCTCGCGGGGCGCCGGGCCGGTGTTGATCTCCTCGATGCCGGTCACGTCGAACACCTCGCGCCCGGTGAGGCCGAGCGAGGCGGCCGACTCCCCCGGCCGGTACTGCAGCGGCAGCACGCCCATCCCGATCAGGTTGGACCGGTGGATCCGCTCGAACGACTCCACGAGCACGGCGCGGACGCCGAGCAGCAGCGTGCCCTTGGCCGCCCAGTCCCGCGACGAGCCCGAGCCGTACTCCTTGCCGCCGAGCACGATCAGCGGGGTGCGCTCCGCCGCGTATTGCCGGGCGGCCGCATAGATCGACATCTGCTCTTCAGAGGGCAGCTTCACCGTCACCCCGCCCTCGGTGCCAGGGGCAAGCTGGTTGCGCAACCGGATGTTGGCGAACGTGCCGCGGATCATCACCTCGTGGTTGCCGCGGCGTGACCCGTAGGAGTTGAAGTCGCGCCGCTGCACGCCATGCTCGCGCAGGTAGTCACCGGCGGGGCCGTCGGCCTTGATGGCGCCGGCCGGGGAGATGTGGTCGGTGGTCACCGAGTCGCCCAGCATGGCCAGCACCCGGGCGCCGTGCACGTCGGTGACCGGCGCCGGCTTCTCGGTCATCCCCTCGAAATAGGGCGGCCGCCGTACGTAGGTGGACTGCGGGTCCCAGGCGAACGTGTCCCCCGCGGGCACCTCCAGCGCCCGCCACCGGTCATCGCCCTTGAACACGTCCGCGTAGTCGCGGGTGAACATCTCGGCGGCGACCGCGTCCTGGACCACCGAGGCGATCTCTTCCGAGGTCGGCCAAATGTCGGCCAGGTACACCGGCGTGCCGTCGGAACGCGCGCCGAGCGGCTCGTGGACCATGTCGATGTCCATCGTGCCGGCCAGCGCGTACGCGACCACCAGCGGCGGTGATGCCAGGTAGTTCATCTTCACGTCCGGGTTGATCCGGCCCTCGAAGTTCCGGTTGCCGGACAGCACGGACACGACCGCCAGGTCATTGTCGGCCACCGCCGCGCTGATCGTCTCCGGCAGCGGGCCGGAGTTGCCGATGCAGGTGGTGCAGCCGTAGCCGACCAGATTGAAGCCGAGCTTCTCCAGGTAGGGCACCAGCCCGGCGCGCTCGTAGTAGTCCATGACCACCTTGGAACCAGGCGCCAGCGTGGTCTTCACCCAGGGTTTGCTGGACAGCCCGGCCTCGACCGCCTTGCGGGCGAGCAGCGCCGCGCCGACCATGACGGACGGATTCGAGGTGTTGGTGCACGAGGTGATGGCCGCGATGACGACCGACCCGTGATCGACGGAGGTATGCGTGCCGTCCTCCAGGGTGACCTGTGCCGGTGCGGACGGGCGGGCGGGCGCGGAATCCCCTACCGGATCGGAGGCGGGGAATGTGCCCTTCAGCCCGTTGTCCAGCCCGGGTGCGGACACATAGCTGCCGAGCGCGTCGCGGAACGCGGTCTTGGCGTCGGCCAGCGATACCCGGTCCTGCGGGCGCTTGGGACCGGCGATGGATGGCACCACAGTGGACAGGTCGAGCTGCACTTCCTCGGAGTACCTGGCGGGCTGGCCGGGGTCGTGCCAGAGGCCCTGCTCCCTGGCGTACGCCTCGACCAGGGCCACCTGACCGGCCGGCCGGCCGGTCAGCCGGAGGTAGGTCAGCGTCTGCTCATCGAGGGGAAAGATCGCGCAGGTCGAGCCGAACTCGGGGCTCATGTTGCCGATCGTCGCCCGGTTGGCCACGGGGACCGCCGCGACACCCTCACCGTAGAACTCGACGAACTTGCCGACCACGCCGTGGTGCCGCAGCAGCTCGGTGATGGTGAGCACCAGGTCGGTAGCGGTCGCGCCGGACGGCAGCTCGCCGATCAGCCGGAACCCGACGACCCGCGGGATCAGCATGCTCACCGGCTGGCCGAGCATCGCCGCTTCGGCTTCGATCCCGCCTACTCCCCAGCCGAGCACGCCGAGGCCGTTCTGCATGGTGGTGTGCGAGTCGGTGCCCACGCAAGTGTCCGGGTAGGCGGCCAGCCCGCCGCCCCCGTCCTGCGTCATGATCACCCGCGCCAGGTGCTCGATGTTGACCTGGTGCACGATCCCGGTCCCGGGTGGCACAACCCGGAATTGACTGAACGCGTCCTGGCCCCACCTCAGGAACTGGAAGCGTTCTTGGTTGCGGCCGAACTCCAGGTCCACGTTCCGCTGGAACGCGTCGGCCCGCCCGAAGATGTCGGCGACCACCGAATGGTCGATGACCAGCTCGGCCGGGACCAGCGGATTGATTTTCGCCGGGTCGCCGCCGAGGTCGCGCATGGCCTCGCGCATGGTGGCCAGGTCGACCACGGCAGGCACGCCGGTGAGGTCCTGCAGGATGACCCGGGCCGGGGTGAACTGGATCTCGGTGGTCGGCTGACCCGCCGCGTCCCACTCCGCGAGGGCCGTGATGTGCTCGGCCGTGACGTTGTGCCCGTCCTCGGTGCGCAGCAGGTTTTCCAGCAGGATCTTCAGGCTGAACGGGAGGCTGGCCGCACCGGGCACCGCGTCCAGCCGGTGGATCTCGTATGCCGCTTCGCCGACTTGTAGCGTGGCGCGGCTGCCGAAGCTGTTCGCGGTCATCGTCTGCAGGCCTCCTGTCGTGTCCGGCATGTCCTGTCCGGCTCTTCTTTGCATCCTGCCGCAGCACGCCTCGCATGGACCCATCGGCCCCGGCGCCCACTGGCCCGCGGGCCCGTGGGCGCCCGGCACGAGAAGACCTTCAGCAAGGTATCTCGACATCGAGCTAACTTACGAACCTCACCGTAAGGCGAACTTATCTCGACGTCAAGCTATCTTCAGGGCAGCCCGGCCCATGCCATGATGCGAATTTCACGCTCAGCGGGGTGAACTTCAGGGTCAGGATTGGGTTACCCCCGGCAAGTTCTCCCTGTCCCGCCAGTCCGGGTCCAACGTCCCATGTCCGGCCCGGCCGGGCGACCCGGGCACGAGATCGCGCGCCTCATTATGGCGCGGTGGGCGGCGCCGTAACCCCGAGTCACGGGCAGGGCCTGCCACTCCATCAGGGCAGTAGCGGAGAGTATCGAGTTCGATCACCGCCGGAAACCGTGCCACGTCAACGGTGCGCCGCACTTGGAAGGCTCAGCTCGCCAACTACTTAGAGCTACGAAGTAACCGCTTCTTGTGCGCACCGTGCGCAATTGCGGGGGTAGACAGCCATCGGCGGAGAGTCAATGCTCACAGAAGGCATGCCAGCAAGAGAACGACCTGATGGAGTCACCGATAATGCCCGAGCGCGATTATGGCCCGCGCGCGGTCGCGACCCTTCTCGCCGCGCCGACCCAGCTGTTAGACCGGCCCGCCCGTGACCGTGGTTACCCGCGGTCGGTGCTTCGGCGACCGCAAGAGCCGCGAAAACAGGACACGGCCGACGAATGGCCGCTGCGAAGTCACCTTCAGCTCGGCACCCTGCCGGGCGCGGTGCCATGCGCGCGGCTGCATGCCAAGCTGGTGCTCTGGGAGTGGGGACTTGACCGCCTGGTGGAGACCTCTGAACTGCTGGTCTCAGAGATCGTCACCAACGCGGTCCGGGCATCCACTGACCCGATCAGCAGCCACGGCGATGAGCAGTGGGCAGGCGGACTGCCCACCGTGTGGTTCTGGCTGGCTTCCGACCGGAGCAACGTGCTGATCCAGGTCTGGGACGGCAATCAGGAAACGCCATCGTGGCGGAACGTGGGACCGGAGGCAGAAAGCGGCCGGGGGCTGCTGCTGGTCGAGCGGCTCAGCGCGCAGTGGGGCTCCTACACCCCGGAGGGCTGGACCGGAAAGGTGGTCTGGGCGATCGTCAGTGACGAGCCCGCCATCCGCCAGGAGCACAGCCGGGCGAGCTGAACTGGGCCTGCCGGGGGAAGTGGCCCGGGCGACTTCCGGCGGCTGGTGCGGCCTGGATTCAGGCTGGCGTCAGCGCTCGGCTGCCGGCCGGAAGCCGTCGACGACGAGATCGAGCAGCCCAGCGCGCTTCACGCCCGCAGCCGCCTGACCGGCCCGAGAGCCTTGCCTCGGCCTCATTGACCCCATCGCTCGCGTGGTGTCAGTGGACGCCCTGGCCCTAGCATGACGACGGTGGGTTGTGATCACCCGGATCTCGGCGAGTCGGCTCTGTTAGAGTGCGCCCGTTCCGGCAGCGACGGCGCGTACCGGGAGCTTGTCGAGGTGCACCGCGCGGAGCTTCACGCGCACTGCTACCGGATCCTCGGATCAGTGCACGACGCCGAAGATGCCCTGCAAGATGCCCTGTTGCGGGCGTGGCGGGGACTTGCGGGCTTTGAAGGCCGGAGTTCGCTGCGTTCCTGGCTGTACAAGATCACGACGAATGCGGCGCTTGACGTCGCGCAGCGGCGCTCCAAGCGTGAGCTACCGATGACGCACGGTCCCTCCGCGGGATTCGGCGAGGGTCCTGGCGCAGCTCTTCTTGAGTCGGTGTGGGTAGAGCCGTACCCAGACCAGGCGTTTGGTGTGGCCGACGAGCTCGCCTCACCGGAGGCGCGGTATGAGCGGCGAGAAAGCCTGGAGTTGGCCTTCGTCGCGGCGCTGCAGTGCCTCCCTGCGCTCCAGCGGGCCGTGCTCATCCTTCGCGAGGTGCTCGGCTTCTCCAACCAGGAAACGGCCGACCTACTCGATACCACGGTCCCGGCTGTGCAGAGCGCCCTGCAGCGATCCCGCGCCGCGGCGCGGGATCGCATTCCCGGGCGCAGCCAGCAGGCCACCCTGCGAACCCTCGGGGACAAGCGGCTCCGAGAACTCGTCGGGCGCTACTGCGACGCCATCGAGCGTGGCGATGTCGACGCGGTGGTCGGCATGCTGACCGAGGATGCCGTGTGGGCGATGCCGCCGATCGTGACCTGGTACCGGGGCCGCCCTGCGATCGCCGGGTTTTTGCGTGACTATGGATTCAACGAGGCCTGGCGGCACCTTGCCACGCAAGCCAACGGACAGCTCGCCCTGGGCTGCTACACCTTCGACCCGGACCGGCGTCGCTGGGTGGCCTCCGTGCTCGACGTGCTGACCCTGGATGGCGACCGCATCGCGGAGGTCACCGGATTCGTGACTGCTGAGCTGCTCTCCCGCTGGGGCGAGGAGGACGACCGATTCGTCGGCGCGACGGTCTTCCCCCGTTTCGGCCTTCCCGCCGTGCTGCCCGGCTGAACAGGGTTCAACGATCTTCCGAGACCGATTGGTTCGCGAGTTCCCGGCGGTCTAGTAGGTGCATCGCTGACGCGTGCGGTGGGTCAATCTCCGCACGGCCGCCAACCCTCGTGGAGGAGAGCATGAACACGTTCGACGTCCAGCCAGTTGCCGAGCCGCTGACGAACGATGGCCGGGAGCCGGCGGCACTGCCGTGGGCAGAAGCCCGCAAGCGGCTCACCGATGCCCGCTACTACTGGCTCGGGACGGTGCATTCGAGCGGCCGGGCCCATGTGCGGCCAGTGCTCGCCGTGTGGGTGGGCGGCGCGCTCTACACGACCTCAAGCCCGCAGGCTCGCAAAGGACGGAACCTCGACCGTGATGGCCGTTGCTCTGCTGCGGTGACCGCTGACGACATGCATCTCGTCCTCGAAGGCCTAGCGTCGAAGGTCGTCGACCCTGCGCTGCTCCAGAGCGTCGCCGATGCTTACCGCTCGAAGTACGACTGGAACGTGACCGTCGTAGACGGGGCGTTCGACGCGCCCTACGGCGCGCCCACAGCAGGTCCGCCGCCTTATCAGCCCTACGAGATCCGCCCGGCGGCGGTCTTCGGTTTCGTCAACGACAGTGCGCTTGGCCCGAGCAGTACCTGCTGGCGTTTCTGACCGCCTGCTGAACCTCATGCGGACGTCAGGCAGCGGATCGGATCGACGATGTCCCGCAGGCAGTACCGGGCGGGGCGTCCGCCCCGCCCGGCCAGCAAGATCCAGGCACGTCTCGGCCACCACCCAGACCGGTTTTCAAGCAGGGTCAAAGTGGTGGCCTGGTCCGCCGGGATCAGATGCCAGCGCAGCGGCCGGCGCCTGATCCGTGGCCGCCGCGGCGCAGGCCAGCACCCTGGCTGCGCCAGGCGACCAGCGTGGCGAGGCCGGCGGCCACCGCGCCGGCCAGCATCGCGGCCCGGTCACCGCCCACCCCTGCCGCTGCGCTGCCGTGGCTCGCTGTGATGGCGATCGCGGGCAGCAGCGCGGCCCCGATGCCCGCGCCGATCTGGCGGCTGGTGTTCAGCACGCCGCCCACGAGCCCCTGATCGTTGTCGGCGACTCCGCGGCTGGCCGTCACCATGGCGCCGAACGCGGTCCCGGCTGTCCCGAAGCCCACGAACGTCACCGCGGCCAGGAGCGGGCTGTAGCCGCCGGTCGCCGGGAGATGGGTGAGCAGCAGGAATCCGAACGTCGCCACGGCATTGGTCAGCACGAGCAGCCAGCGCAGGCCGAGGCGGGCGGCGAGCCGGGCACCGAGCACTCCTGCGGCGAAGCCCACGATGCCCTGCGGGGCGATGGCCAGGCCGGTCATCAGCGGGGAGTCATGCAGGACCTGCTGGAAGTAGAGCGACAGGACGAGCATCTCGCCGCCGTTCCACAGGCCGAGCAGCAAGATCAGGGTGCCGCCCTTGCGCAGGCACGGCAAGCGCAGCACATCGCCGCGGATCAGCGGATCGGCATGGTGCGACTCGACCACGGCGAACGCGAGCCCGGCCAGGACGGCGAGGACCGCCGCCGCCAGCACGGCAGGTGATGTCCAGCCCTCCGCGCCGCCCTGCGATACCGCGAACACCACCGCGGCGATGGCCGCGGTGATCAGTGCCGCTCCGCCGATGTCCAGCCGGCGCCTGGTCCGCTGCTCAGCGGACCGGCCAAGCAGCCGCGGGGTGAGCAGCACGGCCATCACACCGATCGGCACGTTCACCAGGAACACGGCCCGCCAGGTCGTGTACTGCACGATGACGCCGCCGAGCACCTGGCCCGCCACGAAGCCGACCGATGAGGTGGCACCGTAGAAGCCGAGGGCGCGGGTGCGCTCGGGGCCTTCCGGGAAGCCGGTCGTGATCAGCGACAGGGCGGCGGGCGCGACCAGCGCCGCCCCCGCACCTTGCACGGCGCGGGACACCACCAGCAGCACAGGGTCATGCGCCAGGCCCGCGGCCAGCGAGGCGGCGGAGAAGACAAGCAGCCCGGTGACGAACATCCGGCGGCGGCCGAAGAGGTCGGCCGCGCGCCCGCCGAGGATCAGCAGCCCGCCGAAGGTAATCGCGTATCCGGTGACCACCCACTGCACCGCCGATGCCGCGAAACCAAGCTCACGCTGGATGGACGGCAGCGCCACGTTCACGATGCTGAAATCGAGCACGACCATGAACGCCGCGGCCAGGATGAGCGCGAGCCCAGCGCCCCGGTACCGCGCCGGGGCCGCCACCCCGGAACTGGCCACGGCCGAAGTGCTGGCCGCCGAAGTGGTCATGGTTGAAGCGGTCCCGGCCGGAGCGGTCCCGGCCGGAGCGGTCC
>CAYPQM010000118.1:10800-21396 GCA_964412845.1 uncultured Streptosporangiaceae bacterium
AGCGGTCCCGGCCGGAGCGGTCCCGGCCGGAGCGGTCCGTACGGACGGTTGCCTGGTCATTACCCTGTCCCGAGTCGTTATACGATACGCACCGTCGCGTTTATTAAAGTAACGGTACACTCCAACCGCATGGAGACGCGGAGTATTCCGGCACCCGCCCCGGGCCAGCCGGCCCCGGCCCAGGAGCAGCCCGCACCGGCGCCGGGACAGCCTGCATCGGCGCCGGGGCCAGCCGGATCGGCCAGGCGAGGGCGGCCGCGGAGCGAGCAGGCCGACCGGGCGATCTTGCGGGCGGCCACCGAACTCCTGGCCGAGCGAGGCCTGCACGGCATGTCAATCGAGGAGGTGGCGGCCCGCGCGGGGGTGGCCAAGGCCACCGTCTACCGGCGCTGGCACTCCCGGGGCACCTTGGCTCTCGACGCGTTCCTCGCCGAGTTCAAGGCTCTGCAGCCGCTGCCCGACACCGGCACCCTGCGGGATGACCTTCTCGCGGCGTTGCGCTCCTGGGTCCGGGCGGTCACCCGCACTCCGGCCGGGCCCACCCTGGCTGGCCTGATCGCCGAGGCCCAGCACGACCCTGAACTGGCGGACGCCTGGCGTGCCCGGGTCGTCGAACCGCTCCGTGCGCAGCACCGGATCATGCTGATGCGGGCCATCGACCGCGGGCAGCTGCCCGGCAACACCGACACCGAGGTCGCGCTGGATCTGCTGTATGGCGCCGCCTACCACCGACTGCTCAATGGTCACCAGCCGCTCAACGACACGTTCGTCCGCCGCGTGGTCGACGTGATCATCACCGGCCTCGGCGCGGCCCAGCCGGCCTGACCGGGAGTTGCCGCCGGGCGGCGGCTTGATCGTCGCGGCCTGCCGCGGTCCTACGTCGCGGGACGCGTCAGATCCCACCGGGCGGGCCAGTCGTCCGGGCGAAGCAGCGCATCGGTGCCCCCATCGCAGAAGATCACCGACCCGCAGAAAAACCGCGCCGCCGGGCTGAGCAGGAACGCCGCCAGCTCAGCGAGCTCGGCCGGCCGGCCGCCCCGGCCCACCGGGAGCGGGAACAGCTCGATGAGCGGCCCCAGGACCGGGTCACCGCGGGTCTCCTGGACGAATGGCGTCTCGACCAGGCCGGGGGCGATCGCGTTGAGCCGGATGCCCGATCCGGCCCAGTCCGGTCTGGGAGCGTGCCGGCGGACCCACCGGGCCAGCGCTGCCTTCGTAGCCGGGTAGGCGGCGGCCGAGTCGCCCTCGTCGCCGACCGTCCTGGCCCGGTACTCATCACCGGCCAGGCATGCCTCCACGAGCTCCGGCCGCCAGCCCGGCTGGCAGGTGGTGGAGTTCGAGCTGATCGCGATGGCGGATGATGTCCCGGCCGCGGCCAGCAGGGGCCGGAACGCCACGAGCAACTCGACCGCCCCGAAGTAGTTGACGGACACGAGCAGGCTCGCCGGGCGGCCGGTAGCGCCGCCCACGCCAGCGAACATCACCGCACCGTCGAGCACGCCCCGGCTGGCCGCGGATACGCCATCGACCGCCGTGCGCCTGCCCGCCGAGGTGGCGAGGTCGGCGATGATGTCGGCGTCGCGCAGGTCGATGCCGATCACCTGGTGACCCGCGGCGCGCAGGAGCCGGGCAGTCGCCTCGCCCATGCCCGAGGCGACCCCGGTGAGCGCGAAAGTGCCCATGACAGCAGCGTACCGGCGGAACCAGAACATGTTCTATTTCTGGCCGGTCACCGCACGCTCAGCTCGTGGCGAGCTGCGGAATGAAAGCGGAGCTACCTGGCCGCAGATGCCGCCCAGCCGGTCCAGTGCTGGACCAGGACACAGATCACCGGACCGGCCGGTGGCCGCGCCCGGTACTGCGGGTACCGCTCGGCGAGCAGGCTCAGCGGGCCTGCCATGGCCGCCGGCTCGTCGATGACCAGGGCCTGGCCGTCGGCCCGCACCCACCACAGCCGGGACCAGTCGCTGGTGTAGTGATCGGCGAGGACGGCCGCGTGCGGGTCAGCCCGGATGTTGCGCAGCCGCTGCAGGTGCGCCGTCGTCTTCGGCTTGAAGTCCACGGCGCTGTAGATACGGTCACCGCTCAGCGCGAAGGTCATCGGCACGATGTGCGGCTGGCCCGCCGGGGTGACCGTCGCCAGCCTGGCCACGGCAGCGCCGCCGAGCCGCCGCCTCGCTTCGTCCTCCGGCAGTTCCAGCGGACATCACTCCCCTCTCACGGCTCCATCCTGCCCGCCGGAGTGGCAGGTCCGCCGCCGTCCGCGACCGCGACCTGGACCGGGCCACCACCCGGATCGACCTGGCTGACCCATCCGCCCGCCAACCGCACCGGGCGGTTCGGGACCAGGGAGGACGGCCGGGACCGCGCCAGCAGCCTGCCGTCCTGCCGGACCTCGACCCGCGCCAGCCTCCGGAAGGCGCCGCACCGCAGGACGAAACGGCCGCGCGGTGGCATGGCGGGCGGCGCGGCCTGACCCCGGCCAGCCTGACCCCGGCCCGCCGGGGCCGCGGTCACCGTGATGACGTTCGGGCAGATCCAGCCGAGCGGGGGTAGCACCTCAATGGCCACCCGGGCTGCGTCCGCAGGCCGGGAACCGCCGAGGGCCGCCGCGATGTGCCGGGCGGCGTGCCGTCCGCCCAGGGCCGCGACGTCCGCGGTCTCGGCGGCGTGCACGAGATTCCCGGCCGCGAAGACCAGCGGCACTGACGTCTCCAGCGCGGTGTCGACCGCCGGGCCGCGGGTACCCGGATCGATCGCCAGCCCGGCCAGCCGCGCCAGTTCGTGGTCGGGGATCCAGTCCCCGGTGAACACGAGCGTGTCGCATGGGACGAACCTGGCGGCGCCGCCGCCGGTGGCTGCCACCTCGACGCCGGTCAGCCGGTCCCGGCCAACCACCCGGCGGACGGTGGTCGACGTCCAGACCGGGGCGTGCCAGCGCAGCCCGGCCGCGGCCGCGAACGCCGGGTAGCTCTGCTGCTTGGCCTGCTCGGTGACGAGGGCGACCACCTCGGCCCCAGCGTGGGCCAGCGTGACCAGGGCCGAGAAGCTCACGTGCTCGGCACCGACGATGAGCGCCCGGCCCGGCAGCCGCTGCCCGCCCAGGTACACCCGCTGCTGCAACTCGCCCGTGGTCATCACGCCGGGCGGACGGTCGCCGGGGATGAGGCGGGCTGTTCGCGGCCGCTCCCGGCAGCCCGTGGCCAGCAGCACCGCCGCGGCCTCGACGGTCTCGACTCCCTGTGCGCTGGTCATGGTGACAGCGTGCATCCCGGTCCAGCCGGTCACCGTGCTGCCTGCCCTGACCTCCGCCCCGGCCGCGGCCGCCGCGGCCACGTAGCGGCGGGCGTAAGCCGGGCCATCCAGCAGCCGGTGCAGGTCACGCAGGCCATAGCCGGTGTGCAGGCAGTGCCGGGGCACGCCGCCCGCTGCCGCCTCCCGGTCGACCAGCAGGACGCGCCCGGCCCCGGCCCGGCGCAGTTCGACCGCGGCGGCCAGCCCGGCGGGGCCAGCCCCGGCGATCAGCACGTCGACCTTCATGCCGGCTTCCCCGCCGCGAACAAGCCGGACACCGCAGCAGCGCAATAGAAGCCCTGGCAGCGGCCGTTCAGCACCCGGGTCCTGCGGCGCAGGCCGTCCAGATCGGCCGGCGGCAGCGGGCTGTCCAGCGCATCCCGGATCTCCCCGCGGGTTACCCGCTCGCAGTGGCAGACGATCACGCCGTATTCAGGGTCGGCCGCGATCCGTACCGCGTCCTGGTAAGGCCGCACGCCCGCCTGACCGATGTATGGCATCTCCGGCGGTCCCGCGGTCTCCCGCTCCCGCAGCGGCAGGCCCGCCTCGCCCAGTTGCCCGACGACGTGCTCGGCGATGCCCAGGGAGGCCGACAGCCCGGTGGACCTGATGCCCGCGACGCAGGCGTACCGGCGCCGCTCGTCCACCCGGATCTGATAATCCCGGTGCTCGGTGGCGGCCCGCAGGCCAGCGTAGGCCGCGGTAACCTCCTCGGCGGCGAGGCCGGGCAGGATCTGGCCGCCCGCCCCGAGCAGGGCCGCCAGCCCGGCGGGGGTGGTGGCGGTGTCCGCCCGGTCAGCGACATCCTCAGCGGTCGGCCCGAGCAGCACGTTCCCGTAAACGGTCGGCGCGACCAGCACTCCCTTGGTCCGCGCCGTGGGGACCGGCAGCAGGATCGAGCGGAGCAGCGGCCGGGCCAGTTTGTCGAACACGATGAGCTCACCGCGGCGGGGTGCGATCGTGAAGCCACCCCCGCCGAGCATCGCATCAACGTGGTCGCTCTCCAGGCCAGCCGCGTTGACGAGCCAGCGGCAGCGCAGCACCCCCCTGGTGGTGGCCACCTGATGCTCCCCGGCCGGGTGCTCCCCCGCCCCGTGGTCGCCCGCCCCGTGGTCGCCCGCATCAGTGCGCACGCCGGTGACCCGGGTCCGCAACCGGAGCCGCACCCCCGCCCGCACCGCCTCGGTGGCGTAGGCCAGCGGCGTCGTCCACGGGCAGATGATGCTCTCACCGGGGATCTCGACCGCGCCCCTGGCGCCTGGACCTAGCTGCGGCTCAGCCCGGTACAGGTCGGCGGCGGCGACCCGGCGGACGTCGGTGCAGCCGTTGCGGCGGGCCTTGTCCTCGATGCCGGGCAGCGCGGCCTCCTGCTCATCGGACCAGGCGATGACCAGGGCCCCGGTGCGCTCCACCGGGATGCCCGCCCGGCGGGCGTAGTCATGCAGCAGGCCGCTGCCCCGGCGCAGCAGCCTGCTCTCCAGGCTGCCGGGCACCGTGTCGAAGCCGGTGTGCAGGATCGCAGTGTTCGCCTTGGTCGTCCCCGTGCCGACATCGGCCGCCGCCTCGACGAGGACGCAGCTCAGCTCGTAGCCGGCCAGGGTGCGGGCGATCGCGGTGCCCACCACCCCGGCACCGATGATGACCACATCAGCGACGCCGACCTCAGTCATCCGGCCGCTGCCACAGTGGCCTGGAGGATGGAGTCAAACCGGCGGAGCCGCTGCGCCGCTTGGTCCTCGGATAGTGCTGGCTCAGCCGTCCAGTCCACCTCAACCGGCCATACGGCCTCAGCCAGGCTGGCCACCTCGCCCATGCCGAGCCGGGCCAGGGCGGCGACGCCCAGGGCCGTGGCGTCTGGCGAGCGGCACACCTGGACCGGAAGCTGCAGCAGGTCAGCCTGGGCCTGGACGAGCAGCCGGGAACGGGTCAGGCCGCCGTCCACCCGCAGCGCGGCGAGCGGGACGCCGGTGTCAGCGGCCACCGAGCGCGCGAGCAGCGCCACCGAGGCGGCGATCCCCTCGGCCACGGCACGCACCAGGTGCGCCCGTGACGTGCCCAGGCCGAGCCCGTGGAACGTGCCCCGCACGTCCGGCCGCCAGTGCGGCGCGCCGAGGCCGGCCAGCGCGGGCACGAAGATCACCCCACCCGGGTCCGGCGCCGAGCCGCCCACCGCGTCCAGGTCGGCGGGCTGGTCCAGCAGGCCTATCTCGGTCAGCCAGCGGACCGCCGCGCCCGCCGTGTACACCTGCCCGTCGAGACAGTAAGTGCTCATCCCGGCCAGCCGCCAGGCCACCGAGGCGGACAGCCCGCCGGTGGACCGCGCCGCCCGCGGTCCGGTAGTGGCCAGCAGGAAGGCGCCGGTCCCGTAGGTGCATTTCGCCTCGCCCCCGCTGAGGCACCCCTCGGCCAGCAGCGCCGCCTGCTGGTCGACGGCGATCCCGGCGACTGGGAGCGGCGGGCCGAACGCGGTCGTCTCACCGACGATCCCGGCGCAGTCGGCTATCTCAGGGAGGGAATCCGGATCGAGGCCGAACGCCGTGCACGCTTCCGTCGACCAGGCGGCCGAGTCGAGATCGAGCAGCAGCGTCCGGGACGCGGTGGCCGCGTCGGTCAGGTAGCCAGCGCCGAGCCGGGCGAGCAGCCACGAATCCGTCGTGCTGACGACGCCATCGGTGGTCAGGTTCTCCCGCAGCCAGGTCATCTTCGGCGCCGCGAAGTAGGGATCGAGGCGCAGCCCGGTGATCTCGGCGAGCCGGTCCGCCGAGCCGGCCAGCCGGCCGCAGATCCCCGCTGACCGGCGGTCCTGCCAGACGATCGCCGGGGTGAGCGGCCGGCCGGTCCGGCGGTCCCAGGCGAGCACCGTTTCGCCCTGGTTGGCGAGGGCGACCGCGTGCACCGGCGCGCGGGCCTGCGCCACGGCGGCCGACCCGGCACCGATGACCGAGGAGTACAGCTCCTCCGGATCCTGCTCGACGCCGCGGCCGGGCACACTGCGCGGGTGGACCGGCACCTCGCCGGACCCGAGCACCTCGCCGCCCGGGCCGACGACGAGCGCCTTCGTCGCCGACGTGCCCTGGTCGATGGCGAGAATGTTCATCCGCTCGCTGGCGCCCCGTCCGCTGGCGGGCGGCCCGCGGGCGTGCTGCCGGCCGGCGCCTGGTCGGCGTCCAGCAGCGCGTCCGCCCCATGGGCGCCTTGCTCGGCCCGCATGGCAGCCGGCTCAAGCAGCCACTGGCCGAGGTAGAAGAGTGCGCCGAGGGCCAGCGAGCCGAGCACGTAGTACTGGGCGTCGCGGAACTCGCTGGGGCCGATCAGGACGATCAGCTCGTAGGTGACCCAGATGAGCGCGCCGGCGATGACGGGGATCTCCCAGCGGCCCAGCGAGAAGTGGCCGGTGCCGCCGCGCCGCCGCCGGCCGGCGAACAGGTAGAGCAGGACCGTCGCCGCGTACAGCAGGGCCGGCATGATGGTGGAGGCGGTGAACAGGGTGACCAGGGCAGCGGTGTGAGTGCGCAGCACCAGCGTGATGATCGCACCGAGGACCGCGGCGAGGATCGTCGCCCAGGACGGCCCGCCGGTCGCCCGGGGCACCTGGCGCCATAGCTGGTATCCGGGCAGCCGCCGGTCGCGGGCCATGGACCAGATCAGCCTGCTGTTGGTCACCATGATGACCAGGCCGCAGGCGAAGATGGAGATACAGACGAAGATCAGGAAAAGCTTCTGGACCACCCCGCCGAGCACATCCTGGACGATGAACGCCACCGGTGCCGCGCTGCCCGAGGCGGCTTTCACCGAGCTGGTCGCGTAGGTGAGCGCGATGAGGAAAACGAAGCCCACCACACCGGACGCCAGCACGGCGCGGATCATCGCCTTCGGGATGGTCCGGTGCGGCTCGACGGTCTCCTCCGCGAGGTTGCTGGCGGATTCGAACCCGACGATGGTGTACGCGCCGAGCAGGGTCGCGAGCATGAACGGGCCGAGCCAGCCGTAGTAGCCCGCGTGCGGCACCACCCCGGTCGAGCCGAGATTCGACCAGTGCCCTTTCGAGCGCAGCGCCGCCACGACCACCAGCAGCACGGTGAGCCCGAGGATGCCCACCACCTCGGTGGCGACCGCGGTGTTGTTGACCCGGGTCGTCATCCTGGTCGAGGCGATGATGAGCGCCGCCTGCAGCGCCAGCACGACGAGCGTCTCCAGAGCGGTGCTGGTCGGCGTGTACGCCTCGCCGATCAGTGGCTGGAACGCGACCTGGACGAAGCCGTAGTCAACCGAGACCGTGACGATGGACAGGAACGCGAACGACATCCAGCCGAGCCACCAGCCCACATGCACGTTGGCCAGGCGGGACGCCCACTGGTAGGAGTAGCCGGACAGCGGCACCCGGGCCGCCAGCGCGCCGTAGACCAGCGCGACCAGCGCCTGGCCCGTGGCGACGATGAGCCAGGTCCAGATGCTCCGCGGGCCGCCGGTGGCCAGCGCGAAGCCGTACGTGGTGAATATCCCGGTCGTGATGGAGATGAACGAGAACGCCACCGCGAACGACTCGAAGTGGCGCAGCGAGCGGACGAACTGCTGCCGGTAGCCGTACCGGTCAAGCTGGGAATCGTCGTCACGGGAGGTGACTGTGGCCACCGTCATCACATCCTCAGCGGGCCCGCTCCTCCACGGAAACGGGCCGGTTGGTCAGGCCGTCAGCCGGCCGCGGAAAACGGGGATGGCTCCGCGGCCTGGGCCCGGAGCAGCGAAACGCCAGCGGAGGTGAGCGCCACGTCGGCACCGGGGTGCGCTGCGCCCACGCCCGCCTGCTGGGTGTCGTCGGTGAGGACCGCGTCGATGCGGTCCAGCGGGCAGACCCGGTGCACCGCGATGCCGCCGAGCTTGCTGGAGTCGGCCAGGACATAGGAGACAGCGGTGTGCGCGATGATGGTGCGCCGTACCGCGACCTCGGCCGGGTAATAGTCGGTGAGGCCGGCCTCGGGGTGCACGCCGCCGGATCCGAGGAAGGCCCGGTCGGCGTAGAACTCGGCGAAGAACGCCTCGGCGTGCGCGCCGGAACAGGCGGCGTCGCCATGGCGGATCTGGCCGCCGCAGAGCATGATCTCCACGTCGCGGCGGGCGGACAGTTCCATGGCGACCGGCACCGAGTTGGTGAGGACCCGGCCGCCGAACGAGGCGGGCAGGGCCCGGGCCACCTCCAGCGCGGTGGTGCCGATATCGATGACGATCGTCTCGCCCGGCTCGACAAGGGATGCGGCCAGCCGGGCGATGGCCCGCTTGGCCCCGATGTGACGGGTGCTCCGGGCTGTGAAGCTGCCCTCATCGGAACGGCCCGACGGGCGCGTCGCGCCACCGTAGACGCGATCAAGCAGTCCCTGCCGCTGGAGCCCGCGCAGATCGCGGCGGATGGTCTCGACCGACACGTCGAACTCGCGGGCCAGGTCCTCGGCGGACACCGCGCTGCGCTCGCTGACCTCGGCGAGAATCGCCTGGCGGCGCTGCGTCGGCAACATCCGGCCCCCTGGACAGTGCGGGGATGCTCAGCGGGCTCATCTGCCCGTTGTTGACTGATGTTGATGTGATCTTGACCGGTTGTCAAGGGTTTCTGCCCGGGGCACACCCGGATGTGACCCGGTCAGCAAGCCCGGTAGAGCCGTGCGTACTGCGCAGGTGAGATGGGCGGCGGCTTACCGCTGGCGGTTCGCGTCTATCTGATCGAAGTCGCCGGTGCCGTTGGTGATCCCGCCCCCGCCTGACCACTGCCACATCAGGGCCTCAGGGTCGGACCTGCTGACCCCGCCGAAGAAGTGTGCGCAGGTCGACGTGCCCGCCAGGCACCAGCCGGACGGGGCGGGCGAGAGCTTGCTGGTGCCGGGCGTGTAGGTCCACTCATCGGTGTGCGGGATGGACCCGGCGCTGCCGGTGCCGAAGATCAGGCTCCAGATGTCAGGTGAGGAGTACACGCCGGGCTTGTAGGACGAATGCGCGGTGATGTATGCCCAGTAACCATTGAAGACCGCACGGTCAACGGCCGCCGCGATGAAGCCCGTCTTGATCTTGCCACTGCAGGGTGAGGTGTAGACGGCGTTCCAGCCGTTGTCCGTCGCTGGCGCGATGCCGGGCAGTTCGATGTCCATGAAGACCACCGGGTAGGTGATGTGATGCCGGGCGATATCGCTCAGTGTCCTGGCCGCTTGGTTCGCGCCCCAGGTGGTGGCCTCCGCTGTCGTCCCGTTGTAGTTCGGGTCAACCCCCGGGCCGCCCATGAACCAGTAGACGCCGGTGCCGATGCCCTTGCCGTACGTGGTGAAGTTGGTGTTGGCCGCGCTGCTGTTCGCCGCCGACCAGACGAGACGGCCGCCGCACCCTTGCCAGATCGCCCAGTTCCCGATCATCCCGATGTAGCCGCCGTACGCGCCGCCGATCTTGGGTTCCTGGTAGGGCGCTGGGCCGCTGATCGTGATGGGCAGGCTGTCGGTGCCGTACCAGAATCCCGCGGGGTGGTCTCCGGCCGCGGCGGCGGGCGCCGCGGCGGCGGCCAGTGCGGTTCTGCTGGCTCCGGGCCTGGCCTTGCCGCCCGCCAGGGCCACGGTCAAGGCCAGGCACAGCGCCAGGACAGAGGCGGCGACGACGACCGGGTGGCGCGGGCGCTGCATGGCCCCTCCTTGCCTGGGGCGGGCGCCCACGAGCAAATTTAGCGCTGCTCACCGTCGGCGCGTCTTGCGCCGCGTCCGCCACGAGATATCTGCCCGACTTTAGCCGGAATTGAACGCATCGGGGCAGTGTCCGCCCGCCTGCCGCCCACGGCCCGGTAGCCTCCGTCCTGACCAGCGGAAATCCAGGCGTCGACGTGGTAGATAATGTCTTGCCTGGTTAGTTCGTATTCACAGCGCTTCGCGGGAGGCACCCATGAGCCGTCAGGTCAAGTACGTGCTCCAAGAGTCCGAGCTCCCGCGGCACTGGTACAACATCATTCCCGACCTGCCGTCCCCGCCCCCGCCACCGCTGCACCCGGGTACCCGCCAGCCGGTCGGCCCGGACGATCTCGCGCCCCTGTTCCCGGCGGCGCTGATCGGCCAGGAGGTCTCAGCGGAGCGGCACATCGCCATCCCGGAAGAGGTCCTCGACGTCTACCGGCTGTGGCGGCCCACCCCGCTGTTCCGGGCCCGGCGGCTGGAGAAGGATCTTGGCACGCCGGCCCGGATCTACTAAAAGTACGAGGGTGGCAGCCCCGCGGGCTCGCACAAGCCCAACACGGCCGAGCCGCAGGCCTACTACAACGCCGCTGAGGGCGTCACCCGGCTG
>CAYPQM010000119.1:0-19681 GCA_964412845.1 uncultured Streptosporangiaceae bacterium
TCGGCCCACTCCTCGATCCCATGCGCCAGCGTGAACGCCTCCAGGCCGACGCCGAGCAGCAGGACCTGGCCGCCGCCGGACACCAGCCGCCCGTAGGGCGACGACCGGGCGCAGGGCGTGCTGTACACCTCGTGGCCCCGGCAGTAGTCCGGCGCGGATGGCCCGATGGCGGCAACACTGTGCGTGGGGTGCAGGCTGCGCACCGCCGAGGGCCTGAGCCGGAACGACTCGGTGATCCGCCCGGTGATCGACGGGCTCAGCCGCTCATGGAAGACAGGCTGGGCGGCGCTGACGGTCGACCACGTGTGCGTGGGCATCGCCAGCAGCCCACCGGGCCCGACCGTTTCCAGCAGCGCGTCGATGACCGTGTGCTCGCCGCCGCGCACCGTCCCGAAGGAGGACAGCGATGAGTGGACGAGAAGCATCCCGCCGGGCCGCACGCCGACCTCACTAAACGACCGGACCAGCTCGCTCTTGTCCAGGACCGCTGCTGGGTCTGCTGCCGGGTCTGCTGGCATCCGCACGTCCTAGCCGCGCGGGTGCAGCCGCAGCACGACGATCTCGTTCTCGGGACCGTAGGCCGGCCAGGCATAGGGATCCTGCGCGGAGGGGAACCCGGAGAACTGCTCGGTGCTCCATTCCGCTTGCACGCCGTTGTAGAAGAGCGGAATCTCCGGCAGCTGGGTCACCTGGATGGTTTCGAGCTGCCGTATCGCCGCCAACTGCGCGGCCGCCGACCCGGTCGACGCGAAGGCGGCCAGCGCCCTGGTCGAGGCTGGGTTGTTCCAGCGCTCGGGGTCTACGCTCGCCTGCTTGCCGATCGGCGCGTAGCCGGTGGTGTCCAGCAGCGAATAGCTGTAATACGGCGAGGGCCCGATGCTGGTGAAGTCGTAGGACATCTGGTAATTGCCATCCGCGATATCTGAGGTGTACAGCGAGACCGAGACGCCGCGCACCGTGACGTCGATGCCTATCTTGCGGAGGTCCTGGGCTACCACCTGGCTGCCGGCCATCCAGTCGCTGTAGCTGACCGGCAGCGTGAGCGTGAAGGACATGGGCTGGCCATTGGGTGTCCGCCGGACGCCACCCGGGCCCATCGTGAAGCCCGCCGCGGCGAGGATCTGGTTCGCCGCCTGGTCATCCACCGAGTAGCGCAGGTTCGCGTACCGGGGCGCCAGGTACTTCTGCTGGGTGGGCAGCACCAGGCCGGTGGGCGAGTTGTCCAGGGGAGCCTCCCCCTGCTCCCCCACACTGACGATGAGACGGCGGTCGAGGGCATCGCTGATCGCGCGGCGCACCGGCAACTGGTTGAACGGGTACCTGGCCAGGTTGAGGATCATCACCACGAGCGAGGACTGCGGCGGGAACCAGGCGCGGTGATACCGGGGGTTCTTGTCGATGAATGAGGTCTGGATGTCGGGGATGAAGAACCCGCCCCACTGGAGCTGCCCATTGGCCGCCAGCAGCCCGCCGGTGGTGTTCGAGGCGAGCGCGGGCAGCCGTACCTCGGCGACCTCCGGCTTGCCGGGCATCCAGAACCGGGTGTTCTTGGTCAAGGTGACGAGCTGGGGAGAGAAGGACTTCAGCAGGTACGGGCCCGTGCCGACCGGGGCCGGGTCGGTGTAGGTCTGCGGGTCCTTGATCTTGCTCCAGATATGCCGGGGGACGATGACCTGCGAGCTGAGGTAGTAGAGCTCGGCGTATTCGGGCTTGGCGAAGTGAAACTCCACCGTGTACCGGCCCGGCACGGCGACGGCTGCGAATGCGATGCCGTTGCTGTTCAGCGCCGGGTACCTTTTCATCAGGCCGAAGGTGTAGCCGACGTCAGCGCTGGTGAACGGCTGCCCGTCGGACCAGCTGACTCCGGGCCTGAGGTGGAACGTCAGCGTCCTGCCGCCGTCCGCCCAGCGGTAGGACGTGCCGAGCCACGGGTAGGAGGCGTTGCTCTTGAGCAGGTCCCATTGCAGCAGCGGCTCGTAGATGAACGGGGCGTCGAGCAGCGACAGCGCGTTGTTCAGCGAGAACGGGTTGAAGTTGTCGCTCACGCTGCCCACGGGGTCATCCGCGTAGGTCAGCGCGGCCTGGGAACTGCTCCCGCCGGGCGCGGCGGGCCCGCCGGTGGCAGCGCCCGAGCAGGCCGCGCCGCCAGCAGCGAGCAAGGCGGCCGAGACAGCCAGGGCCAGCGAACGTGACGTGCGCATCTGCATGCCTTTCTGCTGACGCCCTAGCTGCCGTCGCCGGGCGGGGCCGGCTGCCCGGCCGGGCGGCGGTCGTGCGGCCCGGCCGCGGCGGCGGGCTCCTGGTCGAGGCGCGGCACCGCGCCCGCGCGGTACTCCTGGTAGCGGTCAAAGAGGGCCCGCGCCGACGGCCACATCGAGTGCGGGCTCAGGAAGTGGGAGAACTCGAACGTGATGGCCTTGGTGACGTACGGCTCGGCCGCGTCGAGCTTGTTCACCAGCTTGCGCCACTCGATCGGCAGGAAATCGATGGGCATATCCCGGTCGAAGGTCTCGACGTTGGCCCACAGGTCGATGCCGTGCCCGTCGGCGGCCTCCCGGGCGGCCCGCAGGAAGTCAGGCAACTGAGCCTCGTAGGCGGTCCCGTCCTGGAATGCGCAGCAGGACACCAGGCCCTGGTAGCGCCCGAATATCTCCTCCCACTGCCCGGCATGCTCGGCCACGCTCCGGGCGGGCGTGCGCCCGTGCTGGCCGGCCGGCTCGGTGTCCTCTACCCGGCCGTGCCAGTACGGAGAGATCAGCACCGGGAGGTCTGCGGCGCTCCGCGCCGCTTCGGCGAGGGCCGTGTTGATGTCGATTATCCGGCCGCTGGTGTCGGCGGTTTCGTGCGGCAGGTACCAGCCGCGGAAGGACGGGTGGCCCCCGTAACGCTCGCTGACCTCGCGGGTGAATTCCCGGTTCAGCGCCACCTCGGTCTTCCAGTCATACCGGTGCCAGTAGTAGCCCGAGTCGTAGAGGCCGAAGAAGAACGCCAGCTCACGGTCGTCACACAGGCCGAGGAAGAGCTCGGCCATATCGGCGTACACCGGAAGCGTGCGGACCTTGCTTGAGATGCTGGCTGAGGGGAACGCCAGCCGTTCACCCCACCCGGCGCGGATGAGGATCACGGTGTCCAGCCCCGCCGCGACGAACGTATCGAACTCCCGCTCCCACTCCGCGTGCCCCCAGTTGTGGGCCGGGATGTCGTGGGTCACCTCGTCGATGAAAGTCCCGGTGATCTGCAGCGGCATGAAATACCCGTCCGGATAGCTGGTCTAGGACATTTGTCCGCTGTAGCAAGAATTGCCGCCAGCTCGCCGTCGGCATTTATATCTGGCATCACAGCAGGTAGATGGCACATGTTAGATTCTGTCAGGTCGATTGCCGGACCTGGTCAGGAAACAATGTCGGGTGTTTCTCCGCGCACTGGTCTAGATGTTTTCAAATCAGCTGTACGCAGTATGGTCCGGGTCCCACAGGCGTGAGCGGGTGAGCAGGTGAGCCAGGGAGCTACGAAGCGGTCAGCGGGCCGATGACGGTGCCGGTCATCGGGCTCGACATCGGCGGCACGAAGCTTGCCGCCGCTCTCTTCGGCCCGGATGGGGAGATGGTGGCCCGCCAGCGTTCGGCCAGTCCCGCGGCCGACGGGCCCGCGGCCGTGGTTGCCGCCTCGGCCGCGCTGGTCAACCAGCTCAAGGCGGCGGCGGCCCGGGGACCCGCGGTGCGGCGGCCCGCGGCGCTCGGCGTGGCCACCGCTGGCGTGGTGGACCCGTCGGCGGGGGTGATCCGGTCGGCCGGTGACACGATCATGGACTGGGCCGGCGTCCGCATCGGCCCCCTGCTTGAGGCCCGCACCGGGCTGCCCACCGCGGTGGAGAACGACGTGAACGCGATGGCGCTCGCTGAGGCCAGCCGGGGTGCCGCGCGCGGCGCTGAGTCCGCGCTGGTCGTCGCCGTCGGGACCGGCGTAGGAGGCGCGCTCGTGCTCGGCGGCGCCCTGCGGCGCGGGCCGACCGGCACCGCGGGGGAGATCGGCCACCTGCCGGTCGACGTCGCGGCGGACGGCCCGGCGGCTGCACTGTGCGGCTGCGGCCGCCCCGGGCACCTGGAAGCGCTGGTGGCGGGGCCCGCGATCGCCAGGCGTTATGCCGCCCTGACCGGCTGCCGGACGCGGCCCAGCCTGGAGGACGTGAGCCGGGCCTGCCAGGACGGGGACGAGACAGCGCTTGCGGTCATCGAGCGGGCCGGCACCGTGCTCGGCCGGGCGCTTGGTGGGCTGGCCAACGTGATTGACCCGGAAGTGATCGTCCTGGCCGGCGGCGTCCTCGGCGTCGGCCGGCCGTTCCTCGATCCGATGACCGCCGCACTGCGCGCCGAGACGCTGCCCGGCCCAGCCGGGGTCGCCGTCCATCTGAGTGAGCTCGGCCAGGATGCCGGCGTCATCGGCGCGGCCATCGCGGCGCTTGGCCAGGTGCCCGGCGCGCCGCCCGCCACCAGACCGCGGCCGGGGCAAGGACCGAAAGAGACGAGACGATAGCCGATGGCGGGACAGCGCTGGGAGCAGGAGGGCCCGGTAAGCGGGGCGCTGGTGGGCGTGCGCCAGGGACTGGTCGTTTCCTGCCAGGCACCGCCGCGGAATCCGCTGCGCAGCGCCCAGATCATCGCGCGGATCGCGGCGTCCGTCGCCGCGGCAGGCGCCTGCGGCGTGCGGATCGACACGCCCGGGCACATCGTAGAGGTCAAGAAGACCGTCGATACCACGGTGATCGGCCTCTGGAAGGCCGACAGCGACGGCGTCTACATCACCCCGACCCTTGAGCACGCGCGGGCGGTCGTCGAGGCGGGAGCCGACATCGTCGCCATCGACGGGACAGGCCGCCCGCGACCCGACGGCCGCGACCTCGCGGAGGTTATCCGGCGGCTGCATGACGATCTTGGTGCCGTGGTCCTCGCGGACGTCGCCAGCATCGCGGAAGGAGTGGCCGCGGCGGAGGCCGGAGCGGACGCGGTGGCCACCACGCTGGCGGGCACCGCCGGCGGGGTCCGCACTCAGGAAGGCCCGGCGCTTGATGTCCTGGCGGGCCTGCAGGCCCGGCTGGATGTGCCGGTGCTAGCCGAGGGCGGCATCACGCGGCCCGACCAGGCCCGCGCCGCTCTGGACCACGGCGCCTGGTGCGTGGTCATCGGCAAGGCCATCACCAGCCCGGACTGGATCACGGCCAGATTCGTGGCCGCGATCGACTATCCGGAGCGCGGCCCGGACGGGGCGGCCGCGGACCGTCCTGCCCCGGAGCGGCGGACCGCGGAGCGGCGGACCGCGGAGCGGCGGCAGGAGGAAGATCCATGCGATACCTGATCCGCCGCATGGGCTTCTACCTGCTCACCGCGGTGGTGGCTATCACCATCAACTTCCTCGTCCCGCATCTCATGCCCGGGAATCCGGCCGAGATCCTGCTCTCGAACTTCCGGGGCCGGGTCAGTCCTGCGGCGATCAAGTCAGTGTCGGCGCTGTTCGGCCTGAACCATGCGTCCCTCTGGTCGCAGTACCTCACGTACTGGCGCCAGCTGATGCACGGCGACCTCGGGATCTCGTTCTCCTTCTACCCCGCGACCGTCTCCTCGGTCATCGCCCGCAGCCTGCCCTGGACGATCTGGCTGGTGGGCACCTCCACGGTGGTCAGCTTCGTGCTCGGCACCCTGCTGGGCATCATCGTCGCCTGGCACCGCGGCTCCTGGCTCGACTCGGCGGTACCGGTCACGACATTCTTCTCCGCTGTCCCGTACTTCTGGTTCGGGCTCGTGGTGGTCTTCGTCTTCGGCGCCCTGCTGCACTGGTTCCCGCTGTACGGCGGGTACAGCTCGGCCAGCCCGATCGGCTGGTCGTGGACGTTCATGGAAAGCGCCGCCTACTACTCTTTCCTGCCTGCGATGACGATCGTGCTGTCCTCGATCGCCGGATGGCTGCTCGGGATGCGCAACATGATGATCACCACCATCGGCGACGACTACATCGTCCTGGCGGAGGCCAAAGGCCTCTCGCAACGCCGGATCATGTTCGCCTACGCCGCCCGGAACGCGATCCTGCCGAACATCGCCGACTTCGCGCTCTCCGTCGGCTTCGTGGTCAGCGGCGCCATCCTTACCGAGATCGTCTTCTCCTACCCGGGCATCGGCTACATCCTGTACCAGGCCGTCGACAACGAGGACTACCCACTCATGCAGGGAGTTTTCCTGGTCATCACGCTGGCCGTGCTCGCCGCCAACCTGCTCGCCGACCTGTGTTACGGCGCGCTGGACCCGCGCGCCAGGCAAGGGGCGTAGGTCATGGCCATCCCGCAGGTACTCACCGAGGACTCCCCCCGGGCCGCCGGGGGCGCCGAGCCGGGCACCGCGGGGCTGCCGAACTGGCTCACCGCCCTGCGCGCGCCGAAGATCGCCGCCGGGCTCGGCATCGTGCTCTTCTTCATCGGCGTCGCCATTTTCGGGCCGATGATCGACCGGACCGACCCGAACGTGCTGAGCCGGGCCGTGCTGCAAGGACCATCGGCCGCGCACTGGCTCGGCACCACCCAGACCGGGCAGGATATCTTTGCCCAGCTCATCAACGGCGCCCGGATATCGCTGTTCGTCGGATTCGTGGCCGGCGCGATCGCGACCGTGCTGTCTTTGTTCATCGGGCTGCTCGGCGGCTACCTCGGCGGGGTGCCAGACGAGATCCTTTCGGTATTCTCCAACATCTTCCTGGTGATCCCGGCGCTGCCGCTGGTCATCATCATGGCGGGATACCTGCCCGGCAAGGGCGCGCTCAGCGTCGCGGTCGTGATCAGCGTGACCGGCTGGGCCTGGGGTGCCCGGGTCCAGCGCGCCCAGACCCTCTCCATCCGCAAGCGCGACTACGTCGAGGCGGCGCGGATCGCGGGTGAGGGAACCATGCGGATCATCATCTTCGAGATCCTGCCCAACGAGCTGGCGATCGTCGCGGCGAACTTCGTGTTCACCGTCATTTTCGCCATCCTGACTGAGGCCGGCCTGGCGTTCCTTGGCCTGTCCAATCTCTCCAGCTGGAGCTGGGGAACCATGCTCTACTGGGCCCAGAACGACTCCGCCCTCCAGGTTGGCGCCTGGTGGTGGTTCGTGCCGCCAGGCCTGTGCATCGCGCTGGTCGGAGCCGGCCTCGCGATGATCAACTTCGGTATTGACGAATTCGTCAACCCGCGGCTGCGCGCCGCGAAAATCGCGACCACCGGCCGCCCGGCACGGAAGTCGTCATGACCGGCGGGCTCATCCGGCCATTCCCGGCACCGCCGTTCCCGGCCACCGCGGCGGGCATGGCCCTGGACGTGACCGGCCTCAGCGTCGACTACGGGATCGGCGGCGCGGCGCTGCACGCGGTCGCCGGGGTCAGCTTGCTGCTGCGGCGGGGTGAGATGCTGGGCCTGGCCGGCGAGTCGGGATCGGGGAAGTCGACGCTCGCCTACGCGATGACCCGGCTGCTCCGCCCGCCGGGGCGGGTGACCGGCGGCCAGGTCCTGTACCATCCGCGCTCCGGGCCGCCGGTCGACGTGCTCGGCATGAGCCCGGACGGGCTGCGCCGGTTCCGCTGGGCCGAGCTCGCGATCGTCTTCCAGTCGGCGATGAACGCACTGAATCCGGTCCTGTGCGTGCGGAGCCAGATTGACGATGTGCTGCGGGCGCATGTGCCGCAGATGGACCGCCGCGCCCGCCGGGAACGGGTAGCCGAGCTGCTCCAGCTCGTCGGCATTCCCGCCGACCGCGCCAAGTCCTACCCGCACGAGCTCTCCGGCGGAATGCGCCAGCGGGTGACGATCGCGCTGGCGCTGGCGCTCCGGCCGGAAATCATCGTCATGGACGAGCCGACCACGGCGCTGGACGTGGTCATCCAGCGGCAGATCCTGTCCGAGATCAGGAGGCTGCGCGAGCAGCTCGGATTCGCCGTGCTGTTCATCACCCATGACCTGTCGCTGCTGATCGAGCTGGCGGACACGATCGCGATCATGTACGCGGGCAGGCTGGTGGAGCTGGGCTCGGCCGCCGACCTGTACCGTTCGCCGCGCCATCCGTACAGCCGCGGGCTGCTCAACTCGTTTCCGCCGCTGCACGGGCCGCAGCGCGCGAGCGCCGGGATTCCCGGCTCGCCTCCTGACCTCCGTTCGGTGCCGGCCGGCTGCCCGTTCCACCCGCGTTGCCAGCGGGCGCACGAGCCGTGCCGCACGCTCGTGCCAGTGCTGCGGCCCAGTCCCGTCGATCCGGATGGCTCCGGGCATCAGGTTGCCTGCCACCTGTACAACAAGGGCGGCCCGATGCCGTTGTCGCTCGACGGGGAAGGACCGGCCGGCGATGCCTGACGGCCCCGCTCCCGCACCGGCCCCTGGGCCCGCGCTGGAGGCCATCGGGCTTACCAAGCACTTCCGGGTCCGCCAGCGGGAACAGGGTTGGTTCAGCGGCCAGAAGAAGGTGCACGCGGTCGACGACGTGTCTCTCACGCTGCACCCGGGCACGGTCACCGCGCTGGTCGGCGAATCAGGCTCGGGCAAGTCGACCATCGCCCGCCTGCTGGCCCGGCTGTACCCGCCGACGAGTGGGACCATCGCGCTGTTCGGCCGGCCGGTGCAGGGCCATCTGAGGCGGGCATCAAAGCGCTACGCCAGCCAGGTGCAGCTGATCCTGCAGGATCCGTTCTCGTCGCTGAACCCGGCCCATACGATCCGGTACCACCTGACCCGCCCGCTCCTGATCCACGGATACGCCCGGCGCCGCCGGGACGCCACGGACCGGGTGGCGGCCCTGCTCGCTGAGGTGAGCCTGGTGCCACCGCAGCAGTTCGCCGAGAAGTTCCCGCACGAGCTTTCCGGCGGCCAGCGCCAGCGGGCCGCGATCGCCCGGGCCCTGGCGGCCCGTCCCTCGGTGCTGCTGGCCGACGAGCCCGTCTCCATGCTCGACGTATCGATCCGGCTCGGGGTGCTCAACCTTCTCGGCTCCCTCGCGAGAGAGCGGAACCTCGCGGTCCTCTACATCACCCACGACATCGCCTCGGCCCGCTACTTCGCATCCTCGACCCTGGTCATGTATGCGGGCAGGCTCGTGGAAGGCGGCCCGTCGGAGGACGTCACGCAGCGGCCGGCCCACCCTTACGCGCAGCTGCTGCTCGCATCAGCGCCGGATCCCGACCGGCTGGGCGCGGCGCCCTCCGTGCCGAACACCGGAGAACCGCCGAGCCTGATCGATCCGCCGAGCGGCTGCCGCTTCCACCCACGGTGCCCGCATGCCATGCCGGTCTGCGCCGCCGCCGGCCCGCCGCGTGCCGAGCCGAGCGCGGGGCACTGGGTGCACTGCTGGCTGCACGTGCCTGGCTCGCAATATCCGGCCGGGTTCATGCCGGGTGAGCAGCAGCCCGCGTGACCGGCCCGGTCGCCGTGCCGCACGGAATGGCCAGCCCGACGCCCGAAGTCCTGGTCGCCGCGGGCTGACCGCCGGACGGCCCGCCGTCTGCGGCACCATCCCGCCGCCGTAGGTACCGTTTGCCGGGAGCGGGCCGGCCAGGTGAGCACGAGATTCTGGTCGGCCCGGACTGGGATGGTGAGGTCCGATGGGTAGCCCATTGACAGTGTCTGAGCGTGATCTGCGTGCGTTGCTGGCCGTCATCGATGACGTGAAGCATGCCGACCTGGTGCCGGGCCAGGTGCCGGTAGCGCTGCTGGCCGGGTTGGGACGGGTGATCGGATGCGATGACGTCACCTACTGCGACCTCGACGTGCCACGGCAGATCGGCGGCGCCTCCCAGGAACTTCAGGACGGCGCATCCGCGGACCCGCATGAGGAGGCGTTCTGGCGGCATTACCACTCGTGCGCCGCATGCTCCTACCAGGATCTCAGCAGCGACGTGTCGGCAGTGACCATGGTGTCGGATTTCTACTCCGCCCGGCAGTGGCGGGCTCATCCGATGTTCGTCGACTACCTCCGGCACTTTGGCTTACCGGTCGAGATGATGCTGAGCCTGCCGCGCCGGCCCGGGCACTCGCGCCGGATATTGTTCTGGCGGACCAGCGGCCGGTTCAGCGAACGGGACCGGCTGCTGGCCGCCCTGCTCCGGCCGCGCATTGCCGGCATCTGCGCCCGGTCGGAGGGCGGACCCGACGCGGGAAGTCTCACCGATCGGCAGCGGCACCTGATGGCCCTGGTCGCACAGGGGTTGAGCAACCGGCAGGCGGTACGGGCACTTGGAGTTGCCGAAGGGACGGTCCGCAAGCACCTGGAGAACATTTACGGCAGGCTCGGGGTTCCCAACCGTGCGGCAGCCGTGGCCCGCACCTTCCCCGACTGGCCGCGCTAGCCCCCCGCCGCACGCGTGGCCGGTCCGATCTGCAGCGCGTCAACCCGGCCGGTGCCAGCGGTGACGGCTGGCCCGGCGGCGTCAAAGCCCCCGATCGCCAGGACCGTGTCCGGGCGCAGGCTTGCGGAGATGAGGGACGCCCGGCCCGGCCGGAGCTGCGCCGGCAGGACCTGCCAGCGGTCAGCCCGTGGATCGTAGATTTCGCTGCTGGTGAGTGGCTGGGCGGAGCCGAGAGCCCCACCTGCCCCGCCGACCACCACGATCCGGTTTCCCACCGTGGCGACGCCCGGGTTGCCCCGGCCGGTGCTCATCGCCGCCACCGGCCGCCAGGTGCGCAGCTGTGCATCGTAGCGTTCCACGGTGGCCAGGAACGGGCCATCGGCGACCCCGCCGATGGCGTAAATGTCCCCACCCAGCTCGACCATTTTCAGCAAGCTCCGGGCGGTCGGCATCGGCGGTTCCGGCCGCCAGCTCCGGGTTCCCGCATCGTAGGAAACCATGGTGTCCAGCGGGATCGCGGTGCTGGTGCCATCGTCACCGCCGGCCACATACAGGCGATCACCAGCGGCCGCCGCGCCTGCCGCGCCACGCGGGCTCGGCAGCCTCGCCACGGAGGACCAGACGTTGCGGCCCGGGTCGTAGGCCTCGACCACATCGAACGCCTGGCCTGCGGGCGGGTAACCGCCCAGCACATAGACCCGCCCGTCAAGGGCCGCCGCGGCCGGGTTACCCCGGGCTGTGGGCATCGACGGCAGCCTGTGCCACCTCGCGCCGGGTGAATCTGGCAGCTGCTCCAGGTCGGCCACAGCCGTCTGGAAGCTGGTGTCCGTCCAGCCGCCGGCGGCGTAGACGGCACCGCCGAGGCTGGCCCCGGCCAGGCCACCACGGGGGACATTGAGCGGTGCCACCGGCCGCCACCCGGCATCCGGCCCGGCCAGCACGTTCTCCGATCCGCCGCTGATCTTCGTCACCATGAGTTCCTCCTCGGCACCTGCACGCGTGCGGTGGTGGCCGGCAGCCGCCGGCCACCCCCCACACTGCGGGCGCCGGCGCAGTCAAGGACATACGGCGAATGTCGTATGCAGCCGTCAACACGCGGCCGGGCCCGCAGGCCCAGGCGCTGCCTGGCCGTGCGGCCATCAGGCGCGGGTGAACGAGTCCCGGGCTCTGCCCATGGATGACTTCGTGGCGGTCAGGATGGCTCATGCTCCGATCCCATGGTGAGCACGTGCCAGAAGGTGGCCGTCCCCCACAACGCGAGCGTGGCCACGACGAGGATCTCCAGCGCGTGCGCGCTGTTGCCGATCAGCCCGATGACCCCAGCGATGAGCGCGATGGCGCCGAGCACGGTTGCGATCCGCCGGAACACCTCGCCCGACCGCGGCTGAGGTCTCGTATACAGGTCGCCGGCCGCGATGACAGCGCAGCCAGTGCCGAGAAACAGCAGCACGGCGGACGTGGCCCACGCACTGGAGATCAGCAATTGGCTCGTTCCGCCCAGATACGCCGCGTACGCCACGAGGATCACTATGATGACGACGGACGAAACCGCGTCTCTCCAGGTCAGTCCCATTGTCAGCACCCCCTTCGACTCCGCCGAAAGTGCCACCACCAAGTGTGCGCGAAGGTGCCCTGCGGGGGTACTGCGGGGCATGTGATGGCTGCTGCCGGCGCAGGGCCGGATCCAGCAGCCGTCCCGGGCTCAGCCAGCTTGAAGAAGGGCGACTGTTGTGTCTCTAAGTGACATTCTTGCGGCAGTCTTTTCTGCTTTCGCGGCGGGGACAGCCCTGCTCACTTTCGTGTATACATTTGCGCTGAAGCCAAGCCTGCGGATTCAAATCGGCCAAGAGATTGCCCTGCATTACACCACGAACCATCCGGGCGTCGCCGAGGATCGCCGCATGAGGCTCATTCTCACGGCGGATTTCGTCTTCTTGAATAAGGGGGCCCAGCCGATGGCGATGGCGGAGTTGTTTGGAACTCTATGGCCCAGTGGCTCGCCACAGCCGAGCGCGCCCAACCTCGTGTGGAGACGGTACGAGAAAACCAAGAGAGTCTCACCTCTGGGAGCCCCGGCAGACTACCGCACGGGTTCAGCTGGCATGGTACAGACGACCATCGTGCCCGGCCGTGACGTCTCGGCCGCGAAGATACGACTCTATTCCCTTAGGAGTAATGTCATGTCTGATGGGCTTCACATCCTGAATCTCCGTGCGGTAGACGGCTCAGCGCGAGGCAAGGGCGCTGCGCTGACGTGCTTGCTGCATCTCAATGAGAGTGACGCTAACGACTTGACGGAGAATGGAGCTGAGGTAGGCGGAAAGTTTGGCATGAGAATCTCCCTGAAAAGAACGGTGGCGGCAAAGGAACTGTCTCGTGAGAACCGCCGTTCACGGGGACCCGCGGCACGTCAGAGATGGGGCGGTTCCAGGGTCGTGTATTTCGAGTCCGACGGCCGGTGGGGCGTCTCCTGAAATCCGATCGGCGCCGTCCGCTACCGCACCGCTCGACGGCAATGCCACGGGCGCGAAAAATCTGCTAGCAGCTAAGCGGTCTTCTGCGGTACCGTCTGCCGGTGCAGGATGCCGACGGCTACTTCGGGGAACGAGTCGCGGCGACGTACGACGAGTCGTCGGCGGAGATCTCCGGGCCGGGCATCGTGGACGCGGCAGCCGATGTTCTGGCCGGGCTCGCGGGCAGCGGCCGGGCCCTGGAACTGGGCATCGGGACTGGGCGCATCGCACTGCCGCTGGCGCGCCGCGGCGTCCCGGTGCACGGCATCGACATGTCGCGGGCGATGGTTGCCCGGCTGCGGGCCAAGCCGGGCGGCGACGCGATCGGCGTGACGATCGGAGATTTCGCGACGACGAGGGCGGACGGGGCGTTCTCCGTCGCGTACCTGGTCTTCAACACGATCATGAACCTGACGACGCAGGCCGCGCAGGTCGCCTGTTTCCGCAACGTCGCGGCGCACCTTGAACCCGGCGGCTGCTTCGTCATCGAGGTCATGATCCCCGATCTGCGCCGGCTCCCGGCCGGGCAGAACACCGTGCCGTTCCACGTGAGCCCGACCCGATGGGCGTTCGACATCTACGACGTCGCCACCCAGGCGATGAGCTCGAACTACATCGAGGTTACCGGCGGCCGCGGCGAGTACCGCTCGATCCCCTTCCGGTATGTGTGGCCGGCCGAACTCGACTTGATGGCCCAGATCGCGGGGCTGCGACTGCGCGAACGGTGGGACGGATGGACACGGGAACCCTTCACCAGCGAGAGCAGCCAGCATGTCTCGATCTGGGAGAAGCCTGCCCGCTGATCTCTGGCTCAGCCCGGCAGCACGGCCACCGCCGGCCGCACCATGTCCGGCGTGACGTCCTCGGCAGACCACGCGGCGGCGCAGAGCGCGCGCAGGCCGTCGAGCATGTCGCCCGAACCGTCGAGCCCGAGCGGGCCCTCGGCCGGCCGCCGGGCCGTCCAGCCCCCGCAGGTGAAGGTGTCCCCCGTGACGCTTACCGGGGGATGCGGCTCCAGCAGGCCCATCAGGTCAGCCGCCAGGTACGTGGGGCGCTGGTGGGGCGGCGCCAGCACGGCATCCAGCGGATGGGTGACTCCGGTGAGTACCAGCAGGCTGTCCGCGCCCACCCGGACCGCGCCCTCGATGTCGGTGTCTAGCCGGTCTCCGACGATCAGCGGCCGCTGCGCGCCCGTCCGGGCTACGGACTCTGCGTGCAACGGCGGTTCCGGCTTGCCTGCGATCACCGGCTGCTGGCCGGTGGCCGTCACTATCACCTGCGACAGTGCGCCGTTGCCGGGCTGGCGCCCCCTGGCCGTCGGCATGGTCGCGTCGCCATTCGAGGCTACGAACCACGCGCCCGCCTGGACGGCCATAGCGCCCTCGGCGAGCAGCGAGTAGCTGATGTCCGCTGAGTACCCCTGAACGACAGCGGCCGGCTGGTCGGCGGCGACGGTGACCGGGCGCAGCCCGCGTTCCCGCAGGGCGACGCGCAGCCCGTTGCCGCCGACGACAAGGACACCCGCGCCTGCGGGCAGCCGTTCGGCCAGCAGCCGCGCGGCGGCCTGCGCCGAGGTCACTACGTCCCCGGCGGTGGCGTCGACGCCCAGGCTGGTCAGCTGGGCGGCGATCGCGGAGGGAGTCCGGGAGGAATTGTTGGTCACGAAAGCCAGCCGCATGCCGGCGGCAGATGCCTGGGCCAGCGCGTCGGGGGCATGCGGGACGGCCGAGCCGCCCAGGTAGACGACGCCGTCGAGATCGAGCAAGGCGACGTCGTAAACCTTGACGAGCGGATCCGCGCAGCCACCCAGGAAGCCGGCCAGGCCGCCCCGTGCGCCTTCAGGCGCCACAGAATCCCCCTGCATGCTCAGCTACCGCCCTGTGCCCGCGAGCGGGCCCGCAATGTCGCCCGGACCCCCAGCAACGCGTCCGTGTAGTGCCGCAATTCTGGCCGCATCGCCGCGGCGAGCGCGAGATGCTCAACGGCCGCCGCCGGATTCCCGCCGCGGGCAAGAGCCAGGCCGAGGCCAAAATGTGCATAGTCGTCACTCGGGCTGGCCTCCACGATCTGCCGGAAACTCTCCGCCGCGGCCACATACCGGCCCGTGTCAAACTGGGCCCGGCCGAGGGCCTCCAGCACACTGCGCGAGTCCGGTTCAGCTTCCGCCGCGCGCTCCAGGAGCTGGGCGGCCGCTGCCGCACTGCCCCGGCTGAGCAACTCCAGGCCCCGCTGGTACCACGAATACACGTCACCATCCGGGGCCAGTTGTTCACCTGACGACAGCGGATCTTTCTCCGGGCGGGAATCCCGGCCGCCCGATGGTGCTTCTGACATATGTGCAGATCCTTCCGTCCGGCCACGGACCAGCGACACCAGGGTCAGCCGACCTCGCCCTTGAACCGTTCCGTGGAGTCCGTTATGCCCAGGAAAAGGTCAGCGGACTCGCGGAGGTCACTTCCCCACCGTACGACGTGATCGCGCACGACACAGCGGACAAGTTGCTTGCGGCTGACCCGCACAACATCGTCCGGCTAATCCTGCCGCGCCAGGATCCGGGCCGCCCCGGCGGTCAGTACGGCGAGGCGGCCCGGCTGCTCCGGGAATGGCAGGATCAGGGGATCCTGGTGCCAGACACGCAGCCGGCCTTGTATGTCTATGAACAGAGCACCGATGGCCAGGCCCCGGCGGCCGATGGCGGCCTGGCCATCTCGGCACCGGGCGGGCCGGGCCCGGGGTCCGTGCTGCAGCGCGGGCTCATTGGCGCGCTGCGGCTTGCCCCGCCGGCCGCGCGGATCCTGCTGCCCCACGAGGAGGTCATGCCGGGGCCGGTGGCGGGCAGGCGGCAGCTCATGGAGGCCACCCAGGCGAACCTGGAACCGATCTTCCTGCTCTATGACGGCCATGACGGCCATGACGACGGCGATCACCACAGCGGCGGCGGACGTTCCGGCAGCGCCGCGAGCCGTCTCGTCGATGACGTGGCCCGCACCAGGCCGCCTTTGCTGAGCGCGGACACCGGTGATGGCATGCGGCACCGGCTCTGGGCCCTGACTGACCCGGCCGAGCACGCGTCGGTCGCCGCGGATCTGGCCCCACGGCAGGCGCTGATCGCCGACGGGAACCACCGCTATGCGGCTTACCTTGAGATGCAGGCGGGCCGCCGCGCAGCGAACGGGCCTGCCAACCCGTGGGATTACGGCCTGGCGCTGCTGGTCGACTCGGCCGCCTACCGGCCGCGGATCGGCGCGATCCACCGGGTGCTCCCCGGGCTGGACCCGTCCGACGCCGTGCGCCGCGCCAAGGGGGCCTTCACGGTGCGGTCGCTGCCCGGGGGCCGGGCCGCACTGCCCGCCGCCCTGGCCACGCTGGCCGAGGCGGCGCAGCAGGGGACGGCTTTCCTGGTCGCCGGAAGTGGTGAGATCCACCTGCTCACCGACCCCGACCCGGCACAGCTGACGGCGGCAATGCCTGCGGGACGGTCGGCCCGCTGGCGCGCGCTGGCGGCCTCGGTACTCCAGGAACTGCTGATCGCCCGTGTCTGGGGGATCGTCGATGACGAGCGCCGGGTCCGGGTGGTGCATCATGACGCGGCCCGCGCGATTGAGGAGGCGGACCGGGCGTCGGGCACCGCGGTGATCTGCACGCCGCTGTCACAGGCGGATGTCTATGCCATAGCGGCACACGGCGAGCGACTGCCGCGCAAGTCGACGTCGTTCGCCCCTAAACCGCGCACCGGCCTGGTCATCCGGACCCTGGCCGAAGGCTGACGCTGACCCGGCCGCGGCGTGGCCGGGTCAGCACGCCGAGGACGCGGCCGGCCTGCCGGCTGGCCGGCTGGCCGGCTCACCGAGGGTGCAGCCCCCGGCGGACGAAAAGCCCGAACGGTCCGCCGGGCACGGGAATGAAGTGGCTGTTGATATAGCCCGCCACCTCGGGCGCCCCCAGCGGGATCCGCTTGTAGGCGAGGGCTGACATCCACAGGTACTGGGCAGGCCGGAGCGCCGCGAGCCACGCGGCGCGCACCGCCGGCGAGCTCGCCGCCCCGGTGGCCGCGTTCCGGCCGCCGGACAGCGAGTAGTCGGTGCCGACGCCATCCAGCATGCGGGAGCAGCCCGGTACCCGCGAGATGAACCGGTCGGCGGCGATGATGTAGGAGACCTGGTCGGCCAGGACGCAGGCGCCCGGTGGGATAACCCGCCGGGCAGCGGCCACGTCGCCCGGCGGAACCCCCGGCGTGGCGGGGGCCAGCGGCGGCTGCTGCGCAGCGGCTTCCACGCCGAACTGGACACCCCCCATGATGATGATCGCCAGCGCGGCGGCGGCCACCGCTGGCCTGGCGAGCCCGCGCCCACCCGCCCCGCGGTCACCCGCCCCGCGGTCAGCCTGCGAGCCGCCCGCAGTCACCAGCCGGGACACTGGCAGCGCGATGGCCAGGGCCAGGAACGGCGCCAGGAACCCGGCGTAGTGGTAGTAGAAGTCAGCCGGCCACAGGAAAGCGGCCACCGCGAGAACACTCGTCCCGTACCCGAACCACTCCAGCGCTGACGGCGGCCGGCCCGTGGCGCGCGACGCAAGGATGGCGCAGGCGGCCACGGCCGCGACCAGGCCGGCCGAGATGATGATCAGGGCCGCCACCCCGAGGCGGGGCACGTCAGTAAGCCCGGTCATCTCGTGCAGCCGGAAGGCCAGCGGGGTCCGCACCTCATCAATCCTGACCAACTGGGCGACGATCACGCTCTTGTAGAAGATCCGGGGTGCGGCGATGACAAATGGCAGCACGGGGAGGATGAATCCGGCCGCGGCCCCGCCCAGGTAGCTGACCGCCCGCCGGGGCCTGCGAGCGGCGAGCACGAGGACAATCACGACTGGGAAGACGGCCCACACCTTGATCGCGCCCGCGAACCCGAACAAGGCGCCGCCCCAGACGAGCCGCCTGCCACTCTCGGTGAGCCCGTCGCCGTCAAACACCGCGACCGCCCCGGCCAGGCAGAACAGCACCAGCCAGGGCTCCAGCAGGACGGTGTGCGCGGACTGGATGCTGGATGGGAAGACCGCCAGGATCCCGCAGGTCAGCACGGTGGCGAGCAGGCCCCGGTGCCGGACGAGCAGGCCGGCCAGGGCGACCGATGCACCGCCCGCGACCGCCGTCACGATCCGCGCGACCGCCATCGCCCAGTCCGTGCCGAGCCCTTTCGTCGCCAGCGCCACCGGGGACATCAGCAGCGTGATGCCCGGGGGCTGCACAATGATGAAGTCGTGGTACGGCAGGTAACCGCGCACCAGCCACACCGCGCTGCCGAAGTCGGGCCCGTCGTCGTACTCCGTCACGCCGAACAGGTAGCCCGGACGGCTCAGCTGGTACAGCCGCAGGGCGAGCCCGAGGACCGTGGCCGCGATGATGACAACGGTCACGCGGCTGACCCGCGCCGGGCCTCCCCCGGCGGGCTGGCCCGGCGTAGCCAGGTGCCTCCTGGCGGCCGGCGTTTTCAATGGCGTTCCGCTCACAGCTGGTTTGCTCCGCAGGCTTCCCGTGGGGTCCGGCGCTGGGCAGGCATCACGCCCGCTGCGTGCGCCCGGGCCGCCGGGCTACTCCAGGCGAGCGGTGCCCGGTGGCTCGCGGGTGAGGGCCCGCGAGCCGGATGCGTTCCGATAGTACCCGCCGGCGCAGCGCCAGCACTGTATTCCTGGCTCAGAACGCGTCGGACCGCCCACAGCCACGGGCGGGCGCGTCTGCGACGATGGCCGCATGGAACAAGGTGCGGACGCGGCGACGGGTCCTGGCGTCACCGGGCTCGGACACGATGTGTATGAGATCGACACCCGGATGGCCGGGTATCAGGGCATCACTGCCGGTTATCTCATCCTCTCGGACCGACCGTGCCTGGTCGAGACCGGGACGGCGCCATCCGCGCCGGTGGTCCGAGATGCGCTGGCGCACCTGGGGGTCGGTGCCGCCGACCTGGCCACCGTCGTAGTCACCCACATCCACCTGGACCACGCGGGCGGGGCCGGGGACATCGCCGCCATGTACCCGCAGGCACAGGTGGTCGTGCACGAACGGGGGGCCCGTCACCTGGCCGACCCGTCCCGGCTGATGGCCAGCGCCCGGATGGTGTACGGAAGCGCGCTGGATGATCTCTTCGGCGACATGGCGCCGACTCCCGCTGAGCGGATCACGGCCGTCGAGCAGCGCGGGACCATTGACCTGGGCGGCGGCCGGCGGCTGGACAGCCATTACTCACCAGGTCACGCTAAGCATCATGTTGGCCTCATCGACTCGGCCACCGGGGACCTCTATGTGGGCGACGCCGCCGGTGTGTACATTCCGGAAACCGGCGACCTGCGGCCCGCGACGCCGCCCCCGGACTTCGACCTGGCCATCGCGCTTGAGTCGTTGCGTACCTTCGCTGCCTTGCGGCCGACCCGGCTGCTGTTCAGCCACTATGGCCCGGTGGATGCCGTCGGTGAGGTCCTTGACCGGTCAGCCGAGGAGATCACGCTGTGGGTTGAGGAGACCAGGCGGGCCCGCAACGCCCGGCTCGACCTCGATCACGCGGTGGCCATGGTGCACGAGCGGACCCGGCAGCGTTATGCCGCCCTGAATGCGGATGCTGACCCGGACGTCGCCGCCAAATTCGAAACGATGAGCAGCACCGCCTCCAACGTGGCCGGCATCATGCACTGGCTGGAAAAATCAGACCCATCCAGCTAAACGGACCCATCCAGCACATGTCATGACGCCAGGCTAGCCGTCCACGCCGTCATCGCTAAGGTCGTCATAGCCGATGCCGCCCTCATCAGCTATGCCCTCATCAGCTATG